>JAGXOC010000237.1 GCA_019894665.1 Candidatus Thorarchaeota archaeon
GAACAAGCTTCCATGATTTCCTCTCTTGTTGCTCCTAGAGTAATCGCCTGTTTTGTGTGGTAGACCATACATTCCTCACATGGTGAGAGAATCGAAGCCACGATACAGATTATCTCTTTGAACTTGGCTGATAGAGCACCGTCTTTGTGCACTGTCTTCTGGAGGTCAGTGAATGCATTTCTTGCATCTGGAATATCTCGGTTTAGTGCACCAAAGTGTTTCATGAAACTTTTCAGCGTTTTCTCAACATCATCAGTCATTGGACCATTCCTCAGATTCACTGGGCTGGTGTACCCAGATTCCACTCGGACTGGGAATAGCGGCTCTGATATAAAGTCTGTGCAGCATCCTTCTCTTCCTGTGACAGACTTCCTTTCTGGACCGACTGTCGGGAGCTCATTTCGATACTCTGCGCTATTGCATTCTTGATTGCTTCATCTGAAGGACATTCTTTGACTTGGTCTGCAATATTCGTTACACGATCCCGTTTACTGTCCATGCATCGGACCCTGGTCTTATCGCGGAGAAAAATAGGTTGCCCTTTCGGTGGCGTAATGCTTTGTCGAAGCGTTGGAAGGTTGGAGTTAATCAACAGAGTACCATGTAGAAACGCGACGCCTCTCTTGAGCCAACCTGCTGTCCCCGTGATTTTCAAGTCGTTTATCCTGATACAAGAGCGAACTGGATCGTATTGAGTTGGAATATCTATCGATTGCAATGCCTTCGAAACATTGCCAATGAAATACTCGTAGATTTCAATCAGGGTCTTTGGGACATACTTCTCACTGCGATCCGCACAGATTGAGAAGTTAAGGTTGCCAGTGTCGTGATAAACTGCACCCCCTCCAGTAAACCTTCGAGCGATTGAAATCTTGTTCTCTTCACAGTATGACAGATTCACCTCTTTGTGTACACATTGGAATCTGCCAATCACCACTGCCTTATCGGAACGCCAGAAACGGAGTGTGCTCAGCTTATTCTCTTGACTTGCTGTAAATCTAGCAACTGCCTCATCAAATGCGAGATTCTGATAAACATCTGTGCTATCTTCATCAACAAGCCGCCAAATCATTCGGATTTCACTCGTATATTCTGTTTCACCTGCTAAATATACACGTCTCTGATTAGCTTGTTGCATGGATAAAATGAGCGGGTTAGCCGATGGCCAAATTAGGTTGCTCGCCATCGGCAGGAGGCCTCAGAGCAACGATTGAGGCGGAGCAGATGTCGTATTCGAGGCGACACGAACAACTCGTGTCGAGATGAGGTCTGCTCTCTAGAATATAAGGTCCACCCGATATTTGGTGTCGAAACTTACGACATGATTTGACCGCATTCGTGACAGGTCAGCGAACCTTGCCTTAGTTGTGAGCCACAGTACGGACAGCTGCGTATCTCAGGTTGTCGTTGTGGTGTCTGATAAGAACCCAGTACAAACCTTCCTGAGGTGTTAATATTCCGAAGACCCATTTGATCTACATAGAACTCGGTATATCCACAATCAGCACACGTAAAACTCTCCAGTGTTGCAGTGGACATTCCTGGAAGATCAATCCTCACATGCGCCTGACCATAAATCCTGTGAGGCCCGGCTATTCTGCCGCTTCCGCATTTTGGACAAGACTTTGTACGAATCATTTCCCTCTCATGTAAGATTCTTGTTTGAATGTTGATAATGCTTTGGACGAATTTCATCTAGAACTTCATCATGAATGGGTTTTCAAGGGTCTCTTTCAAGACTGCTAGGAATTGTCCTGCTGGAGCTCCATCTAGTATTCTGTGATCAACAGCACAACTAGCCATCATCATTGATCTGAC
>JAGXOC010000238.1 GCA_019894665.1 Candidatus Thorarchaeota archaeon
CGGAGATAATCAACAGTCTCAGCTAGGGATGATGATGAATGAACTACAATAATGATCTTGGAGTCGGGAAACTTCTCTGCCACAAGTTGATGCGTTATGAATCGTTTTCCAAGACCACAGTCCAGCTCCAGAAGTATAGGTGTGCCCACTCTCTTTCCCACTTCTTCGAGAATATGAGTCTGATAACCTCGTGGAGTGTACTTGGTCTTCGACATCGCAGGCTCACGTCTGTTTAAGAGGTTATGAACCCATCTAATAAAAAACCGAGTTTATCTCTTAGTCTTCGTGAGGGCTTCTATGGTCTTAAGGAAATCTTCGTACGGCAATCTCCAGCTTCCGGTATCCTTGCTGTACGTATCGATCAAATGACAGTACCCCTTGTGTGTTCCACTTAAGAGAAACTGCACGAACATCTCATCAGTATACTGTTTTAGATTTCGGAGGTGTTTCAGGAAATTATTGGTTTCTGTTGATGGCAGGTAGACCTGTACAAAGAAATGACTACCACTTTCCATTGTGATTTGGTGGTAGAAAGGAAGCATGTCAAACCAAAGTAGAATCTTTCGGGCATCCTTTGACTTGAAGAAACAGAGGATGGTCATACCAGAATCAAAAGGGCTCAAGGAGAGTTTGTAACCTCTAATAATCCCGGATTCTTCCAGTTTCTTGATACGATTATGGACTTGTGGTTGTGATAGTTCCAATATCTCACCCAATTCCCGTAGCGTGATATCTGCGTTCTCTACCATATGTCTGAGTATCAGTGTATCTTTGGAGTCGAAACTGACTGTCTGAGGAAACTCATCCATGTCCAATTTAATCTCTTTGGTCTTCGTCATTATCGTTGAGATTCTCTTTGACCACTTTTCCCAGTCCCATGAATCAAGCTCTGCTAGCTTGGCTTCATTTCGTTGATAGTCCACAACATCGAACAAGTAGTAGTCTCCAATCAGTCCTTTCTTCTTCAGCTCTGCGGCTAGATCGAGAACCATTCGGGGTGTATTGAGAGGGTAGACCACGTAGACGAAAAATCCCTCGTATTTCCCGTACGTAGGTGCGTAGTAATAGAAAGCAGGGATTTCATCCAGTATCTTCTTGAGTGTCGATTCCGTGGCTGGAACACTAGTCGCAACAAGGATGTATTCTGCGAGACCAAGCTTTCGCTCGTGAGTTTGGACTTTGGCCTTGTGGAGAACCCCTTTCTCCTTCAATTTGGTGATTCTGTATCGGATGGTTCTACTTGGTTCTCCTAATCTTTCACTGAGTTCTCTGGTTGACACTTTTGTTCCGAGCTCTTCAAAGGCTTGAAGGATCTTGAGGTCTAGGGGGTCAAGTGAAACTTTCAGTGTCAATGTGTAATCACCAATCTGAGTTATTTACTCTGATAGCTACACTTATACTTTGGCAATTGTCTTTAAAAGTAGTTCTACCAAATTATACCTTACCGATGAATTATCGGCGATGTAGCCTCTTTCTTATTGCCTAAATATATGCCTAAGGTTTGGCAACATTTATATACAAATGTGTCCGGTTATTTAGTAGGTGCTTAAAAAATGGCATTTGCAAAACTAAGGAAAAAACCCAGTGCTGAACCGGATCTGAAGGAACATCTGCGACTAAAATCACAGGTGCGTTCTGATGTATACAGAACCTCCTTCCAGAGGTAAGCACTTTGTCATCCATCTCGAAAGAAAGAACT
>JAGXOC010000239.1 GCA_019894665.1 Candidatus Thorarchaeota archaeon
CTATTGATGGGATAGACTGGGTCTAACGGGCTAATTGGAATCATTTCACTATCTGCAGATGCAACCACCAGTGTGATGTAGACAAAGGCATCCTTGTATGCTGCTAATCCTTTTGCGTGGAAGGTTATAATGTAGGTTGCAGCATCTGCAAGGCTGGGATCTACATTTGCAACATACTCTCCATCCCCTAATGGTTCGCCAGATAGGCCAAATTCAACCAAACCCTCAGGCCAAGCCCAGGTTACATTTGCGCCTGTTGTGAGGTTGCCAAATACGAGATTCTGATAGGCAACACGGATTCCAATAGCTGAATCCCCCCAAATGGCAGTTTCTGGATCTGGTCCAAGATGAATTAGAATCGTATCAATCTTTGAGATAATTCCTGTCATCTCTATCGGATTGACTGGAGTCAGGCTCAGGTAATATGGTTGAGTTGCAGGATTCCAATTCACGTAGAGATTGAACAAATACGTATTAGGTAGACCAACCGCAACTGTATTGATTCTGATTGTGTATATCCCTAAGGACGACTCAGAGAAGTCTATCGTGAAGTCAAAACCCTGTACGAGACTAACTGTCTTTCCATTGAAGATGATGTTTCCCGGTACCAGGACAACAGCCTTGCCCGAGTCTGCATCGGTGATACTGAATGAGAGATTCAATAACTCACCATACGCAGCTTGTTCAGCTGGAAGGACTGCATAGGACATCCGCCTGTTAGTTGTCGTGACCCGTACAATCGTCGAGTCATCAAAGTAGTATGGCGCAGTGGCATCGTTCCAATCAACATGGACCGTGACATTGTAGTTTGATACGAGAACCGAACTAATTGTGGAGGAATTAATGTAGACTGTGAAACTTGAACTGACCTTATTGATAGTATATTGCCCAGCTGTCAGTAGCACTCCACCAGCCCATATAGATACATTTGTAGATGTTATTACTCCTATTGCCAAGCCTGAGCGGAGATCCCTATACACAAATGAGAATACAACATTGTCCAAGAACTTGGTCTGGCTTGGAGGAACAGTGATCTCTACATTCGCCTCTCGCTTGGTCACGTAAATGCTCACATCGACTTCAGCATTGTCATGATAGGGAGCTAACAACGGATTCCAAGTGGCTTGGATAGTGAGGGTGGTAAGACCAAGACCATCTAATTTAGTGGAGTTCACTGAAAGAAGGTAGAAACCATTTCCTTGATAGGTCAAAGTATAATCCGCGCCTTGTACTAGCGGTGTGATGCCCTTGAGCACTATGATGCTATTTGCGGTGATACCTATTGAACTGTCGACATCGAAATAATACACCCTAAACTGAGAATTCTCAAGATATGCCGTAGGATCAGGAGGATCATCTACCACAAGGTCTGATTGCCGAGACCTCAGCTGGAAGGTGATGTATGTGTCATCAGAGCCATAGAAGGGTGATTGTAACGCATAGCTCGCATTAATGTGCAGGGAGTACGGTGTATCTCTAAGTAGGGCTGGATGGTCGTAGGTTTCTATTGTGAGAGTGTATGTCTGGAAAGCAGGATTCCAAACGACAACATAGGTCCAACCAGCGTCAAGCACGACTATTGTTACTTCTCCTCCAGAACTTGGGATTGTTTCAAGAGTGTCAAGGTCTTGGAAGTCAATATCTTGATTGATGTCTTCTCCCATTTCGTCGCTTGGGTATTCTG
>JAGXOC010000023.1:0-1264 GCA_019894665.1 Candidatus Thorarchaeota archaeon
AACCTCATGTTCCTCTAGGAAACGAATCAACTTCTCTGAAGCTGCTGAAATCCTCTGAAGTGTGTTGGGTCCAAATTGAAGATCTGCAATGGACTTGATGAATTTCCTTGGTTCCCGAGATGGTGGTCTCAGTGCTAGGCCTGACTCGTTTCGTGTCATTGACCACCATTTTGATGTTGAAGTGAAATAGTCAAGAACGTCGATTGCTTCAGTGACGTCAGAGAGCGTTGCTTCATCTCGTGATTCAAGGTATGCGACAAGCTTCGTGAAGAGTTTGAGAAATCGAGTTAGATGGACAGAAATCTTAGACCCCAGAAACTGAGCGTCCGTAAATCTTACTGTCACTGCTTCGATTTGGTCTGGTATAGATTCCTCTAGTCTCGTCTTTAGTAAACCTCGGTAGACGTCAACTGGAGTCCTTGACAAAGCCCTGTAATCTCCTTTTGTGTCAAATCACTAATTTTGGAATATAAAAGGTGACAAGACGCTACTTACCATATCTTCTGGACCGGTCCCCATAGGAACGTAATGCCCGCCATATGTCAATCCGTCGGACAGCTGGCCAGTATATCTGTGCAAAGTAGAGTTCTGAATACGCAGACTGCCACAAGAGGAAACCGGAGAGTCGTTCTTCACCAGATGTGCGAATTATGAGGTCTGGATCGGGAATGCCAATTGTGTAGAGATGACCTTCTATGATATCCTCATTGATTTGAGAGGACTGCATTTCCCCAGACTCTATCTTTTCACCAATTGCTTTCACTGCATCGACCAGTTCGGCTCTTCCAGAGTATCCTATTGCAACATTGAGAATGTGGTCACTGTATTCTTTGGTTTCCTCTTCAGCGCTTCGAATCGCTTTCTGGACCTTCTCAGGAAGAAGATCCACTCTTCCAATAGCCTGTATCCGAACACGATGACGATGAACATCAGGATTTCCAACTACTTCCGCAAACTTTTCCTCTGCGAGTGCCATTATCTCCTTGACTTCATCTTTGTTTCTCTGGAAGTTCTCAATGGAAAATGCATACAGAGTGCAGACTTTCACATTGGCCTCCCATAAGATGCGCAGCACTTCCATCACTTTGACTGCACCCCTTTGATGTCCAAACCATGGAACCTCAAGGCCACGTTTTTGCGCGTATCTACGATTTCCATCCAGAATAATCCCAACGTGTCGAGGCGCACAATCTTTGTCTAACTGCCTGAAGAGATAGTATTCGTATAGCCTGTACATAGGACCGGATAGATTCAATTCCAACAC
>JAGXOC010000023.1:1364-13526 GCA_019894665.1 Candidatus Thorarchaeota archaeon
CAATCTTTGTCTAACTGCCTGAAGAGATAGTATTCGTATAGCCTGTACATAGGACCGGATAGATTCAATTCCAACACACTCTGATTAAGCTGCAAATGGAAAATTCAGCTTAATAGAGTTGATGTTGTGCTGGTAGGTGTACTAGATCATTTGCGAAATCTTCTCTGCAGCACGTTTCATATCTAAGAAAATGAGACCCAGTTTAGCGTTTGCAGTGGTAGAAACCGTCAGACAAGCGTTGATTCCAGCTGCCGTGACCAACAACCATCCATCGACACCCTTGATATTGACTTGCTCAAGATTGCCTTTTCCAAGCTCGATTGATGCCCTCTCACCCAGACTCAGCATAGCGGCAGTCATAGCCGCGACCTTTGCCTCGTCTACGTCTGTGGGAAGAGCTGACACGATTGGTAACCCTTCTACACTGACTATAGCACAAGCCATAATTTCGGGAATGCTTCCCTGCAGTTCGTTCAGAACACCTTCCAGTGTATTTTCGCGGGATTCTCCCATTTCGTCTCACCTGTCATTTGTACATTCTTTTCAGAATGACTTCTCTTGCTATTGCTTGAAATGCCCTCTTAACTCCTACGCCCTGTACAGCAATGGTCTCATAGATGGGTACATTTCCACCTAGGCCAAGGAGGTCTAGCATTTCATCACGTGACATCCTGTTAGGTAGGTCTCGCTTGTTCAGCATGACCACAATCGGAATCTCACGCCCAAGAGCGTCACCGAGGAACAACTTCAGCTCCTCAAAGCTCTCTGTGTTCTCATCACGCTGATCCGGTGACGAGTCGGCAACAAAGAGAATTCCATCGGTACCCTGCAGCACTACTTTCCTCTGGTGTCTGTGTCTCTTCTGTCCGGCTACTGTAAATACGTCGAACAGAACACGACCTCCGGCCGACATTGGAACATAATCGAAGAAGAGCGTACGATTGGTCTCATCCTCAATAGCAGTGAACTCACCTTTCTGCAGACCTTCTACTTTTCCGTAAAGCCAACGGAGCGCGGTTGTTTTACCGCCTAGGGACGGGCCATAGAAAACCAATTTGAGATGAATGCGTCCCTTGTCGTCTTTTCGAATTGTAAACACCTCGTAGTGTCGCTGCAGAGGTCCCAGTACTGGGATGTTGATTGACTAAAAGTTCAGTCTAATAAAAGCCTTTGTGGCACGGGAGGGTCCGCCCGGACGGCTTTGCGGGTAGATTGGACTCCTCATTTCAATATGCACTGAGTAGTAGACTGCAACGAAACTGAAAGTCCAAATCATTATCAATCTTTAGAAAGAAGAGGTATACAGAGGAAAATCATTTGACAGAAGAACAGGACCACCATACTTGCCCTTCGTGCGGCAAGGAGATGGAGAAGGGGTATCTCATTAGCAAAATGGGGGTATACTGGGATGATCATGTCCCAAGATTCATTGCACCTGGCACTCTCTTATCTCCCAATACAACAGAGGTGTTCAAGATGCACTACGTTCCCTCGTACAGATGCCGATCCTGCAAAATCATTCAATATGGAGAACCAGCTGATTTCGTACGACTTGTATGCCCTCACTGTGATGCTAAATATGAGTACGAGATACCTAGAGACGAAAATCAGATTATCTGTCAGAACTGCAGTAAGACATTCACTAAATGAGAGCCATTCTCTTCATTAGACTTGCCGAGAATTTCAAATTATAAAGCTTTGATACCAGTGACATGGTTCACACTAGATTGCAACTCTGCCAGATAGAATACAACTGCTGTGTGATGTGTTTGAACTCACACGCGCTCGAGCTCGGCCAAGGCTGACTTCAGGTCCTCTTCGTCAAGCGCGCTATCCTTTGGAGATAGTGGCTCCACTGCGAGGAACTTGTCAAGCTCATTAGCTAGTTGTACACCTTGCTTCTTCATCACAAGCCGGATCAGACCAATGTTAACCTCTGCCTCTGAAACAACACAGAGTACACCTTTCCCACAGGCTGAGGCGAAGATCTTGCCCTCCGAGAACTCAGAAGTGACTATCTCAAGCTCCCCAATCTGCAGGTTCTTGCCCTGCTCCTCACTTGCACAGAAGACCGCACTGGCGATAGCTCCGATGCTGTCGACATCAACAGGATAATACGATAGCTTGGAAACATTGGCTATTGTGAGACCTGTCTTGTCGACTAGTATAACCTTCTTAATTCCCTTATCTTGGCGAATTATCTCGGTCAAGATTTTATCGAAGGCTTTTGGATCGCTCATTAATAGTTCACCTCTATATTAGATTCTTACTCAGTGTTCTTAAGGACTACTAGGATGAGTCCTTCTTTCACTTCCGGTGCGATGTTTATCTGACCCTTGGTTGTATCCAGAGTCAGGAACGACAGTGACCCCTCTTGAAGTTCTCGCACTGCATCCAGTGCTTTTCCAACGAGGGAGGTAATTATTGCAGCGACGTTCTCTGTCGTTTCAGCGTCTAAATCGCTACTTAGAGGAAGACCCTCCATAGTAGTCACAACAACTCCACGGACTCCTTCCTGAGACTTAATCTTGGAAAGAATCGATTGGAGTTTTTCTTGGCTGATCACTTTGCAGAATCCTCGCTGCTTCAACTGTGCGTATCAACTACGCCGCAGTTGACTATTTTAGACTTGTGGAGATATGTTACCAGTCCACAAGCCTCAATTGCGCATTCGAAGAATATTTGGGGTTGTGTTACAGCTGTAATAGACCTAGACATATCTAGACATCCATTGGATTCATGTTTAGAAGAAGTGAAGATGGTATGTCTTTTTATTGTCCTGTCAGGACAACCCTCTGACTCCCCTGGTAGTCCACAAAGATTTCTGGGACGAGCTCAAGTCACCGTCAGTTTGCCGGGGACTCTAAATGCCTGTGGAGAGGATGTAAGACTTCTAGTCAATCCTTCGGGATTGATAGAGAAGCAAATCTCTGGGAAGCAGGAACCGAACATCAGTCAAGGATCTTGATGTCCAAGATTGTCTAGGTTTCGGGAAACGGTTGTGTTACGTGTAAAAAGAGGTGGGGTCGTGCTAGAAAAAGATGCACGACCATTGATTATAATATTTAGAGCTATACTTCGTCCTCATCGTCAAAGAGCTTCTTTGAGCTTCTTTTACTCTGAGCAAGACTGCCAGTGAACGCTTCATCTGCTGCTCCGGAAGGTGCAGCTGATGGTGCCTCTGATAGCATATCCTCCTGACGGGCTATCTCTTCATCCTCGTTGTTCAGGACATTGTCAGTCTTGTCTAGCATTGCTTGGACACTAGCAGGAGCCCCCTTTGACTTTGACTTCAGAGCTGACCTGAATGAGGCAATTCGTTTCCGACCTTTCTCTCTGTCACCACGGAAAGACTCCTCACCAGCTTTCTGTGTCACAAATGTGGCACCGACTGTTGGGTCGAGGGTTTCCATGATTTCTTCCTCGTTCTTTGAAACACGAAGTTTAGTGGTGACTGAACGAACACGTCTAGCACCCTCTTCATCAGTGTAAGTCACTTGGACTTGTATCGGTATTTCAGACTCTTTGATCTCGCTCTCAGGTTCAACCTCAAAGTAGAGCTCATGGTCCTCTCCGACAACTCCAATCTTACTCTGGCTCGTCTTCTTCAGCTGATCTACAACAGCTCGGGAAACTCCAGATGCGTCTTTGACCTTGACACTAGGAGGGGTGATTAGACGAACCTCTACATCTCTACCAAGAAGCGATGCTCCAGCCAGTTCCGAAAGGCTTCGGTCAAGCTCATTTGGTGTGACATAGTACATCTGACCACCTGTGGCCTCTGGTAAGAGACCTAGTGTCTGAAGCTCCATTCCTCTTCCAGATGCAATACCAACAACATCTACAGCAGAACCTAGTTCCATGAACATCTTTCCTAGATCCTCGTAGAATGTGCTCGCGGGAGTCACCTGGTATCCTTCAAGGGCGCCAATCCCTTCATTGGCTAATCCGTCAGTAAGGAGAACCACTCTTCCAACATTGCGATGCTTGGCAATGACATAGGCCATTCCAACGGCAGGACCTAAAGCGGTTCCACCCTGATCACGGAGTGCCTGTACATGCTTTTTCAGCTTGTCCGAGTTCTTTCCTACGCCTACTAATTTTATTTGATCAAGCAGTTTCTTCGTAGACTCCATGATGTCCTTCAGGCTTGCAAAGGAGTCTCTTGGAAGTTCAACAGGATTTCCATTTTCCAGATTTCTCGCTAAAACAGTACTCTCAAACTCAATCAGACCGAACATGGTGTCTGGCGCGTTTGCAGCAAGACTGTCAATTGAAGTGGTCAGACTTCGTTTAACTGCAGCCAAGTTTGCTCCAGCCATTGACCCAGAAACATCAATGAGTCCAAGAAATGAACGTCCACCTACAGATATTGTTCCAGTATCTGTGGTCGTGTCTGGGGGTGGCTTTAGAATGAAATCAGTGTCGTCGCCTGCTAGGACAATCTCACCCTCTATTACATTAAGAGTCCCGCAGAACGGGCATGCAAAATGCTTGCCCACCTTTGGATCCTCTTGGATTTGGTCCAAACTAAGAAGGAAGCCATTACACTTGTGGCAAGCTATTGGTTTTCCTACAATCTTTGTTGTTTCATGCGCAAGATGACCAAATTCTACACGCAAAACATATGGAATGTCGCCCAGTACCTTCTTCGAAGCCGGAAAAGCCTCTGAGCTAGTTCTCAACATAGGCATCTAATATTCGCCTCCAAAATATATCGCCTGACTTTTGCGTGAGTGGTTTTAAGTGAATCGACGAAGAATAGGCGTTGCAAGGAACTATACTGCTCCGAAAAAGAGAATAATACACTGAGACGTAATGTTTTTACACACCTATTACTGAACTTCAGGGTAGACAATTTAGCCCTCTCGGGAGGAAACTCACACATGGTGGATAAAGCAAAGATTGAACAAGTTGTACAGAAAACGATGTCTGCTAATGCAGATTTGGAAGGCATTGTTGTATGCGATGCGAAGGGAACCGTATTATTCGGACATACAATCAGCGGAGGAACAAAGCACTCTGATATTGCTGACCTTGCTGTGAAGATAGCAGCTAATTCATCCCAGCTTTCTGCCGGTCTGGATAAAGGGGGTCTGAAGGAAGTCAGTATTGCATCAGACAATGGTTTCATTATCATTCTCGGTGACGTGAAAGTCGTGTTAGCAGGAATTGCTGGTGATGGTGCAAGGGAATCATTAGGCCTACTTAGGATGGCTCTACGGAGAGCGCTCTTGCAGATAGTTGGGTAGAACGCGCTCAAAAAAGTCAACAGAGCTACATTTTTCAACACATTAGAGAATGCCCTCTAAGCCTGAATACATAATCCAGATGTAGCTGGAATATTACTAGGGTCATACCAACCGTATTTAGGACTCTGTAACATCGGAATAACACACTTGGTCACGCTAGGGTTATACTGACTGTAACTTGCCGGAAGGGAAAGGGACTTGGTTCACATTGAGAAGCTAGTATGCAAGGGCTTCAAATCGTTTGGTCGCGATTCAGTCAATATTAAGCTCAACCAAGGATTCACCTGTATTGTAGGACCCAATGGGTCAGGAAAGTCCAACGTAATTGATGCTATTCTTTTTGTTCTCGGACAACTCAGCGCAAAGACCCTCCGTGCTACTGTGTTCTCAGATTTGTTATATTCTCCCCCTAAACCGAATATGCCACCCAAAGCCAAGTCTGCTGTTGTGGAGCTCCACTTCAACAACAAAGACAGGAAACTGCAGATTGATTCAGACCGGGTTGTGGTTGAGAGAGAGCTGGATGATTCGGGAAAATCAGTATGTCGGATCAATGGAAAGGTAGTGACCCGTTCGGTAGTGTTGGATGTGTTAGGCGCCATTGGGGTCGACCCTAATGGGTACAACCTTGTCCTTCAGGGTGAGATTGCTCAGATGGTCAAGGTGAGTCCTACTGAGCGACGGAAACTGATTGAGGAGATTGCAGGGATATCAGCTTACGATGAGCAGAAGGACCGAGCTCTGAAGAAACTGGCTGAGAGTGAGAGCAACCTGGGCAAGGTCGACATGCAGCTTCAAGAGCGTCGTCGACATCTAGAGAAATTGGAGGGAGATATGTCTGATGCGCGCAGGTATCAAAATCTCCATGATCAGATACGAAAGCACAGGGTTGACATTCTTGCATGGAGTACTATCAAAGGTAGGTCAAGGATAGAAACCATTAATGAAACTCTGACACAACGTACTGAAGAGGCAGAGAGTCTCGTCAAGGAGTTCGTCGAGGTAGAAACCGGAATTAATAGCACGGACACAGAGATTGAGAAGATAGATTACGATATCGATCAAATCACTGGGGGAGACTCAACTAGGGTATCAGAGCAGTACGGTATCGTTTCTGCAGCAGTGTCCCATGTAAAAGGAGACCTTGAACGGGCACAGGCAGAATTTGACAGATTCAGTAGTGAAAGAACTGTTCTACAACAAGACCTCGAAACCACTCAGGATGAGATTAGTCATAATGAACAAGTTATGACTGATAAAAACAATGAACTCACATCTCTTGAAAAAGAGATAGCAGGTACAACTGCAGAAATTATACGACTTGAGGAGATGTCAGAAAAAGCACAGGTATCTTACTATGAAACAACATTGCGCCTTCAAGATTTGAACAACCAAATGAGACAACTGGATGAAGGTGTTTCCGAGATTCGTTCAACAATAAAATCAGATAACAGAGAACTTGGACTTGCATACGAAACACTTAGAGATGCAACCGAGAGCTTGGAGAAAGCAAATACTGAGATTTCCCAGCTGAAGGAAACAATTCCTGAAAAGAAGACAGAATCTGATGAGTCTGAAGAACTTGAAAAGAAAAGGCAGACTGAGATCGATAGTTTGACTGAACGGCTCTCCACCGTGGATGCGGAAGTGGTCGAGAGTGCGAAGATTGTTGCCCAGACAAGGGAAGAGCTCATCAAAGTACAAGCTCGTCAAGAAGCCTTGAAGGAAGCAGAAGACACCTTTCTAAAGAGGCGACGTGCAATTGCCACAGTCCTTGGACTCAGAGATGCAGGTGCCATCAGTGGGATTCATGGTACTGTAGCTGAACTTGGCACCATTGATCCAGACTATTCGGTAGCGCTAGAGATTGCAGGAGGTAATCGACTCTCGCATATTGTTGTTGAAACTGAACAGGTAGCAACTGAATGTGTTAATGTTCTAAAGAGTGAGAAAGTTGGGAGAGCCTCATTTATTCCACTTGACAAGATTAAGACACATGCTCCAGGGAAACTACCTAAAGATGATGGTGTCATTGATTTTGCACTGAATCTAGTCAAGTTCGATCCAAAAATGCGTCCAGCCTTTGAGTTTGTATTCTCAGACACCATTGTAACTGAAGATTTTGATACAGCCAAAAGGCAAGGATTCCAAGGCCAGAGAGCTGTTTCTCTTGATGGAGACCTTGTGGAACGTTCTGGATTGATGACTGGAGGGTACTTCCAGAAAGCTGCTGTTGGTTTGTCTTTGCAGGTGAAAGATACTAGTCCGGAAATTGCCATACGCCTTCAGGGTCTTGAAGAGATACTGAATGATCTTCGTAGTAAACAAGACACACTTCGCAAAGAGAGAGCAAGCCATGAAAAAGAAGTTCAAGGTCTCTCAAAGACAAACTACAGGCTCCGTATGGAACTCGATAGATTCGAAGAGCGGTTTGAAGAGCTGAAATCAAAATCAGAGATATTGCAGGAGCGGATTGACAAAGCCAACCTCACAATTAGTGAATTAGAAACTCAAGTGAAGGAACTCCAAGAACGAGATGATGAACTCACTGTTCAACGTGAGAGGGTTAGAGCTCAACGTGATGAGGCCAATGAAACATTAGTCACATCGGACGCAAACAAGCTCAATCAAGAGATCAAAGATTTGAAGGAAGTTCAAGAACAATACCAAAAACAGAGAGAAAAACTCCAGAGTGAAATAACCTCTGTAAGAGTTGCACTTGACGAGCGACTTGGACCTAAGGCAATTGATATAGAATCCAAGATTCAGTCTCAAGACGCCATAATTCCGGGTCTTGAAGAAGAGGTGAAACGATTACAGATGGGACTCTCTGAGAGAGAGAGAGAGTTTGAAAAACTCAAAGAAGAGAGAGAAACTATTGATGATGCTGTCAAAGATAAACGGGTTCGTCAACTTGAACAGAAGGAAGACCTACGAAACCTGAGGTTAAGACACGAGGAAATTCGTGAGGCACAGACATCCAATGAGAAAGCTGTATACAGACTCCAAACGGAACAAAATAGGTTAGAAACTGATGTCGTTGCTTATGTTGCTGAACTGAACACGGTGGCTAATACTCAAGAGGCGCTTGAAGAGAGAGAAGAAGAACGTGAACTCACCTACAAGGAACTAGAAGAATTCGAAGAGAAGATCAAAGAGATTGAGCGAGAGCTCGAAGCCATGGGACCAGTCAACCTGAAATCACTCACAGATTATGACATGGAGAAAGAACGATACGAGGAAATCGTTGATAAAAAGACTAGCTTAGAAGACGAACGACGGGAGATTCTCGCCTTCATGGAGGACCTTGAAGCTGAGAAGACACAGAAATTCCTTACAGTCTACAACGAGATTGCAGACAACTTCTCTACGGTGTTTGCGCAACTTTCGCCGGAGGGGGAGGGTAGTCTCATGCTTGAAAATCCCGAACATCCTTTGATGGGAGGGATAACTGTCAGATCAAAACCACACGGGAAGGAACTTGTCACCCTTGATGCTATGAGTGGTGGAGAGAAGACTCTTACTGGACTTGCACTCATTTTTGCTATTCAGATGTACAGCCCTGCAAGTTTTTACATATTTGATGAGATAGATGCCGCGCTTGACAATGTCAACGCTCACAATGTGGCTCTCCTCATCTCAGAGATGTCGAAGAACTCTCAATTTGTAGTTGTTTCGTTGAGAGATACGACAGTTCGAAAAGCTGATTTGTTGGTAGGGATAGCAAACCAAGATGGAATCTCAAGGATTGTGTCAGTTGATTTACAGGAGGTTGGAGCATCAGTATGATGGGTGACAACTCTCCCTTCTGGGCAACTCCACCCTACATTCTTCTTACTGATGTACTCCAGTTAGACAAAGTTGACCCATGGAATGTGGATGTCGGCAAGCTTGTCGGGAGTTTCCTTAATGAGATGAAGCGATTGGGAGACATCGACTTTCGTATCTCAGGAAATGCCTTGTACTCGGCATCAGTGATATTCATGAGAAAGACCAGAGAACTCGTTGAACTCGGTCTCTTACCACCCGAGGAGGAAGAGGATGAAGGGGAGCTGGTGATTCCACTCATTCGCCCACCCTTCAGACTGACAAACCGACGTGTGACAATTGAAGAGTTACTTGTAGCCATGGACCATGTCCTCAGCAAAGGATCTAGACAACGTTCTACACCGACGAAGCGAAAATATAGCTCAAAGGCTGATTCATTGACATTTCAAATGAATATAGACCAAGCCAATATTGAGGAAACAATCGCTGAGGTCTATGAGGATCTCTCTAGAATATTGAAAGTTGGCGAGGTGGCAAAGTTTGCTGATGTGCTCATGACCAATACTAGGCAGGAGATAGTGCGTGTTTTCTTCTCTTTGCTCTTTCTTTTCGCACGATCTCTCATTGACATTTGGATGGATGAGGAGAGTGTCATCTGGATAAAACGTCAGGAGCCTCCCAAAGTTACTGATGATGAGCCCTCTGAAGAGGAGATTCAGCCAGAGATTAAGACCTAAGGTGATAGTATTGGATGAAGACATGATTACGCTAGAAGCAGCCCTTTATGTTTCAGGTAGAGCGCTGACTTTGGATGAGCTAGCAGACATCATTGGAAAATCTCAATCAACAGTACAGAAGATACTCGATAACTTAAGCTTCGAGTATAACAAAAGAGATGGGGCATTAGAGGTGATTGCATTGCCCAAGGACCGTTATGTAATGCAACTTAAACCCGAACTCACTCCTAGGGTTGGAAAGCTAATACAAGGAGGTTTACTGACGGATGCAACACTCAAAACCCTAATGTACATCGCACTAAAACAACCAATCATCCAATCAAATCTTGTTGAACAACGGGGAACACATTCATACGATCATGTTAGAGACCTTGTAGACAAGAAGTTTGTTGATGCAGTTCCGGAAGGGCGTTCCAAACTACTGACTACTACTAAGCTCTTTGCAGACTATTTTGGCTTGGATAATGACCGTATCAAACTCAAGGCGCAGCTCAAGTTCAAATTTAAGAAGATGTTTGATAGTCAACATGAAACTGAAGAAGCTGCAGGATTGACGCCCAGCTAGATTCCAAGACCGTAGAATATAGCCCCAGAAGCTTGTACTTCAATTGGAAAGTCTAACATACACGAGGTACGGGCTCACCATAGGGCACCTGAATTATCTTACGACCCCCTATTGTTGTCTTCATGACTACTCTGGCTTTACCATCAAGTACCTTCCCAACAACTCTAGCATCTCTGGTAGTCTTGTGTTTCGATAAGGCTCTTAGAATGTCGCTGGCTTTCTTCGAGTCTACGCTCATTACTACTGTACCTTCGCAGCTCATATGAAGTGGGTCGAGTCCCAGTACGTTACACAGGGATTGAACCGCTGGACGCACTGGAATCAAATCTTCTTGAAGTTCAAACTCAACCTTGGACTTTGACGCAATCTCATTCAGAGCTGCAGCTGTGCCGCCTCTTGTAGGGTCTTTCATAGCATGAATTCCACCCACATCAAGACAGTCACGGATAGGTTCCCAAAGAGGTGCAACATCACTTTTCAAATCGGTTTCGAACTTCAATCCTTCTCGATGTGCCAGTAATGATGTCCCATGATCACCGATTGGTCCAGTGAAAATGATGTCATCACCAACCTTAGCACCACTGTCAGCGATTGGATGATCTAGATAGGGAATACCAATGCCAGTTGTTGACATCACAATCCCGTCAAGAGTGCCTGGTGGCATGACCTTGGTATCGCCAGCTATCATTGCTACACCGAGGGGTTCAATGATACTATTGAGAGACTTGAGCATAGCCTGCAGAGATGCAATCTCTACACCTTCTTCTACAATCACCGTGTTCGTCATTGCAACTGGTTGAGCCCCCATGACAGTTAGATCATTGATAGTACCGCATGCGGTCAGTATTCCCAAGTCACCTCCAGGGAACACGATTGGATGAACAGTGTGGGCATCAGTGCATACAATCAGATTCGCTCCTCCAGCTTGAAGCGTGGCACCATCGTCCATTTCATCTAGACCAATATCCCCAATCTTCCTTCGACCAAAAGCAGGGATTATGACGTCTTCAAGTAGACGCTGCATTATTTTACCACCAGCTCCATGTGCAGTCTCAATCTTTGGCATTAGCCGTCCTCCAACTGTTTAGTATCTTGGTGCAGACCTCAGAAGTATTTGAAGAGGTCGCTCTAGACATGAAAACGAAGTCGACCACTAAGCAACATTTAAAACGAATCTACAAGGAGCGTCATTGACCTAACCAAGAGGTAGTCAGAAATGGGCGTCTGGCATAGAAGATCAACACGAACATCCACTGGAGCTCGACTGAGGAAATTGAGAAGTAAGAGAAAGCACCAGATGGGTCGCACTCCAACTGAAACCCTAATGGGTGACACAAAGAGGACGACAATCGATAGCAGAAGCAAAACAAAGAAAGTGCCAGCCCTGCGTCTAACTCAGGTCAATGTCACTGATCCAGCAAAGAATGTCACAACCCGTGCTGAGGTACAAGATGTCGAGAAAAATCCAGCAAACATGGATTATCAACGAAGGAAAGTAATCACACGTGGTACAATCATCAAGACAACAAAGGGTCGTGCAATGGTAACCAGCAGACCTGGTCAAGATGGAATTCTTAATGCCATACTAATCTAAGCAACTCATTTTCCGCCAGTAGTTGTTGTTTCTATCCTGCAGTGGATTCTGCGACCTCGGCCTCGATACTTGCTATCACGAAATCTTTTCCACCAGTGATTTTGGTGGAACTGCCACCGCATTTTGGACACTTCATAGGTGCAAAAACAGCTATCTGATTGGGTATAGTAGGATCTACTTGTGATTCTCCTTCAAATTTACAGTCATTGCAAAAGAGTCGACCTTTCACTGTCTTGATTCGTACTC
>JAGXOC010000023.1:13622-23454 GCA_019894665.1 Candidatus Thorarchaeota archaeon
TAGTAGGATCTACTTGTGATTCTCCTTCAAATTTACAGTCATTGCAAAAGAGTCGACCTTTCACTGTCTTGATTCGTAACTCTGCATCTTCTAGAATTGAGTTTTTACTGGCAATTTCAAAATTGAATATCAACTGCTCCGGTACGAGAAAGGTGAATTCTCCTACTTCTACATTGACCGTGGACACCTTAGTTGCTTTGTTGCTCTTTGCTGCTTCGATTGCAGTATCAACAATGGAACAAGCTGCAGAGAATTCGTGCAATTAGTGACACCGATATGAGCATCTATGTGGACTTGTTAAGGCATTTCCGTTATAGCCAAATGTTCAGACTCTTTATATGAATCAGTGTCCCTTGACGGGACGTCCTGTTGTGATGTCAGAGGGAGTCACTTTGTCTAAGACGTCTAAAACATCAAAGAAGGGAACCACATCCAAAAAGAAGTCCACTAGTGTTAAGAAGTCTGTAGCTAAGCCAAAACCAAAGAAGAAAACTGTCAAAGCTAAAGCAAAGACTCCAGCTAAAAAGGCTGCGGCGAAGAAAGATCCCAGCAAGAAAGCGGCTCCAGCTAAACCAAAACTAAAGAAATCTGTAAAGAAAAAACCATCACAGAAAACCCCCAGTAAGAAAGACCGTGAAATGTTGAGTGAACTAGAGGTTGAGATAAAGAGTGAAGATGAGCAGGTATGTCTAGGGGCAATCGAGCGTCTAGGTATTCTGAAACATCCCGATGCAACTCGTGCGTTGATCATTGCTCTGGCAGATCAAAGATACATGGTTAGGATTCACGCAGCAGCTCAATTGGGTGAACGGAAGGACAAGAAAGCAGTGGATGCGTTAGTTGCAGCACTCAAAGATGATTCCCTTTTTGTCAGGCAAACGGTGGCGGGTGCCCTAGAGAGTATTGGTGGTACAAAAGCAAAGAAAGCAATCTCCAATGCTGAGAATGATGATTTACTTCTGGATGAATTACCAGAAGGGAGAAGATTGGGTGAATAGCCACGGAATGTATCTTAATCACGTTCTATTGATGTGATGTATTTAACTGCATTCTTCTTATATTGAAAGATGTCAGGAACATGTTAGAAGACTAGACGGAGAACCACTATCTTGAACGATTTCTCTAACGACGAGATTACAAAAATTGAGTCGCAAATCAAGGATCTCGACCTAGATTATATGCGTGGGTTGGTTTCAGAAGAAGAATTTAATGGAAGGATGACCAACTTAAAACAACAATTGGAGAGTGCAGGAGGGTCAACTCAGGAGGTATCAGGGGTTCAGAGAATTCATCCCTCGGAACTACAAGCCACCAAACTTCAGCCGCCACCAGTCGTGAAGAAAGCCACAGTAGATCCCGTCACAGCGGTGAAAAGAACTGTAGAGGGAATGAGAAGACTTGCCTTAGAGAAGATAGCACAGGAGGCAGGGGTATCAACCATGAATGTCACCAAGATTCTCACCGACCTTCTTGATGGAAGAGATTTGTCTGGAAGAATTGATCATGATAGAGGCGACTTCATTCTTGGAACCGGGAGTGGACCCCCACCGAAGACCATCGCAGTCTGTCCTTTCTGTAAGAATGATCTCAAACGAATTGCTGTCAAAGGGGAAACCGTGACCTGTACTATGTGCAAAGAATCCTTCATCATTTCATGATGTATTTCTGGGTGAGTATAAATGGACTTTTTTCAGGCTTGTATGAAAGCCGATAATCGACAGGCGGTAAATGGCATCAGAAAGATGATTCCTTCTGCACGACCATCCGCAATTTGGGCAGTCCTCATGCATGGTGCTGCATGGCATGAGCAGCGAACCTATGATACACCACACTCGACTATTTTGGTTAATTCAATTCACAGAATGATTGAGGACCTAGGCAATCATCCAGGACTTGCATCTGATACTTCATCAGCTAGAATCCCACTTGAAGATGATAGGAAAACAGAGCTTCAAGAGCTATTGATTGAACGTCTTGCACTTCATTTGTCGGATATTGATCATTGGAAACTGGAGAAAGGTCCAAGTTACAATGTCGAGAAAAGCATTGATTCCCCGGATAACGCAGTTCGGAAACTAGAGAGTTCAATTCGACAAAAGAACTTGGTTGGTTCTTGGGAAGCATCAGTCATTCTAGCATCTAGAGATGAACCCGTTAGGTTAAGGCGTGTTATTGCATCTCTTGCTGCAGAAGATCCTGATAGACTCGGACATGCATTCATCATGCCCATTTCCCTCATCGCTGAGCTACCAGGAGCTGAGTATACTCGACCACAGATTGCATCATTGTGGCACCTCACGGATTATCTTGTGCGAAAAGTTCCCTCAAAATCACCTGATGGGTTCTCTCAGGATGATAGTCCATCAAATCTAGTAAAACCAACTGATTTGACTGCCTATCGAAACATCTTCATGAATTCTGTCGTGAATTATGGAATTCTTGGACACAATACAATCTTTGCACAGAGAATCGTAGATGCCAACCAGAGATGTCTTGTGACAAAAGAGATGACTCATTGGCTTGTTGACAGATTGGAGCAGAACATTGGTGGCAAAATGGTATCTGAGGATGAGATGGCATTTGATAAGATTCTAAAGAGTGATACTGAGGCGGATTGGAGTCAGAAACCTGAGCTTATCAGACTCCCTCACACAAAAGACATTGAGGAATGGGTCACTACGAGTGATTTTTCTGAAATGTGGAATGTAATGACTCATGAAAAGTCCAGTGAGTTCGAGAGTAGACTTCTTGAATTTGATAGTGATTGGCCACTAGTTCGATGCTGTCAATACATAATGGCGACTCTGCTAAGTGAACCACGTGCCTCTCACGTGATAATCTTCACTCATGCGGCTTGGAGCCTTGTAGACCATGGTCTAATTCCGAGTGATTTGGCTACTCTTCAGATTCACAGAATGCTTCGAAAACACTTGAGCGAGTGGTGATTTCTCACAGATCCTTCGTTTTTGAAAAAGAATGGGAAGAGAGGGATTTACCCTCTCAAAATTAATTCTCTTCACCTTTTCTGTAGGACTCTGCAAGAAGGTCTGGAATATACCGAACCTTCATCTCACTATCCTTCATCATATCGTTGATCTGGATTGTACAGAAGGGACATTCAGTGGTCACCATGTCAGCACCAGTTGCTTCGATGTACTCCTTTTTTGTCGTGGCAATCTTCTGGGATAGTTCCCGATTGCCTGCACGAACTCCTCCACCTGCGCCACAACAACGATTCTTGTAGGGATCATCGATGTATTCCACACCGGGAATCATCTTGAGGAGCTCGATTGGTTCATCATAGACATGTTGACCTCTGCCCAAATGGCAGGGCTCATGATAGGTGATTTTCATCTTGATCTCACCCTTTGGTGGGACTATGTTCTCCTTACCAATCACCTGAATCATGTATTCAGCCATGTCATGGACCTTGTACAGTGGTGGTTCACCACGCTCTTCCTCAATGAAAGGTCTATGGTCTTCACGGAGCGTCTTACCGCATCCAGCACACGCGACTACCACTGTGTCACAGTCGTACTTCTTACAGGCATCCTCGAATATCTCAGTGACTCGTCGCGCTGCGGCATGGGCTGTGTTGAGGTCTCCAGTCCTGAAGGCCGGGCTCGCACAGCACCACTGTTCCTTTGGAACTACTACATCGACATTATTGCGGTTCAGAACATCAATCAATGCCTTTCCAGTGCTCTGCATCCGGTAGTCTATCAGGCAGCCGGTGAAGAAGACAACTCGACCTCGTGGGTTGTCAACAAAGAACTCTGCGTCTTCCAACTCTTCGAGAAGAGGGACATCCTTCACAGGTACAGCCCTACCAGTTTCCTTGATGGAGTCAAGAAAGGCTTGCTGGCCTTCAGCTAATGGATAACCAGATTCGACAGCCTTCGCTCTGAGCAGCTCCACAGCTAGAGCAGGTATGTCTATACTCTTGGGGCAGATATCAGTACACATCTTACAAGTCGTACAGCTGTAGACTGACTCGTTCATTGCCATTGCTACGCGGTCCTCAACGTCACGTGGATCAAGCTCTAGCCTAGCAATCTGTCGGATAATCATTGGACCCGGATAGTCCCAGGTTTCATGAACAATTGGACAGTTAGATAGGCACGCACTACACTCAATGCATTTGCGAATCTCACGTAGTTTCTCAATCTCTCCAGCATGAATTATCTCTGGATGCTGTGGCTGTTTATCACGCGCAACATAAGGACGGATTCGTCTGATACGATAAGTTGTCTGAGCCATATCATTGACCAAGTCCTTGATGACTGGCATCTTCTCTAGTGGCTCTAGAACTAGATTCTCCTCTGGATCGACCTTAGTTCGACATGCGATTCGAGCTGTTTTATTGACCCTCACGGCACAGGAGCCACATTGGCCTCCTCTGCACTCCCAGCGGAATGCTAAGCTTGAATCGAACTTGTCCTGAATATAGAGTAACGCGTCTAGAACAGTCATTCCTGGCTCGTATTCTACATCAAACTCTTGGAAGTATGGTGCATCATCGCTGTCGGGGTTATATCGCTGCACGCTTGTTTTGATTGTTTTTGCCATCTTGTTGCCTCCCTATGGTGGCGTGATCTTGGTGATCACTAGGTCTTCCTTTCGCAGCTCCATCTTGCCGTCCTTACCCTTGCGGATGACGATATTGTAATAGCCCTTATCATTGGGGTCGGCATCAACTCGGAAGTGAGCACCTCTACTTCCCTTTCTCATTACCGCGGCTTCAGCAACCATTCTGGCTGTTGTGACCATATTGACAAACTCCATTGCCTGATGCCAGCCGGGGTTGAACCGTTTCACAGGAACATCGACCTTGATCTTGGGTACCACTTCTTTCTCTATTCGTCTGAGTTCTGTGACTGCATATTGCATTTCATCTTCCTTTCTGAAGATCTGAACCTTAGTCCACATGAGTTTGGTGAGCTCACTACGAGCGTCTGAAGGGGAGATGCCTTCCTTACGGTTGAGCATTGCTTCAAGCCTCTCAAATTCAATCTTGATCTCCTCACGGTTAACGCCGAGATGAGTGGTTTCTTTCGCATATTCTGCAGCTTTTTCTCCAGAGAGGGCACCATATACCTGAGTGTCTGCAAGCGCATTCCCCCCAAGTCGGTTTCCACCATGAACTCCACCTGTGCACTCCCCAGAAGCGTAGAGTCCAGGAACATTGGTACCTGAGTTCTCGTCAATCTTGATACCGCCCATGAAATGGTGGGCAGTTGGTGAGACCTGCATTGGTTCTTCTCGGATGTCAACTCCAGCGTCTTCGAATTGTTCAATCATGCTCTCCAGTCTAAATTCAATAATTGAATGGGGAAGGTGTGATATGCTTAGATAGACTCCTCCATCTGGAGAACCCCTTCCTTCACGGACCTCTGTCATGATTGATCGTGCAACCTGATCACGACCTGCAAGCTCCATGACCTCTGGATAGTAACGGTTCATGAAACGCTCGCCCTTGTTGTTCAGAAGAATACCTCCCTCACCGCGAACAGCTTCAGTGACTAAGCGACCTTTGGCTGATTCAGGCTTGACCATTCCAGTAGGATGGAACTGGATCATCTCCATATCCATCATCTCACAACCAGCCTCGTAGGCCATTCCGTATCCGTCGCCGACATCCAACTGTGCGTTACTGGTAACGCTGAATATTCGACCAGCACCCCCAGTGGCCATGACAACAGATTTCGCACGGAACACAAGATAGTCACCGTACTTCAGGTCTACAGCACATATTCCAGAGATTTTACCATCTGTGACCAAGAGTCTAGTGGCAAACACTTCGTCAAACACCCGTACGGATGACTTGCGAGTCGCCTCTGTAAGAGTGACCATTATCTCAGAACCTGTTCTGTCAGAGGCATAGGCAGTTCTACGCCAGCTCTGTTTACCGAACGTTCTCTGAGCAATCTTGCCCTCAGGGGTCCTATCGAAGACAGCACCCATATCCTCTAGGTCGAAAATTCGCTGTGGAGCATCCCTAACTAGAATCTCTGCAAGATTTTGATTGTTCAGGTAATTACCACCAACAATCGTGTCCTTGAAGTGAGTTTCAGGGTCATCATCTGGGTCTACATTGCCCAAGGATACATTGTAACCGCCCTCAGCCATGGCTGTGTGTGCCTTGCCGAGTAGCTCTTTACTTAGCATGATAACGTCAAGGTTGTGATTTGATGCCTCAATTGCTGCACGGCAGCCAGCACCACCAGCGCCAACAACAAGAACGTCACACATGATTGTCTTGTAGTCCAACTACAGTCCTCCAGTGGAGAGCCTTCTCCGTGGTTAAGCCGTCGGGGTTTATTATTCTCTTTAAGAGTTACTGTTGACACGAAAAGAAAATAGCGAGACAGACCAAAGTCTGCCTAGTTCTAGAATCACTCTTTGATTCCGATTTTGGCGTAGACAACTGCTTTTCGAGCTGCTACGACCTTGTCCATGTCATCGTGCATGCTGTTTCCATGGGAGTCCATGGTAACTAACAGAGGACCGAACTCTTCAGCAGTAATGACCCAAAGCGCTTCAGGCATGCCTAAATCATCCCAAAGGTATGCCCGGACTTCTTTCAAGCCCTTTGCTGCTAGCGCACCACAACCACCTGTGTAGCTGCAGTATACTGAACCAACCTCTTTCAGAGCGTCAAGGGTTTTCTTACCCATTCCACCTTTGCCTACGAGGATTCGAGCCTTGTATTTTCGAAGAAATTCGTCTTCAAATAGCTCCATCCTGATACTGGTGGTGGGTCCAGCAGAAACAATCTTCCACTTCCCATCCTTTTGCCAGGCTACAGGACCTACGTGGTATATTACACTACCCTCAAAGTCCACAGGTGGCTTTTCTCCCTTCTCGAACATGTGAAGGGCTCGTTCATGTGCCTCGTCACGTGCTGTGTATACATGATCGCCAGTGACATAGATCACATCACCAACCTTGAGTTTTCGAGCATCCTCTTCTGATATTGGGGTTGTTAGGTGATACTCTGCCATCTTAGTTTCCTTCCATTGGATGTGTCAAATATGTGACCTTCATGTCTTTCGTGATTATTGCTGTACTTTGTCGAGCAGCCCAACATTGGACTGCTACACCAACGGGTAGGCTGGCGGGATGACGCATTGCGTAGTCGACCTTTACACCGAGAACCGTAGTCTTTCCCCCAAGCCCCATGGGTCCAATCCCAGTGGAATTGATGGCATCCATGAGCTCCTCTTCTATCTTGGCAACTTCTGGCTCCGGGTGTTTGTCGTTTAGAGGTCGCAGGAGTTGTTGTTTAGCAATCTTGATCGCAATATCTGAACCTCCGCCGATACCTACACCGATTATGTTGGGTGAACATGCTTTACCCATATAGGACAAAGCATTGTCTACTACAAGTTTCTTCACTCCTGTTAGACCTACGCCAGGCTTGAGCATTCCCACAATACTGACGTTCTCACTACCTCCACCTTTTGGAAACGCAGTGATCTCTACAGAGTCACCATCAACAATCTCCCAGTTTATCCATGGAATCTTCACACCGGTGTTGTCACCAGAGTTTCCTCCAACGATGGGATTGACTGCATTTGGTCGGATTGGAACCTCTTTGGTTGCCTTTCGGCTTGCCTGTGTAAGCGCCTCCTTGATTTCACCTATGAAGGGGAATTTAGCGCCTACTTTTACATAGAAAATCATGATTCCTGTGTCTTGACACATTGGAACGCCAGTTCCTGCTATATCCAGATTTGTCAGAATAGCAGAGAGCTGGGTCTTTGCTGTTTCATCTGTTTCATTCTTACTGGCAGCATCAATAGCTGCCTTGATGTCTGGAGGTAGTTCAGTGACTGCCTTCTTCAACAGACGAAATGTAGTATCATGAATTACTTGGTATGGGTCTTCCATTCTATCAGCTTCTGACCTGTGAATATGTGAAGTACGCCAGTTCGTCCCCACACACAGGCCGCGTGAATCATCGGGTACCTAATCTGTGTTACTATCAAGACCAAAAGCTATGACTATATACAGGACTGTTCTGATTGGAAAATAGGAGTCTGATGATTGATGGTTGTTGACTTGTCGATCGTATCCATTATGTCGTTTTTCACCATCATATCGCTCCTTGTGGTTTATTCAACTCTAGATATTCGTGATCGAAGAGTCATGAATGAGGTCGTTTTTGCAGGGGGCGCTGTGGGTTGTATTGTTTTAATTCTCACTGGTCACTTTATTACCAACTTAGTTTTGCATCTGACCGCTCTGTCGCTAGTTATACCATTAATATTCATTCTGTTTAGAATCGGTTCAATAGGTGGAGCAGATGCCAAAATCCTGTTTTTAGTGGCATTCATCAGTCCAGGTATTGAACTCGGAATTTGGAGCCAATCAATTCTAGAAGCCATCTTTGCACTTGGAGTAGAGCTGGTAGCTATGCTTCTGGGAGGCTATCTCTATTGGAGATTCCGAAGAAACGAGGAAAACTCAACTCCTCCGTTGATACCTTTTCTCTTAGTGGGGTATCTAGTAATTCAAGTAATTGCCCTATTCTAGGTATTCTTCCCACTGGTCTTCTTCTTTGTAGCGATCTCAATTCCGGACTGCCCAATTTTGAAGGAATGCTTCTTCAAACTATGAGGCGTCTGTTTCATCTTCCAAACAAGAAGGTCTCTTTTGAGTACACCATTCGCCTCGCAAAGATTGAGTGTAATCAATCCCTGTGTAACGAATTGTTCGACACCTGCACGACTCTGTGAATCTGGTTCTATTATCTCATTGATGAAAAGAGATGTCACTTTGAGTTCTTGAAGCAAAGCGTTAATTCTGAACAGCTCAGTTCTTACTTCTGAGGGCTCGCTGAATCTGATTCCAAGTCCTGAAATGCAATCTATCACAAGACGTTTGGCTTTAGTTTCATCAATAGCCTTGTAGATCTCTTCAGCAAGAGTGCTCTCACTCTCACAATCGAGAATCAGAGTGTTGCTAAAATCTCAGGTGAGATTGTGAAAGCATACATCAGAGTCCACAGAACGACCCACAGCATAAGATAGGATACGAGTGAGTTTGTGATCATCTTCTGTGTTCCACCAAGAGTTTCCAAGTCAATTTCTAAAAGAAAACGGATAACAAAGAGAGCCAGTATATAGACAAGAAAACCAAAGATCACTCCACGGGTCCCAGCAAAGGCTGGTCCTGCAAGACCACAGACCAGAGCGCTAATTAAAGCGAAGAGGATCTTCACATAGTACTGTTGGTCATTGGGGGTATCGTCCCATCGTCCAAAGATACGATTGAAGATGTTCTTTAACGGAGTGAGATTCATTGTCGATCACAGCCTGATAAATGGCTGGTTCAATCGACGAGGTTATAATCATGTCGGTTTGAGTGCAGGGTGAGATGATATGAAGGACTCAATGAGTAACGTTGACATCAGGCTCATTCTTCCAGAGCTACGTGAGTCCGCAGAAGGTGCATTCATCAAAAATGTGTATCAATATGGTGACATCTTTGTCCTCAAGCTCTACCAGCCAGGTGGTGGTACCTCACAACTTCTTATTCACCCAGGTCATCGTATTCATCTCACTGAGTTTGCCCGAAAGGCACCACGGACTCCACCTCACTTCTGTACAGTGTTACGGAAATATCTTAGAGATAAACGGATCATCTCAGTGAAACAGCATGAGCTGGACAGAATTGTCATAATTGAAGTAGGGGACGAAGAGAGTTCATACAAACTTGTCGCGGAGTTATTTGGTAATGGTAACATGCTTCTCCTAGACCCAAAGGATACTATCTTTGTAGCCATGCGATACAAAAAGATGAGAGATCGCGATATTGTGCCAAAAGC
>JAGXOC010000023.1:23554-26939 GCA_019894665.1 Candidatus Thorarchaeota archaeon
CTCCTAGACCCAAAGGATACTATCTTTGTAGCCATGCGATACAAAAAGATGAGAGATCGCGATATTGTGCCAAAAGCTCTGTATGAGTTCCCACCGGCACGAGGGACAGATGTACTCACTCTTGAACCGGACTCGCTTCAAGAAATTATCGCAGATTCAAATGCAAATATTGTTCGAACGCTAGCTAGTCAACTTAATCTTGATTCCTTGAGCTGTGAGGAGATTTGTGCATTAGGAAAGGTTTCACCGAAAGTAATGAGTCCGGAGATTGATAGCCAGACTCTATCGGATCTTCAGATGGGATTAGCTGCCTTTGTTGAGAAGTTGAAGACAGGAGTGAACGAACCAAACATAGTCCTTGACGATGACCCTGCTGAAGATGAGGAGCCCGAGTTTATCGCCTTCGTGCCATTTCGGTTTGAACTTTACAAAGAATTACCTGCAGAGACCTTTGACACATTCAGTCAAGCTATTGACGAGTTCTCAGGAGTGTCTGAGAGCGAGCTAGAGGATGAGCAGGAACAAAGTGCTCTATCAAGGGAACAAAAACGACTACAGAGGATTATAGACAAACAGAATGAGGGCATTGAAAAATTAATGGCCAAGGCGAAGGTTCTCAGAATCGATGGGGAGATGATATACTCACATTTCACTATAATTCAGGAGGTTTTGGAAACAGTCACAAAGGCCAGGTCTGGGGGAACACAATGGGATGAGATCATTGCTAAGATTGATGAAGGGCGGAATCAGGGAATCCCATCCGCACAGTTGATACAGAGAATAATACCGTCCCAAGGCCAAATCATCGTGAAACTGAATGGTACTGATGTGACGTTGGACATCCGACGTTCAGCTCAAGATAACGCCTCGCTTGCCTACGATCAGGCCAAAAAATCAGAGGCCAAGGTAGAAGGCGCCAAAAAACAGATTGGAAAGACGAAGGAAAAGTTGGATAAAGTGGATATCCAAGCCGCCGAACCTGAAATCAAGAGAGCTCCAGTGAAGACGAGGAAGAAACGATGGTATGAGAAGTTCCGTTGGTTCATAACATCTGAAGGTTTTCTAGTGTTGGGAGGGCGTGATGTTAAGAGTAACGAGAGTCTAGCAAAGCGCCAAATGGGAGCCAATGATGTCTTCTTGCACGCGGCACTACATGGTGCTCCATATACAATAATCAAGGTCTCAGATGAGCCGCCTGGACAACAAACATTGGAAGAGGCAGCGCAATTTGCGGTCACGTTTTCGAGAGCTTGGCAGGATGGGTTATCGAGCGGTGATGCATACTGGGTAAATCCAGAGCAGGTGAGTTTCAGTCCACCGTCAGGAGAATATTTACCCACAGGGGCAGTGATGTTGTATGGTACGAAGAACTACATACGTAGAATGCCTGTGGAGCTTGCAGTAGGAATTATCCTTGAAGAAGAATATGCAATTCCAATCTCCGGACCTATTTCTGCAGTGTCCGCACAAACAGAGTTCTATGTAAGCGTGAAACCTGGTGACATGAAAAAGGGGCAACTTGTCAAGGAGATAATCATCCGACTCAAGGGGTTAGTTCCTGATGACCAAGTGACTCTGGTTAATCAGATTCCACAAGAAGATATGATGCGTGTATTGCCTGCCGGGGGCGGAAAAATAGACCGCTGAGAGCAGCCGCTCGTTCTAATGTACAATGGTACAGACACATTTAAAATCAGACGGGTGGCAGTCCAGTTCGAGAAGACACTCTGCCAGTTGGTTGGCTGGGCGTCGGACCAACTTCTGATAATATTGAGGCAATTCAAATGTCTGACCCCTCTCATTCAATGTTTGTGAGAGACATCATGTCCGTTAACGTTGTTACGATGTCTCCTGATGCAACAGTCTTCGATGTAGCCACTTCGATGAATAAGATGGACATAGGTTCTGTGATTATCACAGATCAAGACCGTCCTCTTGGGATTATTACTGAGTCAGACATTGTTAGACGCGTTATAGCAGATGAGAAGGATCCAAAGTCCACAGCAGCCCGAGACATCATGTCATCACCCATAATTCATGTAGAACCCGGAACGGCGTTAACTGAAGCTATGCGTGTGATGGCACGAAGTAGCATTCGTCGCGTAGCAGTTTTGAAGAACGACTCCTTAGCAGGAATCATCACTTCAAGAGACTTACTTCGTTGGTCGCCAGAGCTCATCGACATCCTTGTGGAGTCATTGCGCCTCAGGAGTGAGGGCGTCAAACAAGATGATGACGATGACGAAGCTATTGCCTATGGAGGCGAGTGTGATAGCTGTGGAGAGTACTCGACCGAATTGGTTGACGAAGATGGCGAGTATTTGTGTGTAAATTGTCGTAGTTAGTTGGTCACACACCTCATTAACCAACTTGTATTGTGTACGTACCGATGTGATAGGAGAGTATTGTCATGAAAGTGAGCCAAATAATGGTCGAGCCAGTCACGATTGACAAGGACCAGAGATTGTCCTTCGCGCTCGAACAGCTAAAAAAGAAGGGTGTAGATAGACTGGTTATCGTTCGGGATGGGGATGTCAAAGGTATCCTCACATATGCGGACATTGCTGATAGATTGGGCGTAAGCAAAGTAGTAGCCCTCTCAATAAAGAGGCTCCATGTATCCAGTGCAATGACTGATACCGTCATCACCGTGGGTCCTGACGAGGAAGTGACTGATGTTGCCCAACTTATGATTGAAAGAGGAATGAGTGGTTGTCCTGTTGTGGATGGCGAAGGTAATCTTGTCGGAGTGATCACTAAGGTACAGATATCTCAGCTAGTTCAAAAATTCAAGGATGTAAAAGTTGAGGAACTCATGACCAAAGAAGATATTCTTCAGGTCAATCCAGTGACACGTCTTGTGAAAGCCAGAGGCGATATGCTTGCTGCGGGATATTCAGGTTTGCCAGTCACTGATGGCGGTCGAGTACTCGGATTAATCACAGAACGTATGGTCGCTGAAGCCATGGCCCGATTTACAGTGGAAGTACCAGACAAACATCGTGCAAACCAGGTCAGACAAATTCGTGTAGTAGATGCGATGCTTCAACAACCCCCACTTGTGACATCAGATGAATCGATTGCAGATGCCTCAACAAAGATGCTAGACGCAAAGCTGAATACCTTGCCCGTCGTAGGTAAAGGTAACAGACTTGAAGGGATGATTAGCGCAACAGATTTCACACGATTTGTTGCAAACAAGTTTAAGGTCCCTGAAGCATCTGAGTGAAGGGTAGTTCAGCGTCATCCTAGCGCTGGCAACACCGGCGTTGATATCACATGACCGTTGATTTGGTCCTCAAAGATGGTATTTTCATAGAGAATGGTAGAGAGACCATACGCTCTGTGGCAATCGAGGCGGGTAAGATTGAGGGTGTATACAAAC
>JAGXOC010000240.1 GCA_019894665.1 Candidatus Thorarchaeota archaeon
CTCATCGAGTGGTTTTGTGACAGCGGCTTCGAACTCAGGGCTCTCACGCATGGCTGTCTGGTCATTGGCGCGGAGAAGCTCCTGGTTGCGTTGACGCAATCCCTCAACCTCCTGAGCTGCTGCCCGGAGTTTGACAAGCTCGGCCTCGACCCCGTACCGCTTGCAGATTTCGACAGCGCGTTCATTCATCTTCTTTGGTGTCTTGTCTGTATAGAAAAGCGTGACATTCTTGATTCTGATAGTGGTCGGTCTCTTGGGTATCATTACTTCCCGTCCTCCTCATCAGACGAATTACCAACCCGCTCCTCATCGCTCATACTTACCAACCTAGAGGTCTTGCCCAGGTACTTCCAGGTCTGCTTCCCCTGATGCTTCGTGACGCGATAACGGTATGGTCCCCACTTACCAACCATCTTGTCCACGATACAGCCATTTGTTAGGGTTGGTAAGTCCTCACGTTCTGTGGCCTCTTGTTTGGTGGTCATAATGCCCCGACCTCCTCAATGTCAGGTGATGATATGCGGCCTGACCACCCACAATCCTCACAATACGTTTCCCAGAATGAAAGACCGTCACTGCCTATCTGTTCTACAGTAGCCAGTGCGCCCTTGAGGCCCTTGCTACATTGGGGGCAGAACTTCGGTCTCATGCTTTGACCCCCTGAATAGTGAGAACATCTTTATTCAGATTTGAGACGATCAGAAACTCTTTCTCAACCGTATCATGTCTGGAATTGCATGAGACACACAATGCACAGAGATACCATTTTTCTCCACGACATCCCTGAGTCTTTGAACCATCTATGTGATGGACTGCCAATCTTCGACCATTCAGAATCTCAGACTTGCCGCATAGATGACATCTGCGCCCATCCCTGTTCCTGATCTCTTCTTTCTTGTAATGATTAAACAGAGGACAATAGGGCTCGAAGGATATCCCACCCTGCCAATTCACAGCCTTCCGACCTGACATTTTCTCTCGAAACTCAGGGTCTTGCCAGCGTTTCTTCGATGTCTCAGACATCTTAGCTCTGGCTTCAGGTGAGTGTTTCTTACCAAACATCGGATTCTTGGTAGGGCTTTCATAAAGTTTTTTTAGAGTCTTAGACACATTGGCCTTGTGTTCAGATGAGAGAGGCTTACCATAGTTATAGTGATTCTTGCCACGACGATCCTCAGACATTTTCTGTTTAGTCTCTTCAGAGTGTTTGTGACCAAGACTGTAAGTATTGCCTCTCATCGACTCAGAAATCTTCTGTCTAGTTTCTAGGGAAAGTTTCTTGCCGAACATCGGATGATTTGAACCAGTATTTGCTGCAGATATTCTGGCTTTTGTTTCAGCTGAGTGTTTCTTACCAAACATCGGATGTTTGGTAGGGTCTTCATGGCGTTTCTTCTGTACCACAGACATCTTGGCCCTGCTCTCAGCTGAGTGTTTCCTTCCAGTGAGAGATTCAGAAATCTTGGCTTTGTGCTCAGCTGAGAGTTTCCTTCCACCAAATCCAGGGTTCTTCTCATGAATATCAGCTATCATACTCATTCAGTTTCCCCCCTTGCTTGTTGTTCCATTTGCTGACAATTATTTTCACATCTTCAAGAGGAGGATTCGAGCCAAGCAATACAAGGTCTTTTTCCATCTCTCGAAACCTCTCCTTCCACTCATCGAGCCGGGTGTTTGCAT
>JAGXOC010000241.1 GCA_019894665.1 Candidatus Thorarchaeota archaeon
GCTCTGGCTTGTCCAGTTGTACACCATGACTGAGGTGGAAGACGAAATCGAGGCGGCGCTGGAAGTCGCTGAAGAGAAGCTGGCAATCTGGATGAAGTCCCGGAAGGAGGCCTGAGATGGATGAACAAAGAAACTCGAATTGGTTAGTCCTCTGGCTGGCTGGGTGGATGTTCACCTTCGGATACACTGAAATGGGAAGCACTTTAATTATCGTAGAAGAATCATTCCTGGCCTCGCTTTTATTCGCTTTTGTCTCACTTCCCTTCTGGCCAATGTTCCTTGGGGTTGAACTAATGGGAGGATGGTAAGATGTACCCTGACGAGCTGGACGACTATCTTGAGGAGCGCTTTGATATTGTGTTAGACAGAGATGGTTACTCTGACCCCGCCGCCCAGGACGGCGAGGAGATGGAATTCGAGGACTGGTGCGAGCACTGGGTGGTGGTGGAAGGTGAGCTGGTAGCACGATGAGATATACAGTTATTGACCGGTTCACGGGCTCTTGTTTCAAGACTGATGACCCAAAAGAGGCATACCAAGAAGCCTGTCTGATTGAAGAAGAAGGGCATGATTATGCCATCAAGAAGGATGATAAATATGTCTCACGCTTGTCGGTGTATCTTGCCTATTAGAAAGGAGACCTGAGATGGGCATATGGGATGATCCACGAATTAGGTATTTACCTTGCAATTGGGTCTTTGATGCCGGCAAAGAGAATGTGATTAAGGCAAGAATAGATGCCAATGGGCGGGAGATGGTATTGATAAAACAGCGTGGGGCTATCTGTTTCAACCCTGACGTTGGTTCTGAATTTCCAGAGTCTTCCGATAAGGGCAAGCGGCAGCATTGGTACGTGCCGTCTAAAGCCTGTCGCAAGTGCCAGCATCATCGCAAGGGTGGCGAGAATAGATTACGCTATCCTCATTGTCACTGGAATAGTAGGATGTAGAGAGGGGACAGGATGGACGTTAGATCAAAACAGTACACAGTGATTGACCGGCTCATGAGTTCTTGTTTCAAGACTGACAACCCAAAAGAAGCATACCAAGAAGCCTGTCGGATTGAGGAGAAGGGTCATGATTATGCTATCAAAGACAATCAGCTCAATCAATATGTCTCACGTCTGTCAGTGTATCTTGCCTACTAAGATGAGGTATTGGCTGAAGCTTGTGGCATTCAGCTTTGGCATTGGATTGTATGTAGGATTTCTGCTTATTGTGCTGTTGGTAGGAGGAATGGCTTGTTTGGCTGTCCTTCCAGCTTTAATGTAACAATGGGAGATAATGAAAGGAGATTACAAATGAGCCGATATACGATTACTGCTGATGTGATAGTAGCAAGCAAGAGGATATTCAATGCTACTGTATCTTACGGATTTGACCACGCATGTGGATACTTCATCCAAGTATTTGATCCAGTTGATCCTGATTCACTCATTCTTGACAAGGACTCATTCTTTGATGGGATGAACAAAACAGGAATGCTGGAAACGTTCATTGCGATGGAGATAAAAGAGATGATACCAGATACGCACATAGAGGCAATCACACTAGACCTACCTATCCCATGAAAGGACAAGGAGACACCCCGCCAAGACTGACCCCGACGGCTACGCTGAGGGCTGGCAACCCGGAGGCTAGGCCCTAGTGAGAGGAG
>JAGXOC010000242.1 GCA_019894665.1 Candidatus Thorarchaeota archaeon
GTGTCCTCCAATCCACTTTGTGTTTGCCTCTTTCCAATTGCGAATTTTGATGATATGTAATATGGCCGTGAGACCATCAGGCTTTGTCACTCTTGCTCCCTCCACAAGAATTCGTTTTGGGATTGGAAACTTGCTTGGTTTCACCCACGTTTTAGAAAAGAAGTCAGCATACGGAGGATCGGCAATAACCAGGTCATAAGTACAGTCTGGGATAGGAAGCTCATCATAAGGAGCTATTATGCTTGCTTCAGAATCAGGTCTGATGTCTGTCGTGTCTCCCCATTCAATACTTCCACTGAACATATGCAACACTCTGATCCCATCGTTGACTGTCACTTTTCCTCCTTTGTGATAAGTGATGTATCCTGGATAGGCTCTTGCAAAATTGATCCAGAAACGACTGGGATATCGTTGGAATTGTCCTGTTGCTGGTGGTGGTCCAGTTTTCCACATATCGAGAACTAATTTATCGCTCATGTCTTCTCGACCTCCTTGCAGACATTAAACCAATGATGAAACCTGTAACTTCACCCAAACATCCATGATTCCAAAGAGTATCGTTAGTAGGGAAAAAGCAATATTGCCGCCAAGGACCATACCATTTTACGATTCCTAATTCTTCTCCTGAAGACTTGGAAATTACTGCAAACACTGAGGTCTTTGGCTTCTCATCTATCTTTCTAAATTCAATATAGGATTTTGTCATACCTCATCACCCCACTCGAAGTCACAGATATTGAGACGCTGGAACTCCACAAAACACTCCCAATGGAACCGCATCTCAAACCCCTGATCATTCTCACTACCAAAACATCTGACCGCAGTGATGTATATCGGCTCTCTGCACAGAGAACATAGACAGTCCTCTCCTGCGTCCGGGCTCTTACGGAACCTCAGAATCTTCGTCACTTCAGTACCCCCACGCATTTATCATGTATTCTGGATATTTTGTCCATATGATATCGAGCATGTCTTTTACTCTGTGCTTTGCAGTTGTCTTCTTCAATACCTGAATCTTCTTGGTGATCTCTTTGTCTTGACCACATTGCTTGAAGAGTTCTTGTCCAGACTCAGTGAGCTCGAAGAGAAACGTGTTGCCGGACTTGGAGAACACGACATGTCCTTGCTCGATAAGAGAGTTGAACTGTTCGGCAACAATAGAAGAATACGGTCCGAACATATGAGGGAAGAACTTGAAGTCAACACTGTCTCGAATAATGTCTTTTGCTATCAAGAACAGTTGCAGGACAGTCTTGGTCTTGCCTCTTACAGGATCTCCATTCAACAGTGCCAAGATATAGGGGAATAGATTGCTTTCGCTCATCTCTCATTCCTCCTTGGTTTGTAGAGACTCCTTCCTCCAGTGATATTGCGTGCAAACGGACAGAACAAGAAATTTGGATGAACACATTGTCCAGCACCACTCTTCCAATCTGGTTCGTGCCAATGTCCTTTTTTCACACGTCGATAGAACTCACAGCTCCTGCATTTTGTTCTCTGTTTCTTCACTAAGGTCACTGTTTCGTTCATCGTTCACTCCTCCAAAACAACTCCTCATCAATCGACAGAAAGATACAAAGCTCCATCCCGTAAGGAGGACCATACAAGAC
>JAGXOC010000243.1 GCA_019894665.1 Candidatus Thorarchaeota archaeon
TCGTATCAAAAAGAGTGATGAAGAGAAGATGACCCTCTCTCAATGAATTATCTAAACTACATCTGTTTCTCTTGCCTATTGTACAAGTACTAGATTTTCTGGAATATCAGCAGTACTTTAAGAGAGCTCTAATCGCTTTTCTTGTACGGAGAATTTGATTCTCATTTTTCGTGGCGCCAGACCAGATTGCATTGTTGAATCCTGATGTATGGAAGAAGCTAATCAACTCTACTTCAGAGGGATTTTTGGAAAGAAGTGAATCTCTTTTATTATCCATCCAGTAGAAAGCATCGTTTCCAAGAGTCACAACAAACCTAACACCTTTGGGATTCTTAGTAGCTGTTTCAAGTTCTTTACTTAGCCACTGGTTTGCACAGAGTCGGGCGTTTGATACTCTGAATCTGAAATCACTATTGGGCTTTGTGAAACATTTGTGGAAGTGGGTCCAGTAGGTCTTCTGAAATAGGAGTGTGTAGAGTCTATCCCATAGATCCTCTTCATAATGGATCTCAGGATCAGACTCGCAGAATTGCGAAATCCGGAAATAGAGGTGGAATGGAATGGCACTTGTATGGAGGTACTCTTGCGTCTGTTCCTTATGCACTCTGTGAGCGTGTTTGTAGAAAGATGCCCATTGGACTGTTGGGTCTCGAGAAATTATTACGCCAATGTATCGGTCAGGAGGAGGAACCAACACAATCCTCCTATGATACTCGATATCCCGCTCTCTATCTCTGAGAGTACAACCAACAGGACATAATCTAGGAAACGATGAACGAATCTCTTTTTGACAAATTTTCATTGATACACCATTAGTCATTCTTGCGAGACCTCCCTCAATCTCTGGATAGAGTGAAGTTTTCTGCTAATGTATCTAGCTTTCATAGATGAGTTTCACTCCCTTTTTAGCAGTCCCATTGCCAGCGATACGTTTCTTCATCGTGGCATGTGAGATGGTAATTGACCCAGTGTTCTAGATGTTTCTGAAGAGTCCATGTAAGGAGGACTGATGCTGCTTCCTTTGGATCAGTTTCTCGAATATGGAATTCAGATTCCGCATAGAACTCATTAGTGCCCTTCGCCGTGAATCCCTGTGGAGTAGCTCTCAGTAAAACACCTGCTTTTGGATTATCTGGGTCATCAGGCCTTGTCCAAAATGATACTCCATACGTCGCACTATTCTCTTGAACCATCTCGAGAACACGTTGGGTTATGGCGAACTTGAGCTCCATTTGAAGAGCGATCTGATCCCCAAGAGTATTGATTACCGTTTCCAGAAGTTCCTTCCCTTCACCTGTCAATCTTGTTTCCTCCGTGTCATCCAAGAATGAGGATTTTTGTTCCAAATCTTAGGTTTTTCATTGGTTCTTATTATGCTTGCCTCTAAATCTTGGACTTTACTTATACTGTTATTATAATCATTAGAATAAAGATAACAAGCTCACTCGGAAAAACCGAGTGCTGAGATGTACTAGTGGTTAGCTTGTCAATCATACATCTGTTTCTCTTGCCTGTACGGCAGATACTCACGATACTTTCATCACTTTGGCCACTTGAGTCCGTATACATC
>JAGXOC010000244.1 GCA_019894665.1 Candidatus Thorarchaeota archaeon
ACACAATACCTTTTCAGAGCACACTCACAACCTCGACCATCATAGTTCTTGCACTCCCGCCCATCTTCGAGGAACTCATATTCAGAGTGGGAGTCTTCCTTGCGGTCCGAGAGGTCGCGGGAACGATCATTGCAGTCGTGACCCAAGCAGGGCTGTTCGCTTTGTATCATTTCATTGTTTGGAGTCCTGACCTGCAATATGCGTTCGTCTTGTTCTTCGGTGGGATCGTGTTTCAGATGATATTCCTGCAGAGCAAGAACATCCTCAGCAGCATGATTGCTCATGCGATTGTCAATCTGAGGCCATATCTCTTAGTGATTCTTCTTTCACCCTTTGCACTTCTCGCAGTGGGTGGAGCAATCTTTATCGTTTTATGGAGGAGATTCCGTGAATAGAAAAGCAAAGTATCTAATTATCACAGCGTGTCTAGTAACAATACTTGTAGTATCAAGTTCGACCATGTTCGCCACTTCATTATCAGGCTACCAAAGCATAACTGCCGAGTGGCATAAGGTCGTCTGGGAATATGATGACGGAAGCCCATATGAATATCAGATCAGTGGGACCATCGGACAATGGGATGCTTCAGATGCTCAACCAGACGGTTACAATAGGAACACATATTCTGGAGAGGTTGAACAGCCCAAGTGGGATCGGAACATCAACTACCATGACTGGTGGTTGAATGACACGGTCACTGCTGGGGATCCTGAAGGAGAGGCAAGACATTTCGAGTGGGCAATTGACATCTATACGGTCAATGTCAACTTCAGAGCCACAGAGGGAATTCAAGGGGCCGACGGTGCAGAGTGGTGGCTACAGTTCCAGAACAACGTTGAATCTGTATTCAAGGTACTTGGTGCTGAGGATGCTGTTTCTTACATCATCTATGCACAGACCGAGGAATACACAAAGGATCCTGCCGATCATGGACACGCGATAATTCTGCCCACCGTCAGCAACTTCGAGATGGAGTTTCTTGATGGGACAGTCGCAGTCCCGCCTGGAATACCAGAGAACGGGTCTGATCTTGAATTCGACAAACTGGAGCAATACAGCAACATTGCGATAAAGTTTCTGTTCGATGACTTTGCGGTGGTGTGGCTTGGACCAGAACCGACCGTCAACATGGTGGTCGAACTGAATGTCTTGACCATCGGAAGATTTGACTATGCCTTGAGTTATGTCGAAGCAGGAGAGAATGAGATCGCACCTCGAGGAGCACTTGGAGTCTTTGAGAGCATCGGAGCAGCGATAGCAGCAGGATGGGGCGGTCTGATGGATGGGTTTGTAGGAATAGCAGGTGCCGTAGTGGGACCACTCATGGCAATCGCAGTGATAGTCGTATGCGTTGTCGTGATCATCATAGTAA
>JAGXOC010000245.1 GCA_019894665.1 Candidatus Thorarchaeota archaeon
GTGGATGACTATTCAATAAGACTGTCGAATGTTGATGACCTCGCATCTACTTTGTCAGGAGGGAACCAACAGAAAGTTGTGGTGGCACGAGAACTAGCAACAGGACCGAAACTAGTCATTGCTGCTCAACCCACTCGAGGATTAGATGTTGGTGCAACTGAATACATTCACAATGTGCTGATTGCACTAAGGGACTCTGGAGTTGCAGTCTTATTGGTTTCTGCTGAGCTTGACGAGATTATGAACCTTGCAGACCGCATAGGGGTGATATATGATGGACGGATTGTAGCTGTCAAAGCTCCTGGCGAAGCGACCCAGACTGAACTTGGTCTGCTGATGGCTGGACATGCTGATGAAACTTCTAAAGAGGAGGTTGTGGCATAATGAACGAACCAGTCCAGGATCAGGTTGAGGAATCAACCGAAAAATCGAAAATAGAGAATTTCTTTGGTGGAATTGTCACAAAATTCACGAGTAAAAAATTCAAGAATCAAATCTTTTGGTCATTAGGTTCGGTATTGCTAGCATTGGTTGTGGCTGCAATCATTATGGTGATGGGTGGATATGATCCCGGTCAGGCATTTGTTTATCTCGCTGTTGGAGCAATCAGCCGGTTTGACCAAGTCCTCTGGTATGCTTCACCAATTATCATCGCAGGTCTATCAGTTGCTCTTGCATTCAGAAGCGGCCTTTTCAATATAGGTGCGGAAGGACAATTGTATATGGGAGCAATGGCATCAGCATATGTTGCCTTCAACTTCTCATACCCAATCTTATTGCATCCCATCCTATGTCTTGCAGTTGGAGTTCTTGCAGGTGCGGCTTGGGGATTAATACCAGGCCTATTGAAGGCATATAGAGGGGCTCATGAAGTAGTCACCACGATGATGCTAAGCTATACTGCAATCCTATTTACGAGTTGGTTAGTTGGACCCAATGGCCCATTATGGGATGGTTCGATGGTTCCTCAAACCCCCCAATTCCAAGACACCGCGTTACTTCCTCTATTGTGGGGTAATTATGTTCACTTTGGATTCATCATCGCCATCCTAGCTGTAGTCGCAGTTGATTATTTCATCAATAAAACAGTGCTTGGTTATGAGCTGAGGGCAGTTGGACACAACATCGATGCGGCTGAAAATGCCGGGATTGACAGCAAGAAGAGAGTAGCAACCACTCTAGCCATCAGTGGAGGACTTGCTGGACTCGCTGGATCAACTGAGATTCTGGGGACCTATGACCGCTTCATTGCAAACTGGAGTTTTGGAATCGGTTGGGATGGTATAACGGTAGCGGTCCTAGGG
>JAGXOC010000246.1 GCA_019894665.1 Candidatus Thorarchaeota archaeon
CCATCTACTTCCAAAGACACAGAGAATGTAGATGACAATTAGAACACCTACACCAATCATGACTGCACTCAAATCAATCTGAAAGACCTGACCAATGATACCTGCTCCTAGGATGATGATGAATCCCCCAACGATAGGACCAACTTCTCCTAGTTGTCCGAACAGATCAGATAAGACACTACCTACTGACATTTGGGTAGCACTTCGTGTGAATGGATTTAAGTCTCTTCACGTTCACATTCTTCTGATGATTATGTCAATACGGAATACTGCAGAATTTATCTTGAGATTCATTTGTGAGGAACTCACTGTAGAACAGTTTGCCTGAAAAAGAAGTACGGAAAAGAAAAAGAAGAGGAGCATAGTAGACAGGACATAGTTTTTATCAAATGAGTACATCTGTTAGGTATGGCGTTTGGAAAGAAGGGGAAGAAGAGTCTGTTCAAGAAGGACAAAAAAGGGTACAAACGATTTGCTGATTCTGGGAAATCTGTGCATAGACATGTAGCATAGAAAAAACTCGGTAGGAAACTCCTTCCGAAGGAGAAGGTCCATCATATAGACGGTGACAAGTCAAACAATCGTAGAAGTAATATCAGAGTGTTCCCATCTCAGAAAGCCCATCATGAATTTCATAAAAAGCAAAAGAAAAAGACTGGTCGATGGTAGCTAAAGAAAAAGAAGAGGGTGGAGTGAGTGGTCGGAACACCCACTCCTGAAGGTCTAACTTCGGGTAAGTCTAAGGGGTCCAATCACCATCAATTGAGATATCAATAGAGTATGCCCCATTGGGTGCTCCCCAGAGAAACTCGAAGGTGCATTGTGCGTAATATGTTTGCCCTGGTGACATTGTTCCATTACTGAAGACATAATGCCCGTCAACGAAAGGTATGATTGCACCATCTCCTGAAGTTCCGGCTCGTACAACGATATGTTCCAAATCATCGAACTCTGCTGGTCCGGTGATCGTGAGTATCCACGACACGTCTTAGTCTCGAGACATGTCAGGTGTCACATCTGCAACCACATTGACCTCTCTTATGTATCCAATTTCGTTTCCACTGGTTGGAGCAGAAGTGTTCCAGGGATAGTAGCTGAGACAGTTCCTGAAAACATAATAAGTATTCATAAACCTTTTAATGACTTTTGGAGTGTTGATAACCCTTCTTTTCCACAACAGACTTGTTTCTGTCTAATATACCCTATATATACTTGCTACACAGCATATCATGGTGATTGAATGACCAATTATACAAAAATCGCACTAGCACTCTTTGCTCTCAC
>JAGXOC010000247.1 GCA_019894665.1 Candidatus Thorarchaeota archaeon
CCTCAAATCGTAGGAGTTTGAAACGATGTATTAAGGATACCGCGAAAAAACAGAGAAAGGAAAAGTGATTATTGCTAACAAGAATCCATTATTCTCCTCCTGAAGTCCATCTTTTATATTCTACTTCCATCTCGTTTCTCATCCTGCTTCAGAAGTTCAGTATCTCTATTTCGCCTCAACATTGTATGCCATGAAGAGTTCAAATTCTTCTAGATCTGAATCCATTCCGGCTACACCGCTAGCTACTACACCCTCTGTAGAGAATCCGAAACCTACCCTTATCGGAGTATTCTCCCAACCAGCACTCTTCACTTCCTTTGCAAACTCAACAACTAGTCTCTTCCAAGCATGGTTGTATCCTGGTCGAATAGCTGTGAATCGCATCAAGACGCGTTCTTCGTCACCAAATAGAAACAGTCCGTCGGGTTTCAATTTGAGAGCTGCACTTGCTGCAACAACTTTGTCACCATCCAGAACCAGTATAGCATGACCATCTTTCAAAACTCTGGTTTCAAAGTAGGTTCTAAATCCAGCCTCATCAGGAAATGCTCGATTGAGTTGCGGATCAGACATTGCTATGTCAATGAGAAGGTCAACGTCGTCCTCAGTGGCTTGTCGACTTTTCAACTCAGCATATTTTCCTTCTAGATTCTTTGAAGCAAATTTTGCTACATCAAGGTCCTTTGTATAGCGATAAGCTCGTTCAGTTTCTTTAAATCCGCGTTCTTCAAAGAATTGTATCTGGTCTTTCACAACCTTAGATGAAAGAACTATTCCAGTGTTTATTTTCTTGAGTTTCTTTTCCTTCTTAAGATGAGCAAACAGCTCATCGAAGATCTTCTCTTTTGCTTCAGGTGGACACTCAGGTAATGACCAGGGATACCCGATACCGCCTTCTTCATGATTATCATCATGAATCCAAGATGTTACATAGGCGAGTGGATCACCATCTTTTGTCAAGGCGTAGCGTGTAGAATCTTCACCTCGCTGAATGTTCCGAGGTTTGATCTCTTCTGCTCTAGCGGGTAGACCTGACACATCTGTATAGATCTTCGCTTGAGCTTCTTCTAATTTCTCTTCAGGATTCCATTTCTTGTAAACTACATTCATGAATTTGACCTCCATGATTTGCAAAAGCAAATTACAGAACCATAAATGGTTTAGGTAATAAACCTTCTTCCAGATGATGCTTGAAAAGACACACTTATATTACAAATTGGTGTGTTATGTAAACTAACGGAAAGGTTGACCATCTAGTGTGAGTTAGGT
>JAGXOC010000248.1 GCA_019894665.1 Candidatus Thorarchaeota archaeon
GGCTTGAGCGCCGAGGAAGGCCGTGGCTAGCTGCGAAATGCAAGGGGTAGCTGCAAGCACGCTTAGATCCCTTGATAGCCGAATAGGAACTCCTAATGCAGACCAATAAGCTGCATAACTCCGAAAGGAGAGGGAACGCACCGGACGGAAACATCCAAGTAGGTGCAGGAAAAGAAATCAACTGAGATGCCTTGATGTAACGGCGAGTGAAAGAGGCAAAGACCAAACTGAATCCTGATTAGCGATAATTAGGAGATGTGGTGTTATGGACTCTTATTAAATGCTGCATTTAATAGCTGAATTTCCTGGAAAGTTAAGCGATACAAGGTGATAGCCCTGTAAGCGAAATTAAGTCCAGCAGGAAAGAGTATCCAGAATAGCGGGGGTTGGAAATCCCTCGTGAATGGGGCACAACGAGCTCCAAGTCTAAATACGACTCAAGACCGATAGCGCAATAGTAACGTGAGTGAAAGCTGAAAAGTAACCCGGAAGGGTAGTGAAAAGTGCCTGAAACCAGATGGTTATAGACGTTTGTAGCCCGAAAGCGTAGAGTCTGGACGAAGTGAGAGCTGGTGACGGCAGGAACGAGTTCAGAGGAGCGGGGTTACAAAATCCGTCTAGAAACACGGGCCAGGGAGTTCATGCTTGTGGCGAGCTTAAGGGTTTTTTAGACCCGGAGGCGAAGCGAAAGCGACAAGTTCGCAGTTTACAAGGAACGGCGTCTGAAAGGGCGTGGAGTCACAGGCATGAGACCCGAAACCGGACGATCTACCCCTGAGCAGGCTGAAGCCTAGGGAAACCTGGGTGGAGGGCCGAACAAGTATTGACGTGCAATTCATGTTTGTTGACTTGGGGGTAGGGGCAAAAGACCAATCTAGTCCGGTGATAGCTGGTTCCTACCGAAGTGGACATAGGCCAGCCTGATTTGAGGTGGCATGTTTGGTAGAGCAAGGATTTATGGTTTTGGGGAGTAAAATCCTCACCCATGAGTCAAACTACGAACAGACATGTACCGTAGAAGATCAGAGTCGGGCGTGCGTCCGTAAGGGACGTGGCCGAAAGGGGAATAACCCAGACTATGGTTAAGGACCCCAAATCTCGGTTAAATGCTAAAAGAGGAAGGACGTCCTTGCACTAAGACAGTAAGGCGGTAGGCTTAGAAACAGCCACCCGCTAAGCAACACGTAACAGTGGACTTACCGAGTGCTTGGGCTCCGAGAATGGACGGGGCTAAACCGAGTTCCGAGACCATAGGGCACATTGA
>JAGXOC010000249.1 GCA_019894665.1 Candidatus Thorarchaeota archaeon
GCTCTTGTTGGTGCTGGTGTCTTCACAGTGAGCATAGTATCTGCTGCACCTTACTTCGAAACTGTTCCATTAATGATAACGATAAAGTCTCAATTCCTGACGAATCTTGATTCCCCTTCAGGTCCTCTGACTCCACTTGTTTATGGACGACAGTACAGCTACGACTTCTTCTACTCCATATCATCTAATGGAACAGGGATTGATGAAGCTGATGTAGATGTCACCGAGGATGGGTCAGAATGGGCTTCAATTGCAAACACTGGTAATGGTCATTATAATCTAACAATATCTCCGATGGCTACAGAAGACTATAGCATTCGGATCACCTTCTCAAAAGAAGGCTATGAAACAGAATGGCATGTTCTTTCATTTCTTGTTAATCGTGTGCCCGTTGAAGTTCAATCAATCTCAAACCTCGTAGCACTTGAACAGACCCCACTTGTTATTGACGTTCATATTGTTGAGTCCGACACAGGACATCCTGTAACTGCTGCTAATGTTACTCTCGGAGTCTATCGTCCTGGAGGATTCCTCCATTTCTATTTCGAAATGAAGGAAATTGGTGCAGGAAACTACTCTGTAACAATACTAATGCCTTCTTCAGAGTCTGGGACATACACTGTGAGGATATCCATCGAGAAAGATAATCATGAGATGACGCAGAGTTTCAGCGCGGCTCTTGTCCCAATTTTTGATAGCAACATAAAAATCATGCAGACTCTTTTGACATATTCTTGGCAAATTGGAATTGGTGTCACATTCATTGTTGCAGCAGTTGCAGGTCAAAGAATCCGGTCCAGAAAAATACGAGAGACCCATACATCAGCTATGGTGCTCAAGAATCGGTTCAATGATGCGAACAACATCCTTGGCTTTCTCGTACTTCACAAACTTAGCGGAGTGCCCATCTATTCTAAAATTTTCAAGGGTGGGTTTGAAGAGGGTATGCTATCTGCCTTCATCTCGGCCATAATGCACTTCAGATCTGAGTTTGAAGCAGGTGGAGCGGCTGATGATTATACAATAATCCCGATATCTGAAGTAATTCGTACAGTTCCTACTGAGAATCTGATTTGTGCATTCATCACTGTGACAACTCCTTCTGTGGAACAGGAAACTAGGATGAAGAGCTATGCACTAGCAATCAGTACGATGTTTGATAATGCACTAGCAGAACGAATTGAGAAAGTCATTGATGCCAAGACAAGCAAGACTTTCGAGTGGATGTTTGATGATTTCATGGATGGGAATCTTCTCCGAAGGT
>JAGXOC010000024.1 GCA_019894665.1 Candidatus Thorarchaeota archaeon
CCTTAACAAAAACTTCGTATTTTCGTATATGAGGATTGAGATAGAGGATACTCACTCCATCAAGTTGATTAGTCCAATTCACACTATGAAAATATGTCACTTCGAAACCGCATACCTGACCAGCTTAAGATTGGTGAAGATGTGATTTCAATAACCATTGATGAGGACATTTCTGTGTATCCAACAAGTGATTATGTCCTTCTTGAGATATCTCATAAAGCAGGAAAGGTCAACATACCTAAGGTGGCATATACTCTCCGAGGGCTTGTAAAAGACGATAGAAGACTTGTGGCAATACGTGGTTTTGGTTTCAAGGGAATTGGTCTCGCTGTTAGAGTTGCCCACGAGCTGAAAGTAAGGGAGAGTAATTTCACATATGAGATGACCTTCGACACATTTGACGCAACTGAACCCAACTCAGACCGACCTGTGACCAGTGTTCAGATCATTGTTATACCACCCAAATAACCTCTCATGGAAGGTCGACATGATGCTTGGAGAACAAAAGCGTTCATCAAGAATCAGGGTGAAGATGTCCAAGATTCAGTTTCCTGAAATCTGTCCAGTTTGTTTAGAAGAACCTGAAGATTTGGTGTTTGTCACGATCGTAGAGAAAGCGGGTGATGATTATGCCTCCAGCTCTTGGACCAGACAGCAAGATAAGGCAGCAGTTGCTTTGAGTGCAGCGAAGGGAGTAACTACCTTTGCTATTCCTACTTGCATGAAGCACGGGAGCAAGAGTGTACGCTCATTGAAAACAAAAATAATTGCAGCTCTGGGGTTCTTCGTTCTTTTTTATCCGATATTGTTCTTCTTACTTCAAATCAATGTGGCATTGGTATATTCCAGGCCCATACTCCCACCATTGTTGGGTTTTATAGTCACAACCGCACTCCTCGTAATGATACTACTCTACGGTCTTTTTCCCAGAGCATTGGAGCGGGCTATTCGTTTTCACGAAGTTAGTCGTGTGAAGGACTCAGTGTTATTATCACTATCCAACGCAGAGTATGGTAGACTCTTCTTGGATCACAATGAGATGGCTGCAGATATTATAGAAGATGACAGCTCAGAAACAGTCGATTAGTATATTGGTAACCTTCAAGAGGCGCCAGTATAAGAAATTGACAGGATTCAGGAGGTGTCAGACTTGAGGATGAAACGTGGCATTATCGCATTGGTATTGGTGTCCTTCCTGATACTATCAACCATAGGCAGTATGATGGTTGCTTCGGGTCATTCAGGTTTGAAATCCTTCATAGTGAGTCCTATACGAGATACGGCTATTGCACAATACCAGACAAGTGAACCACTCTACATCACGAGTAATGCGGACTTTGCACTGTTGGGTGCAACCGGTGTTGGGACTCCTTCGGATCCATACATTTTCGAGAATCTTCAGATCTCAAATAATGGCATTTCTATTATTATTCAGGACACGACTGCATACTTTGTAATATCAAACTGTAAACTTGAATCGGGTGATTCGAATTCAGTGATATTGTTTAATAATGTGGAAAACGGTCGAGTGGAACAAAATGAGATTATTGGTGGGTCAAGCGGTCTCGACTTGAGGGGATCACGTGATTGTACTGTGGTGGATAATTCAATCTATGGGTCTTGGAATGGGATCACGCTTCGTTCCACATCAAATATTACGGTTATTGATAACAGAATACACAACAATCATAGGGGTATTCTAATCGAGCTATCAAACTACAGCGATATACTCAACAACTCAATCTACTCGAATGGGGGATATGGAATTGAAATTACCTTCTTTTCGCACAATAACACAATCTATGGAGATTCAATTGGCTGGAACGATGTTTCTGGAGGAGATGAGGTAAATGCGATTGATAACGGGGAGGACAACTCATTTGATGATGGGTCCAGCATTGGCAATTTCTGGTCTGATTTCAACGAGTCTGAAACTTATCAGATCCAAGGGACTGGAGGCTCTCTTGACACATTTGCTCAGATTTTAGAAGACACTGTAGATCCTATAATTGTCCCGTTGGTGGATACGGCAATTGATGTTGAAACCTCAGGTAACACATTGACATGGTTGGTCTACGACCAGTTTCCGGAATCATATGTAATTGTTGAGAATGAGGTTGAAACAATCTCAGCAATATGGACTGAGGGAAACATAACAATTGAACTGGATCATCTCGATGTAGGAATCTATGCAATGACAATCGTAGTGTACGATGGAGCAGGTAATGCAGCATCGGATGAAGTCTTAGTGTCAGTTGTATCCTTTATATTGGGGGGCATAGGAACAGAGCTTGTAATGATTGCTTCTGGAATCACTGTAGCTAGTTTCGTGATCATTGTTCTACTTGTCAAGAAACTGTCTTAGTGAAGTTCGGTAATTGCCGATTATTCTTGCGTTGAACGAGTCTTATTTAATCATAGATACCTCGTGTAGGGGTATCTCCGTTTCGGATTGAGGTCGACCGATTAGAACTCGGGATATTCATATCTTTCTCCTCACGTACAAAAAAAGGCTGGAGAGGTGTCGACTCTTGTGCTCCTCACGTGCTCTCCAGCAATCACTCAGCAAGCCTCTCTTTTTCACATGTTCAGAGGTCCACGCCATTAAATACATAAGCCACCCCCAGCGTGCAATCCGTGAAACTTCTCCCAATGTAGGTGAGACTGATAATGGCGATGGATTTCGCAAAAGGAATTACTGAATTTCGCTGGCACGGTCGCGGCGGCCAAGGTGTGGTCACCAGCAACCAGATGCTAGGCAAAGCCGCCCTCGCTGAAGGCAACTATATCCAGGCTTTTCCCGAGTTTGGTCCGGAAAGAACTGGAGCGCCTGTGAGAGCGTTCTTGAGAATCAGTAAGGAGCCCATCCAAGTGTACGCGCAAGTGTACAACCCGGATGCCGTGGTCTGTATTGACCCCACCTTACTTGATGTTGTGAATGTTTGTGAGGGTCTGAAGGAAGAGGGCACTCTGGTCGTAAACAGTAGTAGTGAACCCCAAGTCATCAGAGACCGATTTGGTTTTACAGGTGGCAAGGTGGTCACAGTTGATGCCAGCACAATAGCGATGGAGGTCATGGGTCGACCATTCTATAACATGCCTACCATGGCTGCAGCAGTCAAGGTGACAGGTGTAGTGGCTATTGAGACTGTGATTGGTGAAGTCCTTGAACGATACCCCGGAAAGGTTGGAGACTTGAACAAAGTTGCAATTGAAAGAGCTGTTCAGGAGGCTAAAGTTGGATGAGTGAAAAGTATAATGAGATCCCAATGGCTGGTAACATTCTAGAGCCTGGTAATTCTGAGAAGTACAAGACCGGTGGATGGCGTGCTGAAAAACCAATCCATAACAACGAGAAGTGCCTCTGGATTAAGAATGGCACCTGTGGTCGTTGCTGGATTTTCTGTCCGGACATGTCAGTCATCTTGACTGAGAAGGATGGGAAGTACTCCTATGCATACAACTACGACTATTGTAAGGGTTGTGGGATATGTGCTACGGAATGCCCCACTGATTCAATCCATATGGAGAAGGAGTGATCGCAAATGAGTGTACCAAAAGATAAGATTACAGTTGAAGGTCTGACCGGCGACGCGGCAATTGCTCATGCACTCAAGCAGGCAGACTTGGATGTTCTAGCGGCATACCCAATCACTCCCCAAACTATCATCGTAGAGGACTATCAGAGATTCGCAGCTGATGGTGAAGTGAATGCAGCAGTCATTCCAGTGGAGTCAGAGCACTCAGCCATGAGCGCATGTGTTGGAGCATCGGCAGTTGGAGGAAGAGTTGCTACAGCTTCTGCTTCTGCAGGACTTGCACTCATGTGGGAGATTCTGTATGTTGCAGCATCAATGAGGATGCCAATAGTCTTCACTGTTGCAAACCGAGCACTATCAGGACCTATCAACATTCACAATGATCATAGCGACGGAATGGGAATGCGAGACAGTGGGTTCATTCAACTCTACTGTCAGAGCTCCCAGGAGGCTTATGACACTACTCTGATGGCATTTAGACTTGCAGAGCATCATGATGTATTGCTACCAGTAATGGTAGGAATTGACGGTTTCATTGTAAGTCACAACGTCGAGCGAGTGGAGATGCTCCCTGACGATGTTGTAGAGAAGTTCGTTGGTGTGAGAGTTCCTATCCAGAACCTTAATCCAAACACACCCTTGACCTTGGGACCCTTAGCCCTGACTGACTACTACTTTGAATTCAAGGAGCAGCAGAGCAGAGCAATCATGGGCGTTCCGAAAGTCTACAAGGAAATCGAAGCAGAATTTGAGAAGATCACCGGACGCAAGTACGGACTCTTCGAGACCTACAAGACTGAAGATGCAGACATCATAATTCTTGCCATGAGCTCCATGGGAGGAACTGCTAAGGTCGTTGCTGATGCTCTTCGAGAGCGGGGCGAAAAGATCGGTGTGATCAGGCTCAAGATGTTCCGTCCATTCCCAGCTGAGGAAATTGCCAAAGCTGTTGGAGACGCAAAAGCTGTAGCAGTCTTTGAGAAGGCGATGTCCTTCGGAGGAGCAGCACATCCTCTGGCTGTCGAGGTCAGAACTGCCCTCTACGAAGCCAAGGAGAGACCAATGGTTCTCGACTTTGTTGTCGGACTCGGGGGTCGTGATGTACCCCCAACAACTTTCGTTGATGGTATAGAAAAGACAAAGGAGTACCTCAAGGCAGGTAAAGCTCCGAAATACGAAACCCTGGGGGTGCGCAAATAATGGCGACAGAAGACAAACCGGCAGTATCCATCAAAGACATGCTCAAGAGAGAACCTATTCTCAGTTCAGGTCATCGTATGTGCGCAGGTTGTGCTGCACCCACTGTGGTCAAACTCATGGGAATGGCACTTCGCGGCCCCACTATTGTCTGTGAGAACACAGGTTGCCTCGAGGTCGCAACTACAATCTATCCCTACACTGCATGGAAAATACCTTGGATCCACGTAGCTTTTGAGAACGCAGCAGCAGTAGCTTCTGGCGTGATTGAAGCAACAAAGGTCATGTATTCAAAGGGTCGCTATGAGCACGAACACGTTGATGTGATTGCACTCGGAGGAGACGGTTCCTCATTCGATATCGGGTTTGGTGCTATCAGCGGTGCAATGGAGCGCGGCCATGACATGGTCTACATGTGTTATGACAACGGAGCGTACCAGAACACGGGTATCCAGAGATCTGGCGCTACATTCACTGGACAGGAGACCACAACCTCCTGGGCAGGCAGCAAGATACCGGGTAAACTGGAGCGTAAGAAACCTCTCGCAGAGATCATTGCAGCTCATAGGATACCCTATGTTGCCACAAGTGAACCATACAACTACCGTGATTTCATCACGAAGTTCCGTAAGGCTCTGGAGGTTGAGGGTCCTGCATTCATTCATGCATTCTCACCGTGTCCGAGAGGTTGGCGTTCAGCAACTGGAGCGAGCATTTCATTGTCCAAGCTGGCTGTTGAGACCGGATTACACCCACTCTACGAAGTAATCAATGGAGAAGAGTGGATCATGTCAGGTCCAAGCAAGAGGATAAAGGAATTGAAACCCGTTGATGAGTACTTCAAGACTCAGGGTCAATTCAAGCACCTCTTCAAACCAGAGTGGGAAGACTTCAGAAAGAGAATCCAGGATCAGGTAACTCACGATTGGGAACTCTTGAAGAAGAAATGTGGTGTTGATTAGAGTATCTTAAAGACTGGAGCTATTTAGCTCCAGTTGATATTTCTTTTTGTCGATGGATATATCTGGATGAACCCTAGCCACTCTTTGCTTCTTCAGAGTGTGTTTCAATGAAAGCGATTATGTATGACCTCAAAATCAGCAAGGCAGTTCGAAAGAAGATGAAGTTGGCCGGCAAATATACCATGATCAAGTACAGGAAAGACTGGCCAAAACCGAGTATCAAACATCCAAGACAAGTCTTGGTGCGACCTATTATTTCAGGTATCTGTGCGTCAGACCTCCACCAGATACGAGTGAACATCTCTTATGCTGCCAGCATCCTCGCCCAGAAAGAGAACCCGTTTCCATTCGGTCACGAGGTTGTAGGAATTGTTGAGGAGGTTGGCAGTGAGGTTGAGGGACTCAGCGTAGGCGACCGGGTGAGTCACTCTCCGGTTGTTTCATGTGAGTGTTATGGTTTTGATCACTGCGATAGTTGTAAAGCTGGAAGACCGGAGACCTGTCAAGCAATAGCTGGAATTGGAGACGATTCTCCTCTTGAAGAAAAGTACGGTGGGCGTCTGAAATTTGGAGGGTTTGGTAGCGGCGGTTTTAGTGAGTATTTCGTAACGTATGCAGGACAGCTACAGAAAGTTCCGGACGGTGTTCCCGATGAAGTAGCACTCCTTGCTGAACCCCTTGCAGTTGCGATTCACGCTGTAAAGAGAAAACTACCTTCGGATGATGACACGGTTATTGTCATTGGCGCAGGAATCATTGGTCTCATGATTATCAGGGCAATCAGAGGACTCGGTTCGAAATGCAGGGTTATTAGCTTAGCTCGTTATCCATTCCAGGTAGCTGCAGCAAAACAATTGGGTGCAGATGAAGTGATATCTGATGGAAACAGAGATGCGCTCTATCAAAATGTCGCAGACACTACAGAGGGGCATCTCTTCAAACCAGCTCTAGGAAAGAGAATCCTCTATGGGGGTTCTGGACCGGACATCATCTTCGATAGTGTCGCATCTGATTCAACCCTGGACGATTCATTGCATCTTATCAAGAACAATGGAACAATTGTGATTGTTGGAATGGACTTTGGGGTAACTAAGAAGACCGACTGGGCATTGGCAGTTTACAAACAGGTGGATGTCCTCGGTTCGATGATGCATGGATTGGAAGAGCACAACGGGGGCTCTGTTGACACCTTTGAAATCGCTTTCGAATTGATTGAAGAAGAGCCCACTCTTTTGGAAGGTCTAGTGACTCATAGATACAGTATTGATGAGTATAAGACGGCATTCTCAGTAGCTTCACATAAAGGCAAAAACAGTGCAATCAAGGTAGCATTCGAATTTGGAGAATGAGAGAATGATCTTTGACATTGGTCGACCACTGATTATGGCGCATCGTGGTGAGTCAGGTAATATTCCTGAGAACACGATACTTGCCCTTGAGGCCGCGGTGAAGATTGGAGTAGATGTGCTAGAGTCAGACATTCGATTCACCAAAGATGACATTCCAATCCTGTTTCACGACGATGACCTAGAACGCACCACAGGGGTGTCAGGGTCTGTCAGGAAGATGACCCTAGATGAGTTGCTTCAGATTGATCTAGGTCACAACTTCACAACAGATATTGGACAGACCTATCCATTTCGAGGAAAAGGTCTGAAGGTGGTAACATTAGAGGAGGCACTCAAACGATTCCCGGACACCATCCTCAACCTTGACATCAAGGACACGTTCCGTGGTGCGCCAGATGAAGTGGCGAGGATCTTACTTGAGAATCAGAGAACTGAGAAGATAATGATAGCCTCTTTCCATCCACCACAACTGAAGAGGTTCAGAGAGAAAGCTCCCATTATACCAACTTCGGCTCATCCTAACGAAATCAAGAACTTTGTAATCGGGACTAGAATGAGAATGATGGGAGTGTTTGTGAGATCAGTGGCATTCAAAGCATTCCAAGTTCCCGAACGGAGTGGATCAATCCAGGTTGTCACCCCGAGATTCATCAAAGCCGCACATGACAGAGACCTCGCAGTCCATGTCTGGACCATCAATGAGAGGGAGAATATGGAGCGTCTGCTCAACATGGAAGTGAATGGAATCTTCACAGATTATCCAGCAGTCCTCCGCGAGGTGCTAGTTGACCGTGGACACCTGTGATACGAGAAGAGCTCTACTAGAAGGCAATCAGCCGAAATAGCTTAATATGTGAAAAGAATGAGCTGCGAGTAATAGTCCGGGGACCGTGGGACCAAGGACTAAAGACCAAAAATTGGAAGAATGTGCAATGACCTGTCCAGAATATAACGCGGCCGATGGAAAATGCGGTGTTGACCAATTCAAGTTCTACGAGGGCATGCAGAAGCCCTGCGAGACTCCTGGTATAAGCAAGGACAAATGTCCTCGATTTGCCATGGTATGATCAACCAACAAAAAGCATTTCTTTTTGCCTAAAGAAGTTGGGCAGCTATGGCTGCCCACTACAGTTTCTTCTATTTTCCCATATTGCTACCTCTAGTTCTATCCGCATTAAAAACCACATCACATCCCGTTTAGAATAAGTAACAATAGTTAATATTAAATAGCTAAATTACATGGCTACTTTGAGGAGATGAATTGAGCAAAAACCCGAACATCCTTCAAGTAGTAAACATACTTGCAATTATCATTACAATAATCGTTAATGCCATGGCAGAAATAATTCCTGTGAATGGCGTGAACTCCGGAGAGGTTTCAGATTTCTATCCAAGTCTATTCACACCTCCAGGTTATGTATTTTCAATTTGGAGCGTCATCTACACACTACTGATCGTCTTTATGGTATATCAAGCGTTACCGAGTCAGAGAGCTGCTTCATATCTAAAGCCAACCGCTGTGTTCTTTGTGCTAGGTGGTATCATCAATAATTCATGGCTTATTCTATTCCATTATGCCTTTGGACAGCCAGCAATCTATGTGTTCACACCGATTCTAATAGGGCTATTCCTTGTTCTAATGTTGTACACATACGTCAAGATGGATATTGGCATGGTCAATGTTCCGTTAAAACAAAAGATTGCAGTGCATCTACCTATTAGCGTGTATGCTGGCTGGATATCATTAGCTGTGATAGCCAATATTGCTTCAGTTCTCAACGTGGTTGTACCAGGTATTCCCTTGGCGACCCAAGAACTGTGGACTGCATTAGTAATCATTGTGGCACTTGTCATTACAATTCTCATGTTGATCATCCGTCGAGATGCTGCATATGGTTTAGTTGTAATCTGGGCCACTGTAGGAATTGCTACCAAACAGAGCGCGATTCCCATAATCTATTTCGCAGCCCTTGGTACAGCTTTAATAATCGCACTGGCAATTCTGCTGCTTCCACTTATTACAAGAAAGGGCTTTTCCAAGTTCTATCTTCGAAAAGAAGAGTAAGAAACCATGTGGATAAGAAGTTGGGCAGCATTAGCTGCCCACTACAGTTTTTTCTATTTCTCATTCTTGTTTCTTCAGCGTAGCTCTCTTGCGTTTTTTCAACGAATTTTTTGTAGGATAGAATGACTTAGTAGATAGCAAACGAGAATGCCTAATGGAAAAACAATAGCAAGCTTGAGAATAGAATTTAGGCTATAGATGCAACTCCAATGGATTTTATTCGTAATAAATAATTGTCTCCAATTTATGCGAGACCCCGTCTGAATATTAAGAATATGATGACGAGTTATCAGTTTTCTTGAAGCCTGAATAATTTCAATTCTATCACTTCTAAGGTGCAAAATGTCATCATTAGCACAAAAACAACATCCAAGAATTTCTTTTATGCAATGGATGGAGAGGAGTATTCGGGATTATATTTTCGGAGGCCCTGGTTCATAATGAAGACCCTCTCAAGAAAGCCATTCATGCTTATGCTAAAGGACGATTCTGGTGAAGTGAACGCTGTCAAACTAGATTCAAGTTTGGTCAACAGTGATAATGCACTCATTGTTTTAGATGAGTACAATGATACATGTTGGGCATGGGTTGGCCGCAATGTCAATATGCCAACACGAATGCACGCTCTCAGAATTGCTAGAGGACTACAAAAGTCAGGCTACAAGGTTGGGATTACAACTATTTGTATGGCAGCAACTAGATTTGTCGAAATGATGGAAAAAGATGATGCAGATCAGGATATAGCAAACAATATCGCAGAGTTCAGGGGCGTCGTAGAGGGAAGATGGTCATTTGATGATGGCGTACTCGCTTTCAAGGGAGAAGCCAAAGTTACCCAGTCAATAGCTGGAGCACCAACAAAGAAGACACTACCTGGTCCAGAGCCTATGGTTAAAGCTCCGAAACCAAAGCCAAAATATGGAGAACCAATAGCTGGAACACCCAAACCAAGACCAGTTTACGATGAACCAATAGCTGGAGCACCCGAACCAAAACCAGTTTACGATGAACCCATAGCTGGAGCACCCAAACCAAAACCAGTTTACGATGAACCCATAGCTGGAGCATCCAAACCAAAACCGGCACCTACACTCGTTGCTGAAACAATGAAAGAAGAGCCGGTTGCGGGGTCTCCTCCACCAACTCCATCAGCCTCTCTCGCTGAAAAGAAGATGGCATACCTCATGCTATCAATCACACGCAATTCCGATCTGGTCTATACTGAGCGCTTTGAGCGCAGTGGCATGACTGGGCTGAAGATTGAATCCCCCGGAGTCATGGTCATTGAAGCAGTTCAAGATGGAAACGACCTGACAATCTCTCCTGGAGATTTTGGTGGCTCAGACATAGCACTCAAAATCAAGTCCGAGTACGAAGGTCTAGCCCGCAGATTGTGAGCGCGCTCCATTATTACAAAGGGGGAGTATTATCTCCCACCTGTTTCTATTCTTCTTCATCTAATTTTCGATACCAGTATGTGTATAGATGCTGAAACCCTAGTTTAGCATAGAGCTTCAGGGCAGGTATGTGTTCGGATTCCACTTGAAGATAGGCAGACCTTGCCCCTCTTTGATGGGCCCATTTCGCAAGAGCCGTGTTCACTGCTAGAGCAACACCTCTCCCACGCATTGATGGATGAACTGCTATGTTGAAGAGACCCAGCCATTTGTCCTCAACGACTCCAAAACCAACTCCGGCCAACTCTCTGTCAATTTTAGCCAGTGCAAATGCTTTTTGGAGTGATGTACGTTTCATCAGGTCTCTCCGTGTCTCCATTGATGCATGTTCATAACCAGAGGATTCACTGTACACAGACATCCAACCATCTGAGATGTCATTTGATATCAGTACATCAAATGCGGGTTCCTTTTGTACAAGATGATTAATAGCTGCAGTGTGGATCTCCACCTGCAATCCTACTGAGAATCCACGTTCTGAGAGATCCCTGTCGAGTTCAATAGGTTTACTGGCTTCAGACATCTGAAATCGAGGAATAAGGTCTCTCTCTTTATAAAATTCAATCGCTTTCTCAATTGCCTCGTCATGCGGCAGTGGTGGTGGACCAACGGGAAGAACGCTGTTAGCACGGCGTGTTATACCACTGTTCGCACGGAGAAGCCATCCACCAAAACGCTCTGTTTCTTCTGCAATCCAAGCATTGGATGCTACCTGCTCCAGTTCGATGATTTGTGATTGGTCTATCAGACACAATACCCCCTATTTGCTGCAAATCAGTATCTGGTATTTACACAACATCCTAAATAATTCAAACGATTCATATTGTATGTGTGTTTTGAGAGGATACTCTCAACAAATTGAGCGATGTCAAGTGACAGACAACAAAACAGAAGCAATCCTGATTAGTGAAACTCACTGGGACAGAGCATGGTACCAGACCTTCCAGCAGTTCAGACTACGTTTGGTCAAGCTTATCGACAATCTACTGAATATAATCGATACAGATCCCAGATTCACGCATTTCACATTTGATGGGCAGACTATTGTTTTAGAGGACTATCTTGAGGTCAAGCCGGAGGGTCGTGAACGCCTCACAAAGCATATCCAAGATGGACGGATTCTGATTGGCCCTTGGTATGTCTTACCAGATGTCTATCTTGTTTCAGGTGAGTCTCTTATCAGGAACCTCCTATTAGGTAAAAGTATCGCAGAAGAATTTGGTCCAATCATGAATGTGGGGTACATTCCAGACCCGTTTGGTCATGTTAGTCAAATCCCCCAGATACTTACTCAGTTTAGATGCGATTCGGTGATCTTTGCTAGAGGAGGCGGAGATGAGATTGATGAACTTGGTTCGGAGTTCATATGGGAGGGTGGAGGTGGTAGTGAAGTTCTGGCTCACTGGTTGCCACTATCTTATGGAAATGCTGCTAAACTCCCGCCAGATGTGAACGATGCGGTGTCCGTTTTGGAAGATGTCGTGAGCAGGCTTCGTCCCTGGTCGAAGGTTGGAACCGTACTTTTGATGAACGGGTCTGACCATGATGAACCGCAGGTCCATGTCCCAGATGTCATTGATTCATACAATTCGAGGAATGATGAAAAAATCACTATGGGGACACTACCTCAGTTCATTGACAAGATCAGAGAGAAACGTAGCGACCTCAATCGTCATCGAGGTGAGTTCAGAGGGTCAAAGTTCCAGAACCTGTTAAGTGGAGTCTACTCAACTCGAGTGTATCTTAAACAATTGAACGAGTATACACAGAGGCTCTTAGAGAGGTGTGTTGAGCCAATCTCAGCAGTTGCAACACTTCATGGTACAGAGTATCCACGCCACCACTTGAAAATGGCTTGGAAATACCTTCTGAGGAATCATCCCCATGATGACATATGTGGCTGTAGCATCGATGCCGTCCATGACGACATGGTCCATCGATTCAGATGGGTGAATGAGATTGCCGAACCACTATTGGATAGAGCACTAAATGGAATCGCACAAGTTGTGAAATCTGAGAAAGCAGGTGTGTTTGCAACAAATCCATCACCATACAAAAGATCAGGCATCGCCCTCGTAGAATTCCCATTGTCAGATATTCAATATAGTAGACTTGCTGAGATTGAACTTGCGATTCCAGGCCTAAAACCATCAAGCCTCTTAGAGGCGGCTAGGAATGAGTTTCATATGGATTTTGTCAGGAATCGGGGATTTGATTCTCAACCGACATCTACCCGAGAGATAACCACTTCTCAAGGAAAGCTCACAGAGTTCGAGTTTGACTTCTCAGCACGTGCTGTGTTGTTCCCGGAGCTGAAAGACCACCTTGAACATACATCAACAGCCTACAAAATTCGTGTGAACTCAGATAACAAGATTGTAGAAGTATGGGTGCGAAAACACTATGCAGACGATGTCATGAGTGGTTTCCACACACTAACTAATGAGCAAGGCCATATGATCCCTGTTCAGTTGCTAGATTTCGTCTCGAAGAGAGACCCCCTTTCTAGGCTTGCACCAGATAGAGAAACGTTTCTCTCCCTGGCTTTCAGAGCTGATGATGTGGGAGGGTTGGGTTTCAAGAGGTACGACCTGAACATCTCAGAAAATGAGCCAGATCAATCAATGAAAGATGGAGTCAGATGTACTGAAACCAGTATCGAAAATGACCTAGTTAGGGTCGACATGGCTCAGAATGGAACGATTACCGTCACTGACAAAAAATCTGGCGAAGAATTCCGAGGTCTGATAGAGTTCGAGGACAGCGAAGATATTGGGGACTCCTATGATTATTGTCCAGCAGCAAATCATCAAAGCAATAGATATTCTGACATCTCGGTGTCGATTGAGAAAGGGCACTCTGGACCACTGGTCGGGTCCCTCATTGCATCTGGTGAGTTGGAGATTCCTCAGTCCGCTGAGAAAGACTCTCTACGAAGGACTGACGAAACTGTTGCGTGCCAGTTCACAACAGAGGTCTCATTGTTTGTCGATAGCTCGACTGTTCAGGTCAATATTGAGTTCGAGAATCTTGCTGAGGATCATAGACTACGTGTGATGTTCCCAACAGAGACTCAAGCCACAACCTGTTCAGCCGATTCAGCATTTGATGTGATTGAGCGACCTATCAGACCAAAGGAGCGTAAGGACTGGTTCCAACCTGTTGCACCCACCTATCCGATGAGAAGCTTTGTCAGTGCATCATCAAAGAAAAGAGGTCTCTCAATAGCAACAAAGGGGCTCCTAGAGTTCGAGATGTTGGAAGAGTCAGGTGGAACAATCGCTGTGACCCTTCTTAGGTCGGTTGGTTGGCTCTCAAAGACTAACCTTACAACACGAAAAGGAGCAGCAGGGCCCTACTTAGAGACCCCTGGCGCTCAGTGCATTGGTAAACAGATGTTTGCGTTCGCGATTATTCCACATATTGGTAGTTGGAAGAAAGCGAGGGTTCACAAACAAGTTGATGAGTATCTCAATCCACTAATCGCCCGGTTCATTCCTCCAGGAGCGGAGGGGAAGGGCAAGTATCATGGAGAATGTATCAACATAGAACAGGATGATATAATGCTTTCAGCCTTCAAACAGTCTGAAAATGGAAAATATCTCGTTCTAAGATTCTGGAACATCTCAGCAAAAGAAACAGACTGTACCGTTGATCTCGGGTTTGATGTTACTGAAGCCATAGGAGCAAGAGCTGATGAAACACCGAGTCATCGATACCAGCATCAATTGATCGATGACCACATTTTGAAAATGCGAATTGGTCCTAATGAGATTCGTACAGTTCTATTGAACTTGGATGAAGTAGAGGAGTAAAGATAGAGCATGGAAGACTCTTCTGACATCCACAATCTAGCCAAGAGGTATGCGCCAATCCTGCACTTCCACCCTGAAGAAGGAGAGTTCTGCTGTTTCCCCTCTGATGCAGAGGAAACCTACAATGCTTTCCATACAAACTGGGACCTGTTTGTTGAGGACCGACGACCTAAGGAGTTACTCTCAGCCACACCTTGCTACTATGAATATTGGGAGGACAGTAAACTCACTCAGATTCGATACTGGTTTTGGTTTCGTTACAATGATTTTCCCGGTGCTCCATTGAGCATTGGTAAACATGTGGGAGACTGGGAAAACGTTGAGATCAGGCTCTATGGATCAACAAAACTCGAGGATGCAGTATGGGTCCTCTCGAACCACTATGAGGCTCGTGTTGCATCGTACTCAAAGACTCTACAAGGTTTTTCTCGTGAGGATGTGATTCTGAATGATGAACACATCAACGTCTGGTCAGCGCTTGGAACTCATGCAAACTATCCATCGCCCTCGAGTAAGCCTCGATGCTATGTCCGATTTTTCTGTGATAAGATAGCAGATGGAGGGGCAATCTGGAACACGCGAGAGAATCTCAAATCAATTGACAAGACGAATTTCTGCACCTTTGAAGGAAGATGGGGTGACAAGAAAGCTCCCAGAGGACCAGCTAATGAGTACAACAACCGCTGGAGGAATGCTCTGAATCTTGATCCTCAGTCTACTGAGGCATAGCCTTTCCGCATAATGGTGTCCACTGCATCAACTGACTTCTCGGGATAGTCTAGGTTGTAGTGAGCCCCTCTACTCTCCCTTCTCATCCGTGCCATCTTGATGATGAGCTCTGCAACCAAGGCGATGTTCCTGAGCTCAACAAGGTCGGGTGTAATCTTGAAGTCCCAGTAGAACTGACTAATCTCTTTTTGGAAGAAACCGATCCTATTCCTAGCACGGATCAACCGTTTATTCGTACGGGCTATTCCTACATAATTGGTCATGATTCTACGAATCTCATCCCAGAGATGAGCTATCACAATGAGCTCGTCTGGATCGGTTGCCTCACCTAGGTCCCAAGGAGGAATTTCAATCAGAGGTGTTTCAGTCTTCAAATCCTCAGCTGCTGCAACTGACGCGTTGTGAGCGAGTACCGAAGCCTCCAGAAGGGAGTTTGAAGCTAGTCTGTTTGCTCCATGGAAGCCTGTACAAGTGGTTTCGCCAATAGCATAAAGACCTTGGACATCGGTTCGCCCATTGACATCTGTCTTCACACCTCCCATCATATAATGTGCAGCTGGGACTACAGGAATTGGGAATGTGGTGATATCGATTCCAGCCTCAAGACAAGTTTCATAGATATGTGGAAATCGGTCCTTAATGTATTCAGGATCCTTGAAGGTGATATCAAGCCAGACATTGTCTGCGCCGGTCTTCTTCAATTCGGTGTCAATCGCTCGTGCAACAACGTCACGAGGAGCAAGTTCAGCTTTTTCGTGATAGTTCGGCATGAACCTCTGACCATCTGGACTTAGCAGTTGTGCACCCTCTCCGCGAAGTGCTTCTGATATGAGGAATGATCTGGTTTTGTGATGAAAGAGAAGTGTTGGATGAAATTGTACCATCTCAAGGTTCATCACGGTTGCTCCAGCACGGTAAGCCATCGCGATGCCATCACCAGTAGCCACGTCGGGATTGCTTGTGTAGAGAAAAACTCGGCCAGCCCCTCCTGTTGCCAGGACGACGGTATTGGCCATGAACCGTTCAATCTCAGTTGTATTTTCGTCCAGTATGTATGCACCATAGACCCGATTATTTCGAACAAACAGATTAACAGCCATATGGTTCTCATGGACTGTGATATTCTTGTCTCGCTCCAGTCGCTTTGTGAGTGCCAGTTCAATGTCTTCTCCGGTATGGTCCTTCACATGTAGAACGCGACGCTTGCTGTGCCCTCCTTCAAGGCCGAGCTCGAATTCACCGGTCGATTCCTTATCACTGAAGTCAACACCAAGCTCAACAAGTTCTTGAATTCTAGCAGGACCAGCTTGAATTATCTGGTCCACAACATCGCTATGGCAGAGTCCTGCCCCAACACGGATAGTGTCCTCTGCATGTAGCTCAATGGAGTCTTCAGCAGACACAACTGCCGCTATCCCTCCTTGAGCCTTGATTGTCGCAGACTCTGTGAGACGACCTTTTGTCACAATGTTGACCGTCCCATGTTTTGAGGCTTTCAAAGAAAACAGCTGGCCAGATAACCCACTGCCTATAACCAGAAAATCCGATGAGTAGACTTTGTCAGACATTCCGACTCCTCTAAGTTTGATTCATCATAGTTGGCTCATAAGGCTTCGTGAAGGTCGTAGGAATACATTATGACTTAGTAACACCAATAATAATGAAACTACATTATTGTTTACGTCCTCAACTATCAGTCGGGGTATTGAGGAATGAACTCTATATTTCATTTATTCAGGTTCATTGGGTGAACTCGGTACTATGATGTATGAGAAAAATAAGTTAAAAGCAGCAACAGTGTTCCATCCCAACCAAGATAGGTTTTCGTTATACGTGCTTACAAACCATAGGGCAATCACCACAATAATCAGAACCACAGCCAAGAGGAATCTCTTGATGGGAGTACTTTCCCATAGTGGACGCATTGTAGCTGACCATCCACCCCTCTTCTTTCTGTCATAGGTCTCAAATATGCTCATACCCAGAAATGATAGTAAGAAGGGAACAGAGAGTAATACGTTTCCTAAATCTGAAAGAAAAGCGAGTGGCCACACCATAAACCAGAGTACTAAGTTTGGCAATACGAAAATCCTTTCTCTCATTTGTATCACTGCAGGTATAGGAATACTAGCCATACATATGATATTGGTCGTACCAACATAAGGATTTACACAGACCACTAGTTACCGTCGGGTGTTTTAGACAATAGTGTTTGTCATTACTTTATTTTTAACTAAATCGTATAGTAGTAGAAAGACATTAACCTCAGAGTTGCTAATTAAGATGGGACTGGAACTGATGTACAATGACCAATTGTGAGGAATGCAAACGATATGGTTATTCAAGGACCGATCAAGAGGTTTTTCCATGTGCACTCTGTGGAGAATTAAGATGTGAGGACCATACAATTTGGGTCCCAGCACATGAAATTGATAGGTCATTTGATGAAAATCAGGTACTCCTCAAAATGATGAAGAATGGTAGACAAGGTGGATGGTACTGCTTCTGTGGGAGACCTTCACATGTTCCAAGAGGCGTCCCATATCGTGCTGGTCCAAGCAAAGAGGGTGGCAAGATCGTGACGCCAATCCTCGAACATGAGAAGAAACCAGGTCTAGAGATGTTTCGGATGTGGGAGACTGGGGTCATTGAGGACGGGTATGAAAAAGCATGGGATACCAAGCATTATGCCCTGTCATGTTCTGTTGCCACCATCATGATCCTCCTGGCTAACCTTCATGCAACGCAAGGGGCTACCCCCGGATTTCTAGACACCATATACCGCACAGCCATCAGTGCATTTGGCGAAAAGAAAGAAACATTCTTCCTCCCGTCAAAGAAGATGTTTGAAGTGATTGTTAACAAATCTCCAGATATGAGGGTACTAGTGGAGGTTGTATGTTCAAGATGTGCGGTAATTCCGTGCCTGAACAGACAGGCCCAATTCTACGACCAGAAACTCTTCAAGAGACTCGTTACGGCACCAGAGGAACTCTTCCCAGAGCTGAAGGATTAAACTCAATTTAACAATCGAAGATATTGTTAAATATCAAATATTCAAACTTGTTTCGGAGCTAACCCAAATGGATATTGAAGGAATAGTCATATTCGACGCAGCAGCAGGTGTTCCGCTCTTTTCCAGAATGAAGACAAAGACTGATCCTTCTCTCTTCTCTAGTTTCATTGCTGCGATTGGTCATTTCTCGAAGGAACTACAATTTGGGGGATTGTCGTCATTCACCACCGAAGAGAAGGTGATCTATCTAGCTCCAAGAGACAAGATTATCACCGCCCTCATTGCACCCAAGAAGAAAGAGTACGATCAGGCATACGCTCTAGCAAACGAATTGGGAAGGCAGTTCGAAGAAAGCACTTTGGGTTTAGAGGTGGTTTCATCCACTGCATACAGTGAGTTTATGGATGTAGCAGATCAGTATCTCAGAAAGATTCGGAACCCATTCATATCCAGAGTTTCAGAGTTCATTCTAGAAGAATATGACGGCAAAGTATCGATTCAACCCAGCCTAATGAAACGTGATGGTACACAGGGTAAAGTAGACTTGCTGATTGATGCTGGAAGAAAAGACTCTGACCAAAGAGATTCATGGGGTCAGTTTGGTGAGAATTATAGTTTCGTGAAAGTTTTAGATACAAGAGCTGGTCGAGTGCAAGTCATAGATTTCATTGATTCTCTGGGCGATTTTGGTGTCCTCTCAATGAAGAAAGATGAGCTGGTGCTACAACCCTATTTTCCAGCAAGAGCCATAATTGTCGCCAGGGAGTATGACACAGCTGCGATAGATTTCCTCAAAAAACTTCCCGACAATGGGAGTGGAAGGTACGTTGATGGTGCATACATCTTTGTAGACCTTAAACTAAAGGGACTTCCAAAAGAAACCCGATGTGTTGTGGATGTATGGCAGTGGCAAGAAGACCTGAAACCATTACGTATCGAACTCTAGAGTTCAACTGGTAGTTGTTCTACTCAATTCACAGACAGTTGTTTTTCTAGACTTGAGAGCTTATACTTGCTCTTCTGTGACCTTTAATCCACAAATATAATCAAAACGTCATTCTTTGGCATTTTCTTTAAGTCCCGAGAGCCGGATGAAACCCACACCGATTATCGCAATCAGTCCAGCCAGCAGAATGACAAACTCAGGAGGTTCTCCAAGAGCAAAATCACCAACCACACTGACGAAGGGCATGAGAAACAGAAAAGATGATGCACGTGTCGCTCCAAGGATCTCAACAACGGTGAAATATAGAACGTATGCTACGCCAGATCCAAGAACTCCTGAGATTAGAAAGCCAGTCACTGAGAACACATCTACTATCAGAATCAGTTCAAATCCCTGAACTATCATCGCTACGATGAATGCTAGTAGTAACAATGATGATGTGACAAGGGTCACTGTCATGACCACATATCTATCCGCGCCCTCGAGATAATGGAGTGTTATTGTGTATGCCCCCCATGCGAAAGTTCCTACAAGTGCAAGAAGAACACCTAGCTCGATACCAGGAACGATTGTGATTGATGTCCAGAGGAAGATAAGCCCGCCCAATAGACCCAGTAGGAAACCGATTGATTTCATAGGACTGAGACGTTCTTTCAAAAAGAGGACACCAAAGACCAACACCACAACCGGACTTAGATTGACAATGATTGATGATGTTCCAGATGTGATGAATTCTGTACTTGTATGGACTCCGATAACAAAAATCGCCGAGAGGATAGCGCTTAGAAAAAGCAGGTTCCGATATGGTCGGATCTCTTCACTGATTGCTCTTGGACCCTTACGTTGGTACGCCATCACTCCAATCAGTGTAAGTGCACCAAGAGAGTATCGAAGCAGTGCAAACAGGACTCCTGAAACACGAACAGGATCAATTCCAGTGAGGAAACGAGAGATGATGAAGTTTAGACCCCAGAGTGATATGATAATGACAAGCAAAAGGTAGGGTCTCTTGGAATTCACAAGGGTACAAAGATGGACCTCTACTTAGGCCTAATGGTCGGGGACTCCTGTATTATCGATGATAGGTCAATGTAACATCATTTGAGAGAGGAATTAATTTGATGTGAGGTGATCGGTCTTTCGCGGCTCTGTCAATAATGCTCCCTCCATAGACTTTCACCATTCGTATGGGAATGCAATCAGGTACATGGATCTCAATCTCATCTGGGAGTATCTCCATCCCGGTCTCAATTTGATGCTGATTCGCTGATTGGCCGATGTCAACGCGGGTTTTTCCAAATCTAGTATGAAGTCCTTTGATAGTGAGCGGTTTCTTTGCAGTATACCAGTCAGTGGGGATACCAGCTAGGAATACAAGGTTGTTCTCAACCTCTTGGACTAGCATATCACTCAGTAGTAGAATGATATCAGCAGCGGCTAGCACACTGGAACCAGCTCCCGCGCTTCCTCCAAAGGTTCGGGGATTCACAAACTCTGGGAGTAGGAAGTCTTCTGTTAGAAATTCAAGAGACCGTCGAAGAAGTGGTTCAGCCGCGTCACGTTGTTTGTCCCACACATGAAATTGTGCGATTCGCAAAGCAAGATGACTGGAGAATAACTCTGCGGGTTCTTGGGTTTTCCAAAGATCGCGTACAAGCCGTCTATCTGAAACTTTCTTGCACAGACTCCTCAGGAACTTCTTGTCAAACCCATCGATTTTGAGTTGAACTATGCTTGTCAAAACGTCGAGTATTGCATTATCAATTTCAATCATCTGAGGGTCATTGGGCCGGGGCCATCGAGCACTTTGAATCTCTTCGAATTTATCCTTCGTTCGGCTCTCAACGAGGGGGATTGTTTCCTTTATCTTAGCAACCAAACTCACTTCAGTCAGTGCAAAGTAACTCAGACCTTCTTGGAGAGCTTTGAGATCCCAGAGTAATTCATTGAACTCCTCCAACATACTCGAATCCAAGACACGATAGTGTTCAAGGGGGGCTTCTTCAAGTTCATCGACTGACAATTCATCTGAAGTGTCGTCTAATTTTCTCTTTCTGGGTCGGCCTACAGCTAACGCAGCAACTAAGCTCTTAGTCAGCTTTGCTAGATATTCAGTATTCTTTTGGATTGATTCTCTCTGAATAGAATACCCTTGCAGTTGTAAAAGACCCCAGAGAAGTGGACTGAATATTGTTGTATCCATGGAAACATCAAGATCGCTAAATATTTGTGAAGCTTGATTGGTGACCTGACAAGCCACATCTATTCCACCGGATTTGATTAATGCGTAGAGAATTCTCATCCGATCTCTCCAATTGAGAGTCGTGTCATTAGATCCCTCGGGAAAAAGAACGGATTGTGATTGAATAGCGATGGAAACGGCTGCCTGGGGAAGAACACCATCCAGTTTCTCATTAGGAAAGATAGCTTCACCTCTTTTCTCAGCGAAATCATACCAATTCCCAATTGACTGATCTCGATTTCGACTCTTGGGCGTCAAATCTGTCATTGACTCCCTGTCTGAAAGACGCTCGAGGGGTGAACCGAAGACAATGGACTTTGCTCCAGCAGGAGAGAGAGTAACATCGAATCTCAAGATTGCAGTTCCAAGGCCTTTTTTGGATGAATTCGTGTAATCATACCGAATTTTGGTTGATTGGATGACCTCAGGAATAGTTGCATCATTTGCTTCAACTAGAAATACTGCTGATGGTGTTGAGTCAACCTGAAGTGCTAGGGTCTCATTGGCGAAAACTTGGTTTGTTTTGGCATCAAACTCTAGATTTTCAATTGGTTCAAAACCTAGCGCAGACATGGGTCTTAGAACGGCATAGAAGCTTATGGTCGTCTTCTCAAGTGCGATGTTCTTCATAACCACTTCATTGTAGATATATTCTACACCATCCTGCACTACATGATAGAGCAGTCGGACGAACTCAACTGATTGAACATCGGTCTTCCACTCATAGAGTTGGTCTTCTGTTGAAACAAGTTTTAGCTGCGGACCATCTTTTCCCATAAGAGCGGGAAAGATGATACCATCTGTTCCCAGAACCCAGATATCTATTGACCCACTTCCTGGAAGAGCAGTTGCCAGTCCGCGAGAGTCGGTCTTCCCATATTTCTTTGAACCCACACCACCTATCAGAGACCAATTTCTGTAAGCATTGTTTGGTAGTTCAGTGATCAGAGTTTCTTCCTTGTCGAGTCCTTTCATGATAAGGTCTACCCATGATGGAAGCATCCATGGCTCAGCCTCAAGATAGACGGATACATTGAGTCGCTCTCTAAGATGCTCAATTTCAGTTTCTGTGAGCATGTCTGTTTCAGGGAGGGCGACATCATGGTTCATCGCTACTCTTCTGAAACGTTTCAAACGAGCAAGATCATCAATGGCCAAGTCAAAGAACCTCTTCAGGAACGTATTCATACAGGTCGTTAAGATAATTGATTGATGGCTTCATCCTTTATTTGTACTATGTGTGTGTTCATTACAACTAGCGAAAAAACGACCAGAGTTCCTTTCCACGAATTTGACTATGAGTGGTAAACGCTTAATAGAGTTCAACCAGAGGTTGCCTTCGTCGAGTATACTGTATAGAGCCTTCAGATGAATTTAGAGATACCAAAGAAAAGAGGAAAACAAATTGGCGGAAGTTCTCACAAAACCATCCAGACGCATCAGGAATATGGTGATGAAAGAACTTCGACTGATAATCAAAGACAAGGTCGCTCTCCTCCTTATTTTCCTACTCCCTGCTGCACTCATTGGAATGCTATGGTATGTTACTGATGCCAGTAGTTTGGGGGGAATGTCCCTTGGCGGAACACCAGACATTGGGGGTGGTGATGATTCTGGTAATGAAACAGTTTCTGAAAGTAGTGTTCAACTCGGCATTGTAGATTTAGACACGACAGGTGTAGAAGACCTCTCTGAGAATCTAACTGCGTTTTATGAACAAATGGCAAATGTTACCATATACAATAGTACTGTTGATGCGTATCGAGCTTTGTATGAACAAGTGATAGATGCATACATCATAATTCCAGATGGATTTGAAGCGAACCTCACAGAAAATTTCCCAACTTACATTGAAGTTCATTTTGATGGAAGTGACCTGCTAGGATCAGCATCCATTCAGGGAATTGTTCAAGCAGGAACAATCTTGTTCAGGGTATCGAAGCTCTGGATTCGCTCAGAGATATTCCCGGGCATGGTTATTGAGTTCTCACCACAAGGAGGTTTCCTTGAGAGTGTTTTTGGCGCGTTCATAGTCATTTTCTCGAGCTATCTCGGTATTGCCATGACATCAGCCCAGTCAATAGTGGGCGACACACCTCTCCGTCGAATGTTACTCACACCCACCAGTAGACTGGAGGTGGTAGTGGCCAAGGTCATTGGATATGTGATTATTGGATTCTTCCAGTCACTTTTGTTGGTCACATTGTGGGTCCTAGCGTTTAATCTCACTCTCAATACAAGTTTCATATCCCTTGTGATAATCATGAGTCTGAGCTCGCTCACTGGGTCAGCCACAGGAATTCTAATTTCGGCGGTCGCAAACACAAGGTTGCAAGCAAATCAGATGTTCCTCTTCGTCCTATTTGCAACATTGATTCTCTCAGGATTCTTCCTTGATGTTGGAGTTTTGGATAGAATACTCCCAATGAATCAAGGTATGAACCTTCTCATAGACACCGCATTCAAAGGCCTCTCGATTTTGGAGGTAATAGATAGGGTGCTCGTATTATTTGCATTCTCAGGTATCGCGATTCTAACTGCTACTTTCGTATTCTCCAGAAAACCAACACTAGGTTAGGTGATAATCAAGATGATTCAAGAAAAAGACCGATTGGATTCACCTGATGAAGAGAAGCCAGCCTTCGTTGAGGAGGCATACTTCTCTGGAGCTCGAATAGGCGATGCCATTGATTGGTGCATCACACGACAAGACCGTGAGCTACACTGCAATGTCGAAGGAAAACTGACCTCAACCGGCAAAGAGGTAAAGTTCAGGGGGCGAGTCTTGAAAGTCAAGAAAGGAGTCCTGACACGGAGGATTGCTATTTTTGTCGAAGAGGACCTACGCAGGCAACGAGCTGGAACCCTAGACAAGGTACTCACTGTTGGTGGCGAGGGGTCGGGCCAAGAAGATGTAGCAGCTACACAGATCACAGTCCAGAATTACTTGAAACGAAACATGGCAGATGACCTGTACTATGATGGACGTGACCTCCAACAGGCTGTGAAAGACCTCGAGAAGATGAAGAGCCAAGAAGTCGCCTGCACAGTTTGGGGGCGTAGAGGTTCTGACAAAACCATGATTATGATCAAAGGAATCATTGTTGGTGCATCAACTAGACCATCTCCTATTCTTCCAGAGGGAACACTTGATGTGCGAGTTGCCCCAGAGGAAGAGGTCGGAGACCCGAAGATCTACATGATTGCACAACCGCAGCTTCTAATCGGTCCAAGTTATAATCCAAACCTTACAGTTTATGCAACCAAGGTCCACATCCAGCCTTTTGCTTGGAAACAGGCTCCTGAATACAGAGATGTGCTCGCAGCAAGAAATCTAACAGTGGCCATCAAGAGTGGACAGAAACTCATCGAAAATGTGTCCTTCTCCATTCGTGAGGGAGAGATGCTGGCTATTATCGGCGAGTCTGGAGCTGGAAAATCAACAACCGTAAAGGCATTGATTGGCGATATTCCCAGTACAGGTGTTGCAAGAATAGCTGGAATTGACTCGAAACAGACCCAGAAGGTTCGGCACTTCTTCGGGTATTGTCCCCAAGACCTGTCTTATATGTACGAGACCTTCACGCCTCTTGAGAACATCATCGCATTTGGGAAGCAATATGACATTCCTGAGTGGCAACTCATTCAAAGAGGAAAGAGCCTTCTGAGAGACTTTGGGGTCTTGGAGAAAGGAAACAACCCCACCAAAAAACTCAGTGGTGGAGAGCAGAGAAGGGTTTCCATTGCCATTGCTCTGGCTCATAAACCAAAAGTGTTGCTCATGGACGAACCTACGTCGGGTCTGGATCCTGATAACAGGTATGAACTCTGGAGGTATCTCTCATTCATCAATCAGGAATATGGAACATCGATAATTGTCATTACACACTATCCCGTAGAAGCAGAATTTTGTGATAAAGTAGCCGTCTTCATTCGAGGTAAGAGCCTCGTAGCTTTCGGAACTCCTGCTACTCTCAAAGAATCAATGCCCTCCAGAGGATTTGCAGTTGGCATTGTACTCGAAGAGGTGGACCCGAGGGCACGGAAAACCCTAGAGGCAGTCAAGGGCGTTAAGTTTGTGCTCCAAAGAGGAGAACTTCTTAAGATGTTCACTGATGAACCCTTAGAAGTGATTGCAGAGAGATGCGTCACCGCTTTGAAGGAACAGAATATTGCAATCAAGATTGTGAAGACCAAGTCTGTGGCAGACATGGTGGATTACTATGTAGCCATTACTCGGGGTTTGATACAAGGTATGATTGAGAAGTGATACGATGGCAGGCATGAAACGAACAATGGTGCATCTGACCCAGAAGGTGGTAGCATACGTGGTTGTATGCATCATCATGGTCAGTGGACTATCTGTTGTCCCACCTGTTGTCGGAATAAGCCCATTTGTGACAGAACCCATGGACAAGATTGACGACTCGTTACTCAATCAGACTTCTATGGATCAGCATCTTGACGTTCTTGTTGGGTATGATGAGAAAGTAGGCCAGTTCAAAGCAAAGAATGCAGTTCTGTTTGCAGACCAGACTGCGGAGATGATTGCCGTCTTCAAATCAATAGGCATGCTCCATGTGAAGATGTTAGGCTCAGCCATGGTGGAACTAGCTAAAGAGGAGTTCATCACCAAGATATGGTCCAACGAGATCACGTCTATAGAACAAGTGCAGACCAGTGCCACAACGGCATCAGCACCAGAGGACTATGTGCCACTCATAGACAGAATAGGCGCAAGAAACCTCTGGGATGACGGATACAACGGTACGGGCACAGTGATCGCAGTTCTAGATACTGGAGTAGACCCTCTTCATTCTGATTTCAACGTATCCGCATTTGCATCCTTTGTGGAAGCCGATACATTACCCCTAGACCTCATTGGACATGGGACATATGCAGCCTCCATTGCTGTTGGTTCGGGCAATATGTCGGGAGGTGTCTATGCAGGAATTGCTCCCGGAGCAACACTGCTCTCTGCAAAAGTGACGCTAGGGGGTCTCTTTGCTGCACCAAGCTGGATTGTGTCAGGAATCGAATGGGCAAGTAGCAGAGGCGCAGACATCATTCTTCTACCATTTAACACCCTTGGAGCACCAGATGATGCAGTCTCAGTGGCAATCGAGATTGCAGCCAATAAAGGCATCTTTGTCATCGCAGCATCAGGTGATGATGGACCAGACTACTTGACGATAATGTCTCCTGGTGGAAATGCTGCAGCATTCTGTGTTGGTGCATATGACACTGAACTGCTGGAGATTCCTGATTTCTCAGGAAGAGGACCATCACTCTCACTATTAACCAAACCAGACCTGGTAGCTCCAGGCGTGGG
>JAGXOC010000250.1 GCA_019894665.1 Candidatus Thorarchaeota archaeon
TTGACGATCACATGATGGATTCCAGTTGGGAATTGATGTGGTTCAAGAAATGTCGCATTATCGATAATTGTGTCAGGGTCGAAGATTACAATATCCGCCCAATTACTTTCCTGCAAAGTTCCTCTATCTTCTAGTTTGAGACGTTCCGCAGGAAAACCAGTCATCTTGTAGATTGCCTCTTCGAGACTCAAGAGACCTTTCTCTCTGACATACCTGCCTAGAACTCTAGGATATGTGCCATAGTGGCGAGGGTGTGGTTTTCCATGACTCAGAATTCCAGTTGGTGACACACCTGAACCATCGGTACCTATCATCGTGTATTTGGACTTCATGATTCTCTCGATGTCTTCCTGACCCATGCTTTCCATTGTCATCATTACTTGTGCACGTTCATCAAGGAGCATTTCAAAGATTGTCGCGTATTCATCGGAATATTCACGAACTCGAGTTATCTCTGCTATGCTAAGACCCTCGATATCCTTCCATTTCTCAGTTTTCACTGATGCAATGAAGATCTTATTCCACCCTGCTTCCTTCTTCATATTCTCCCAGTCATCATCTTCTTCGATTTCTTTCTTGATTCTCTCTTGGATCTCTGAGTCGCTAATACGTTGAAGTAACTCATCGACTCCACCCTCATGGACCCAAGGAGGAAGAAGTGAGATTAGCGATGTACTACCTCTGTTGTAGGGATACTGGTCACATGTCACACTGATGCCTCTGGCATTCGCATCAGCTATGAGTTGGAGCGTATCCTTACTCATCCCCCAAAATAGCTCTCCTGCGACCTTATGGTGGGCAATTTGTCCACCCACACATCCTGATTTTTCTACGATATCAATCACTTCTTGAACTGCGTCAACAACTGTGGCACCCTCTCCTCTAATGTGCGAGAAATAGAGACCTCCGTATTCTGCAACAGCCTTAGCAACTTCAATAATCTCCTTTGTGGATGCATAGGCTTGAGGAGGGTAAATGAGACCAGTACTCATCCCAAATGCTCCCGATTTCATTGCCTCTAGAGTATACTTCCGCATCTCATCTAGTTCTTCATTTGTGGGTTCTCTATCCTCATAGGCTGGACCTCCCGCAATACGAATAGCTCCAAATCCCACAAGCGGAATGATGTTTGAAGAGAGTCCAGTATTCTCAAGTTCTAGGAGGTACTCACTGAACGATCTCCAAGAGATATCGAAACTAGCGCCTGGAGGTGAGAAAATATCAAACTCCTTTCTGATTAGCTCAATCC
>JAGXOC010000251.1 GCA_019894665.1 Candidatus Thorarchaeota archaeon
AGCAGAGGCGATTGAAGCCTATCAGAAAGCGATTACCCTGATGCGTGGGTCGGGAAAACATCATTGGGCGATGGAGCCACTGGCGGGCTTGGTGCGCGTTTCCCTGGCCCAGGGAGATTTGAGCCGGGCTTTGAGCCAGGTCGAAGAAATATTAGGATTCCTCGAAACCAGATACACTTCGACAGGCCATGCCCTGGACGGAGCCGTTGAGCCTTTCCGAATCTACCAGACCTGCTACCAGGTGTTGAAAGCCAACGAAGACTCACGAGCTGATGCAATCTTGACGGATGCCTACAACCTGCTTCAGAAACGTGCCGCCAACATCAGCGATGAGCACTTACGGGGTTGCTTCTTGAATAATGTGGCTGTCAATCGAGAGATCGTGGAAGAGTATGAGAAAAACAGGTCAGGTGAATTGAAGACCTGATCTGTAAAACCAGAATGAAATGAGGTGGGATAGCGAACAATGTTTGTGAATACTCCCTCTGAATTTATTTGTCCTTTCTTACCTCCATATACCCACAACCAGCCAGGCGGTCAGTGTTATTGTTGTACTTCATGATTGTTTCACCCAGACGATGGTAGGGCCAGTGATATCCATTACCGTGTTGATGTGACGGACCTCATAGGTCTTCAGTTGATTCAGGTATTGACATCCCCTATTAATATGATAATATAGATAGTATATACCCGCTTTTAGTAAGTATCACCTTCCGGTTAAGGTGAGGATGGGTCCAGCGCCATCACCAAGGCGCAATAATTTCTTAACAGTAGGAGGAATATGATATGCCACTTTTTATGGATATTCATCATAATGTGGAAGGATTGACAGCTGAAGCAGTTACTGGCGCTCACCAAAGAGATCTTGAAGTTCAGTCAAAATATGGTGCCAAGTACATTAATTATTGGTTCGATGAAGATACTGGTAAGGTCTTCTGCCTCGTTGAGGCTCCTGACAAAGAAGCCGCCGCTGCTGTGCATCGCGAGGCGCACGGTCTGGTAGCCGACGAGATCATAGAAGTGCAAGAAGGGGAATAAATCACGATTTTCAGGCCTCTGCTAGTGCTGGGTAGCAGAGGCCTGAACCACTAAATTCAGTTAGTCAAAATCAAGGGGCTATGTACCTGCTAATCGAGAGATCGTGGAAGAGTATGAGAAAAGCGGTTTGGGTGGATTGGAGACCTGATCCGTAAAATTGAATGATTTGAGGTGGGATAGCGAACAATGTTTGTGAATACTCCCCCCATG
>JAGXOC010000252.1 GCA_019894665.1 Candidatus Thorarchaeota archaeon
AGTGTATTCAGTCCGCAAAGAATCTTGAAACATCAGTCTCTATTTTTGATGTGTGACTCTCACCGATCTATCATCGGTTTCTGCTCAGCTATGATTCTTGCAATGAAAGCCATCATAGCACCAATCCAACCAAGGGATTGTTGAAGTTGATCCATCATTCCCATAACAAATACTCCTGACGATGCCATTTGGACTAAGGTCATCAGTAGTCCCACTACGCCTACTATTATTCCTGAAGAAATTAGAACTCTACCAAACCTGACCCTCCGGGTAGTTAGAATAAGACCTCCAAGAATTACGACCATACCTCCAAAAGCAGTCCACATTGCCAGCCCCGTCATGAAATTCTCAAACGTTTCAAGGAACGCGAGTCCAAACACATACTGGAGAATTTCAGATAACTCACCAATCACACCGATTGCTCCGCTAACGCCGGAAACAAACATAAGCATACCTCCTCCTACACAGAGGAGAAATGGGTTCCTATTATGAAGGGTCATACGAATTTCATTCGCCAGGTATCTTTGATTTAAAGGTACCTTCTTCGTATATTGCGTAACTAGATATGCAGTTTATCTTACATTCTGCATAATGGTGTTCTTTGTGATTTTAGTAAAGCCATGATTTAAGTATAACAGCTTCCAGAAACTGCAATATTCGTGTGAAGGAAGGAATACTATGAAAGCAGTTTACAGAGAAGTCTATGGACTTCCAGATGTTCTTGATCTGAAAGAAATTGAGAAACCTGTTCCCAAGGACAATGAGATACTGATGAAGGTGCATGCGGCATCAGTTAATCGAGCTGATTCTCATGGTCTACGGGGTACACCATTCATGGCACGGATCATCTTGGGAGGTTTAAGAAAACCAAAGACCAAGATTCTAGGTTACGATTTTGCCGGACACGTTGAATCAGTTGGAGAGGATGTTTCAGAGTTCAAACCTGGTGATCAAGTATTTGGGACGAATAAAGTGGCAGGTGGTTTCGCTGAATATCTTTGTGTCATTGAAGATTTGATGTTGATCAAACCATCCAATGTGTCTTTTGAAGATGCGGCATCAACCCCTGGAGCAGGAGTGACTGCGCTACAATGTCTTCAGAAATATGGTGAACTCCAATCCGGTGAAAGTGTGTTAATCAATGGTGCATCTGGTGGTGTGGGAACATTCGCAGTCCAGATTGCTAAAGATATGGGAGCTACTGTGACTGGTGTTTGCAGTACCTCCAAT
>JAGXOC010000253.1 GCA_019894665.1 Candidatus Thorarchaeota archaeon
CTGTGGTGCATGGCGCTGTGTTATGTCCGGTTGCCAGACTGGGCACACCTCCGCCCGCAAAGAGATTGTGATGAACAATGAAGGTGATGCCATGTCCAGCCATCACTATGACTATGGCCCAGGAATAGGCTAAATATATCCCAACAAGGAGGATCCCCGCCTGACGTACCCCCGGCCGCGCTGAGGGCTGGCAACCCGGAGGCTAGGCCCTAGTGAGAGGAGATAGCAATGGCAAAGAGACAGCAGGAAGTGAAGTGCCAAATCGCTACCCCAGCCATGATTTACGTCTGGGCTGACGACGAGATGGTTGAGCTGATTGAGAAAGTAGAAGGTGTCTATGAAGTCGGAGGGAAACTCTCCGGCCACTTCGCAGCCTTTGTAGACCAGCGATACAACGCCGAAGAAATCGCCAAGGAAATCGAAGCCCTGGCCTAGCAAAGAAAGGAGAGAACGCGGTGCCAGACATTCTATCAGAAAAAGTCCTCGTAGTGATGGAGACAACGACTGACCTGATTGAATCTTACCGCATACTCAAGGAAACGCAGAATAGTATAGCAGAAGATATGAGTACCATCCGTGAGGCCATTCAAGTCAAGATTGAGGAAGAAGGCCCATACCAGGACGATCAAGGTTATGCCAAGATGCTGTTTCGCGAAGCGTCCACCTCATACCCGGCCAAGGAGATCAAGCGCATCGTTGATGTGTGGATTGACTCTGACGTGCCGGAAATCAGGACGTGCGGCGAGATGCTACAATCTTATGGCAAAACCAAACCGTCCGCCAATTACCTGCAAATCAGGTAGAAAGGAAGAACGATGATATTTATGCGCTATGGAGTCTCGTTGTTCTTGGTCGCCATCGCATTTGTTGTGGTGATCCCAGATGTATCAATCATCAGAAGTGTTGCTACATTCTCAATAGTAGCCGGCCTGGCGTTCTGCATACTTGGTGGGCTATACGATTATTCAACCTGGCATAACAGGTAGAAAGGGAGAACGATGACTGACCCATTTGACACCGGAAACATTGAAGACCTGTGGGACGAGTTGGAACAAGAACTCGACCAGCTCAGTAGTGGTG
>JAGXOC010000254.1 GCA_019894665.1 Candidatus Thorarchaeota archaeon
GACAGACTAACGGATTAAGGATTGATGTGGTGCGGTCTGAAACAAAGCGAGTACTGAACCCAAGATCAGTCACCACATAATCCCCAGTTAAACTAATCCGAGTAAGAACGTTTAGAAACGTCAATTGGATTTCATTATCCGCGTTGTTATTTGTCATACATCTTATTTCGAATATTATACATCCAGAAATGTTTGCACGAGCTGTATGAAATACTGTAACTTGTTTCTCTCATACGAGCACGAAAGTGTTTTCGATCCCAGATTCCACATGCTCAAGTTTGAGGTACCTATGATAAGGGAGGACAGAGGGTAAAAGTGAACATAGGGGCGATATAACAAGTGAAAATTACTAGTTCTGCTAAGTGTCATACCAGCGTTAGTTGTGGTTCGCTTGGTGGACAGACTTGAAGAATGGAGTTCCCTCGCAGGAACCTGAGAAGGTTTTCCTGAGAAGCCTGTTACTCACATGCAAGATGGTGATGAATTTCGTGATGAGGGGTAAATGTATTGATATTGACTCTACTTTGCTCTAACATAGCGTCGCGAGCCGCGACGCAGCATGTTTATTCGTATCGACAACGGGCTGTATGCGCCTATTTTCAACATCCTACTCATTTCAGAGCCTGGCATCATGAGTGAGGAGAGGACAACGAGATAAGACCGCATTGTATTATCAACACTCTGGTATCTCGTGCACGAGAAAGCCAAAAGTGGGAGAAGAATATTGTCTTTTGAACAATACAAACTTATTTTTGAGAAAAACCATACGGAGAAAACATTTTCATCCATGATATTGTTTTTATGGTGGAAAATGTGAACAATAATCCCCCTTCACGCGCGTGAGTGAAAAAACGTTTCCAATGTTGTAGAATTTCGTACCTGAAAGGGTTCTTGGACAACACCCCTAACAATATCAAATCACTAGATAACCATCAGAAGGATAATCACCTCAAGGTTTGAATATTCCCTTCATCCCCTGTGTTAGAGAACCCTTTGACCTGATATAAATGGTTAGAGTAGTTTTCTAGAAAGACTGCTCATTGAAACCGTTTGGCTCTGTTGTGGAAAGGGTC
>JAGXOC010000255.1 GCA_019894665.1 Candidatus Thorarchaeota archaeon
CGAGTCAACGGAACATCACGTTTTGCTGACAACAAAAGCCATACCGCGAAAAAGCATATGCCCAACAATATGACAAGTTTTACTAATTAAGAATTGAACAGAGACTCTAGTATTTATTCCACATCTTTCACATCACTGATGCATACAGAATAAGAAATGTGAAAAACGCTTTTAAAATGTATGCCTCTAGAATACATTTACACTCACATTGGCGGCAGTTTTTGAACACTTTTTTCAAAGAAACTGTATTGATGCACATTATATGAACAAGCGTTATTGAAAAAATTTCAATAACAATATGGTCGCTGATCATATTAGGAGACTAATAGAGGTACATTGTTGAAAGCAGTATTTTTTCCTGAAAACCAAGAAAGAGGATGTTTGGTGCTCCGGCCGGGATTCGAACCCGGGTCGGCGACTCGAGAGGCCGCCATACTTAACCGGACTATACTACCGGAGCCCTTGAATTGGTCTACTACCCATTTTATTTTCCGATATATAGCCACTTCGTTTTTGTTGTTGTGGTGCACCTGCTCAAACAACGTTTCTCTGTGTTTCTTTTCTTCATGCGCGCGCGAGCGGCTAGCAGCCAAAATCCCGAAAGAAGAGATTGAACAATTATACCACGAATATCTTGAAGAGGTGATTGAGCAAAAATCAGGCGAGCTACAACATGTTAGAAGCCGCCTCTTAGACGCTGAACTTTCGGCAATAGGCAGAACTACGGCAATGGTTGGGCACGACCTTCGTAACCCTCTTCAGGTAATAGTTAACATGCTTTATCTGGCAAGAATGAAACTGGAACTTATTCCACCTCAAATAGAAAAACATGACCTGGAAGACATCTATAGCAAAATTGAATCCCAGATCATGTACATGGACAAAATAGTTACTGACCTTCAGGACTTTTCCAGACCCGTAACGGTTAAGCCAATCAAAACAGACCTAAAAGAACTAGTTGACGCGGTTCTTTCATCCATTC
>JAGXOC010000256.1 GCA_019894665.1 Candidatus Thorarchaeota archaeon
CTGGGGAAGCCTTCAGAAAGGGTGCAGTCTTCTCCCACTTTTTATGAGGTGCATGGTCTGAAGCAACACAATCAATTGCACAAGTCTGACATAATGCCTCCATCAGCATCTTGTTGTCATATGGAGACCTCAATGGTGGAAACATCTTGGCTAAACCATCATCATGAGGGAAATCGCCTCCTGTAAGGAACAAGTGATGCGGGGTGACTTCTGCGGTCAGTGTGTCTTCTGCTCGATTGTCACGGATCAGTCTGGCTGTTGCTGCACAGCTGACATGACATACATGCAATCTGGCCTCATATTCGATTTTTGCGTCTATGAACGATTGGACTGATTTCACCTCATCCTCACAGCTATGTGCGAGGAAGAACTCCTCCATGTTCTTTGGTACTACTTCCCGAGCAGGCATATCCGGGTGAAACAAAAGGGGAATCTCACTAGCCACAGCTAGCTTTGTACACTCTTTGATCCGATCCTTAGTGTACTTCGTGCTCTTGTCCAGTGGTGAATGAGGATAGACTTTCAACCCCAGAATATCTTGAAGCATCTGGACATCGAAATCTTCGATATTATTGGGTATTCCAGCATAGAATCCAACATTCACATAACTCGACTCTTGTGCGTGGGCAATTTTCTCATCGAGTGTCTTCTTGTCAAGAACTGGAGGGTCTGAATTTGGCATATCAACGACTGTAGTAACACCCCCCGCAGCAGCAGCCATGGTTCCGCTTTCGTAGTCCTCCTTGTCAGACTGCTTAAGATCGCGCAGGTGAACATGAATGTCTATGAGACCTGGAAGAATATAGAGACCTCTGCAATCAATTGAGTTTTGATACTGCGGTTCATCTCCGTGTTTGTATACACCCTCAATCTTACCCGCCTCGATTGCCACAGAGCGTATGGTCTCCCTACCATTCTCTATGAAAATACCATCTTTGAGGACCAAATCAACGGTCATGTGATA
>JAGXOC010000257.1 GCA_019894665.1 Candidatus Thorarchaeota archaeon
TTCTCTCTGTTACAATGGAACTCTATACAATATGAAATTCACACCTGATTTCTTTGAAACGGATCAACGGCGAGAGAAGTTCATTGGCATGGTTGATGCCTATTTCCAGATGGGGGGATTCCACGTTCAATTCAATGTTGTATCCAAAGAAACCCTTGAGGATGCAAAATTGAATCCAATGCAACATAGAGACCTCATCGTTAGGGTTGCGGGATACAGTGCATACTTTATCGAGTTAGACCCATTCGTTCAAGACGAGGTCATTGCAAGGACTGAGTTCTCTGTATAATCTTAATTATCTTAATCCTACTCGGTAAGAGATTTAACTTAGGCCGAACATACATAAATCAAGTTAAACTGAATTTGAGTTGGAACCTATGGCTTATGATGTTGTCACTTTTGGTGAAGTGATGCTAAGACTTTCACCTCCAGATTTCTTGCGTTTCGAACAAACTCCCAGCTACAATGCTCATGCAGGTGGAGCAGAGATGAACGTAGCAGTGGCTTGCGCTCGATTGGGATTAGACTCTGCGTATGTTACAAAACTCGGAGATAACTCGATTGGACATTTCATCCGTAACAAAGCTAGAGAACATGGCGTTGATACTTCACACGTTCAATTTGATCCTGATAGTAGATGCGGAGTTTACTATGTTGAGTTTGGTGCTGCTCCTCGAACTAACAGAGTTATCTATGATCGAAAGCATTCAGCAATCAGTAAAATCAAACCTGGAGAAGTGGATTGGGCAAAGATACTGAAAGGGACCAAGTTATTCCACACAAGTGGTATCACTCCTGCTCTTAGTGCATCCTGTGCTGAATCAACGACTGAAGTCTTGAAAATTGCTAAAGAGACGGGCTGTAAGGTTTCGTATGATGTGAACTACAGAGGCAAACTATGGACTCCTAAAGAAGCACAGAAG
>JAGXOC010000258.1:0-310 GCA_019894665.1 Candidatus Thorarchaeota archaeon
CCATTATACACTCAGATATGTTTGCATGAGCTGTATAGATGATTGCAACGTGCTACTCGCATGCGAGAGGAAATTATATTCGATCTAAGAATCCACCTGCACAGGTTTGAGATGCCTATGATAAGGGGGAATAGAAGCTGGAAGTGAACATGGGGGCATTATATCAAGTGAATATTACAGGTTCTGCCACGTGTCATATCAGGACTGGTTTTTATGCGATAGGTGGATAGACTTGTTGAATGGATTTCCCTCGCAGGAACCTGAGAAGGATGTTACTCACATGCGAGATGGTGATGAATTTCGTGAGGAA
>JAGXOC010000258.1:320-901 GCA_019894665.1 Candidatus Thorarchaeota archaeon
GGATAAATGTATTGATCTAGACTCTACGTCTCTTAGACTTGTGTTTAGAGTCTAAACAAGGCATGCTTATTGCCATCGACAACGAGCTGTGAACGTCGATTTTCACCCGTCTATCTCATTTCAGAGCCTGGCATCATGAGTGAGGAGAGGACAACTGCTCAAGAGGCAGGTGGTTATAGCAGGTCTGGGTTATTGATGGGATAGACTGAGATACCTATTTAGAGCACTCATAGACCTCATTACGCCATTGTTCACGCCTCGCAGTGAGGGTAGTGCAAACTCCCCATATCCCCTTCCAGAACCCCTGTCCACCAGCACACAGGATTCCAGCATCAAGGCGAGCGGGCGCAGCGGAAACCCCAGTCGGGGAGAAGACCTCTACCATCGATCCGGAAAGCGGCGCGCACGAGGAGCCGATCGCTACTCCACGAACCGCCCCGGATCACCCTATACGTCCCGCTGGTTGGCCCGGTGGGGTTGCTGGGCCAGCCGTCCACCGCATAGCTGCCGTAATAGTCGCTCCGGTACCAGTCCCGCACCCATTCCCGCACATTTCCGGCCATGTCCAGTGCGCCGTAGGG
>JAGXOC010000259.1 GCA_019894665.1 Candidatus Thorarchaeota archaeon
TCTCACGAACAAATGTGTCGACATTGACAACTATGTTTTGAGTGTCAGATATTGGAAAATCTGATGCATCATCATCGAAACCTAGTTTCGCACCTTTAATTGAATTAACGTAGTTGCTGATACTAGCAAGGAAACTACGTTCACCTATCTCACCAGTCTTCATCAGAAAGTCCTCGATATGAGAGTAAAGGGTGGCATGATAAAGTTTTATTAGTGAACTCTAGAGGTCAGCTTTTAGATGCGCCTCGGTGGCTTAGGGGCTATAGCGTCTGCTTCGTAAGCAGAATGTCGCGAGTTCAAATCTCGCCCGGGGCTCCATTTTTCTTCAATTTTCTTGTGCAGCTTCCTATAGTTTTAAGGAGTTTCTAATCAAATCTTAAAGAATAGGTGAAATAATTTTGAAAAATGACCAAAAAACAAAGCAAGCCCCCAATAGGGCTTCAAAGCCAGGCCTATTCGAGTGGCTGGCTGGTGCTACCAGATAATCGAGGTAGACCTACGAAAAAGAGAACAGATCGGATTGTCACTTTGGTGTGACTCCTTCTGTTCAGAACATTCTCCTTTTCTCATGAACTTGATGCATTTCAAACTGAAAATTATTGAAAGGTATATACGCCGAGTAATCTACCGAACGAACTGATGTCCAGACTATTCTTGGTATTCAACAGAAATCCTTATCATACAAACATTTACGGAAAACGATGAACTCCATAATACAATACTCCAGAAGCGCCTTCCTGGATACGGAGTATTGACCATTGTTTATGCATATGCGGAGGTTGCCCAGCCAGGTTAAAGGCGCTAGGTTGAGGGCCTAGTCTTCGTGGCGTTTCGCTGCGAAGAGGTTATCTCGTAGGAGTTCGCGAGTTCAAGCGATTCGGGATTTCCCCGAGTCGGAA
>JAGXOC010000025.1 GCA_019894665.1 Candidatus Thorarchaeota archaeon
CTCCTGATCCATATATCTCAGCAGTATCTATCCAGTTCATTCCACCGTCAAGCGCAACCTTGATCACTTCATTCTGTGTTTCATAGGGCACAGCTGATAGGATGAATTTCATCATCCCTCGCCCACCTGAGAACTCCATAGCACCAAGACCGATGGGAGTGACTTCAATGTCCGTCTTCCCTAGACGACGTTTTTCAATATCCTGCATAAGCTATCATCGTTTCTTTTCAGTTACTGCTTTTAACCGCTCATATGTGTCCCCTGCTTTGGAGAATGGACAGGCTTTGACACATATTGAGCAACCATAGAATTGCGCAAAGTATTCGAAACAATCCTGCTGCTTTATGTTAGTGATTCTTCCTGTGTCATGAGTCACGTTTCCTTTGAGAATGGCTTGTGGGGGACATTGTTTGATGCACAATCCACAGATCTTGCAGTATTCATCGATCCATCCATGGTCATTCGAGTCCGCAAAGGGTAGATTCTCAATGCCAGTGTAGACTGCGGCTAATCTCACTCTCGGTCCATACTTCGGAGTGATCAAGAGACCGTGCTTTCCAACCCAACCAATTCCAGCTTTCTGAGCAAGAGGAGGAAACAGAACCAGACCACCAAGGGGATGGTCAGCCTGAGCGGCATATCCATGTTCTCGCAGAAACTCAGCAATCCGATTGGCAGCCTTTCCAAGGTCGTCATACGTTCCAAAGACCATGTTCATTGTTTCCTGGCTTGCAGCTTTGTCGATTTTTTCCTTACTCATTTCCATTGCCAATATGATGGCATTGTCATAGAGCGCCCCAAATTCGTGGAAGATAAGGTCTTGAGGTAGCTTGACAAACTCTATTACCCCTACTCCGTGAGATTGAGCAAATTCCTTGAGTTCTTCAAGGAAATCCGTTGATGCATTTGTTGAAGGATTGAGGGGATTATTCGAGATTGAATCGACTGAGAGGTGGATGTTCTTTATGACCGAGAGAAGGCGTCTGATAGGAAACATATGCCTCATCTCGATGTCATCTCGTTCCTGTAGGAGATTCATCATCTCTAGAGGAATTTCAAACCTAGTTGTGGAGTTTGGTGTTGGATGCAGTATTCCAGGTATCTCATTCAGTGATCTCTGCTTTGCAATCAGTCCTTTGACTCGAGATACACCAAATCGTTGGATGAATGCTTTCATTAATTTGTGTTTGATTCCCATGATTGAAATTCATCCAATAGCTCATGTAATTAGGTTGCTGGTGGAACCTCCGCTCTTTTACTCATTGCCGCTTGTCTCCTCTGAATGGTACAAGAAGGGGAGACTCCCTTATTGCATCCTAGCAACTCGTCCAGATATAGACGTACCAACCGATAGTTTCAGGCACAGGGTCTGAACAAACATAGCCAAATCCTTTAGCGTGATCGTTTATCGGGTCGTCCATTTGAGGCTGGAAGGGATTAGTTGAATTGGTACCATAGAACACAGCGGCCTTTCTATCGGAACCTTCAGTTTCTATGGCCGCTCGGAACCATGCATCCAAAATTGTGAGGGCTGGTAGAGGATATAGACCGGTCATGTAGGAAGCGAATTTCTCACCCGTCACTGCAGAATTTATACTGTTTGTTGCAAAACCACAGACTTGGTGAACACCTCGAAGGACAGGTCCCCACCTATCAAACACATGCTTACCATTCGAACCTTCCCAAGCTAGCACTTTACATGAATCAAATGCGATAGTTTCTAGATCACCATCACCCAACCGCAGCTTATAGAACTGCAGCCACTTACTATCATGTTGCGATGTGAAGGAAACGCTGTTGGGGCCGCCGTGACCTTGATAATACACAAAGTCTACACAATCAACCCACTCGGAATCATTTCCACCAAACGAAGTATCTTTGAAATCTTCTTCCCACGCACTATACTCGCCCCAGTTGAATTCTTGACCGTAACCACCGAGACTACCCATATGGTTGTAAAAGCCTTCACTACAACGCTCGGCATTAAACAAGAATTTCTCGTACGTCATGCCAACCCATTCTATTCCCACTTCTTTGATACCTTCATCATAGGCACCAGTTGGAGCATTTGGTCGGAAATTGGGTAAATTGTCAACCTCACTATATGCTGAAGTGATTGGAAGGAATAAGAATGCTGAAACCAGCATTAGTAAGAACAACACTACAAAGGAACCCTTCTTCTTAGCAATTATGAGAAATGAGGATAGAAGGACAACTGCGCCCAAAGCAACCAAAACTACACCAATTTCAATAGTCATAGGTGCATTCTGATCGATTGTGACAGCAATGACATCAGAAGCCCATCTGTCCTCTGAATCAACTACTGTAACAGAAATCGCGTGTGGTACGTGTATATTCTTCTTGAAGACTTCTGAGAGCGTTGAAATAGTAAAGTTGTCTGCATAGCTCAGGACACCATCAAAATCAGATTTCCAAATGATTTGGTAGGGAGGAGTCCCGAAAATGATGTGAGAGTCAAATGAAATGGTGTCTCCAGGTTTGACTGTAATGCTACTTGTGGGATTAACAATTACGACCTGAGGTGCGAATTCTGTTGCATCAATCTTCAGATTCAGATGAATGTCATTCCCTTCATCATCAGTTTCGAGGAGCGTTATCTCATAGACAGGGTAGAGAAGATCGTTGTTCGAATCCTCTTCACCAGTGTCATACATCAGTTGATGTTCTACAACACTGCTTGAAGGGATTCCGTAAGCGTTCAATAGAGAATCGAATTCAATAAGCACTGCATTTGTATACGCTTCTGACTTGATGTTTCTCCATTTCCAATCGAACCCAACAATGTTTTCGCTAGGACCAGGCACATCTCCACTTTCTCCAATCATAACTGTAATCTGTGCGGCCTCTTCAGCGATCGGAATATCAATATCAGGAATAACAAAGTCATAGTTGAAATGATAGTGTAGAATCTTCGAATGCATTTCTTCAGTTACAGGATTGAATATTGTAGCATTAGTGGTTCCAATATTGGCAAAAGCTGCATTTGTTGGCACTAATCCATTTTCATCTAACCAGGCTTCTGCAAGAGCCTGGCTCTCAGTTGGAGTGGGAATTTCATCACCCAATGAAATATTCCAGAGTCTATCATAGTCTGCAAACCAGATAGAGCCATCCGATGAATCAACTTCTAGATAGCTATTTCCCCAGTTCACGAAATAGACTCCTTCTGCTTCTTCAGCTAGTACATCATGGATCCCAAAGAGTGAAGATGCTAGACTTTGGACATATGTTTCATTCACGTCCGGAGTTACCAACTCATAGATTGGCATCTCTGTCTGAGATAGAACAAAGTTAAGTGGTTCACGAGCTATAACGTTCGTTGGTGCTGCATTTTCATCGGTAGCTGAAACTACAAGTATAAACATCAAAAACAGTAAGATGGCTTTATTTCTCAAATTCGCTAACTCCCATGATTGTAACGCGATATCCTTCATTCTCGCAAGTAAGGGCAACCTAAAAGTCTCTCTAATCTTCAATTGGAAATAGAGTGGTACAGGAAGGGGAGTCTCCCATTCCTGCCCAATTAACAGCTTGATGTGATGTACATATACCAGCTAAAGGATCCAGGTGTTGGGTCCGAACACACATACCCGAAGCCATAGGCATGGTCGTTGATCGGATCATCCAGTTGAGGATTATTGGGGTCTGGTGATTTTGTTGCATAGAATACTGCAGCCAGTCTGTCGCTACCTTCAGTCTCTGCGCAGGCTCTGAACCACGCATTCACAATTGTGGTAGGTTGGAGAATTGAAAATCCAGTCATATACAAAGCGAATTTTGTACCCCTCACCGCGGAATTTTGACTAGTTGTTCCAAATGATAAGACCTGATGAATGCCTTGGAGAGATGGAGCCCATCTTTGGAATACATCATCTCCATTGTCGTTCTCCCATGCTAGAGGACTGCATGCATCAAATACGATAGTATCGAGATCACCATCTCCCAATCGAAGAGCAGAGTACTCCAACCCTTTGTCATCGTGATTTGATGTGAAAGAAACACCATCAGGACCTCCATGGTCTTGATAATATACAAAATCCACCGCATCTACCCATTCAGTATCCGTACCGCTGAAGGCCGCATCCTTGAAATCTTCCTCCCAAGCTGAATACTCACCCCAGTTGAACTCTTGACTGTAGCCTCCGTAGGCACCCATCCAATTGTAGAATCCCTCGATGTTCGTCTCAGTGTTCCAGAGTGGTTTGTTATGATGGGACATGCCCACCCACTCGATGCCAACCTCCTTGAGACCATCATCATAAGCACCAGTGGGAGCACTAGGAGTGAATTGACGGACATCAGACACACCGCCACTAGCGAATGTGACAGGGAATAACATGAAAGCTGAGAACATCATCAGGAGGAACAGCAACGCAAACCCTCCCTTCTTCCTTCGTAAAACCAAGAGTGACGCCGCAAGAATGGCTACTCCACTAACAGCAACTAGTGTGATAGTTAGAGTTGGCGGTGGATTAAAGTCAACATCTTCTACGGTGACAGCCACGACATCACTGGCCCCCCGCCCTTCATAATCTCGAACTTTGATCCAGACTGCATGTGGTATTGGAGTGTCTTTCTTTGTCACTTTGGAGAGTGTCATAGTAGAGAAGGTCTTCGCTGTGCTGAGGACACCATCGAAATCTGAGCCCCACTCATAGGTGTATGGTGGAGTTCCAAATTGGACACTACAATCAAATGTGACAGACTGTCCAGGCATTACAGATATGGCAGCCGAGGGAGTGGTAATTTCGACTTGCGGATCGAATAAGGTTGCATCAATATGAACAAGAGAAACAACTAACGGGATAACATCATCTGCTTCTTCCAGAAGTTCAAGCTCCCAGACAGGATAGAGCAATTTATTGTCGTCACCTTCATCTGTTGTGTACACCAAGCGATGGTCAACTACTTCACTCGTGGGAATCCCATATGCTTCTAGAACTGATTCATATTCAATAAGACTCGATGTGGCATATGCTACAGGTTCAGTCGCTCTCCATTTCCAATCGAATCCCACTATATCACCATTATTTCCAATCATGACCGAAATCTGTGCAGCCTCACCAGTGACTGGATATTCACCAACTGTAAATTCATAGTTCACATGCCATTGAAGAACCTTTGATCGAGTTTCTCCAGCATCTGGATTGTAGGCGGTTACATTCGTAGAACCAAAACCTGCAAAAACTGCATTAGCGGGAAGTAGTCCGTTTCTTTCAAGCCAATCATCTGCATCAACTCGACAGTCACTTGGAGTTGGCACCTCAATCCCTAGAGCTACATTCCAGATTTTGTCATAGTCGGCATACCACATAGAACCGTCTCGTCGATCCATCTCAAAAGTCTGATTCAGGTAGTTTACAACCCAAACGCCTTCTACTTCCTCAGCAGAGATCTCAGGGATGGGAGTTAGAGAACGAGCCATCAATTCGGTATGTGTCTCATTCACTTCTGGAGTGATGAGCTCGTAGATTGGCATTTCAGTTTGAGAGATTACAAATTTTGATGAATCAAAAGTATCAATGATTATCGGTGCTTCTGTGTCTACTGGGACTGAAACCACACATAGAAGCATTAGTATCAATAAGAGTGCATCCCGCTTCAAGAGTTAAACCTCCCTAGGTTGTCACGTTACGACCTCTCCGTTTACACAAGAGGAGATTCCAACAAATGCAAAGGCAACCTAAAAGTCTTCTAGTCAAAATCAAATGTATAGGAATATTGAAAGAGGGTCTTGTAATTGTGTGAAATTCAAGGAGAACAAAATCTTTGGCACTAGGAATGTATTTTGTCACTGCAGCACTGATCACATATTCAATCGCTGTGTGGGGTGAACAGATCACAAATGATCTCAAACCCGCCTTTGTTATTATGTTCTGCATCGGAGTTGTGTGCGACGCAACTGGAACGTTAATGATGTTTTTAGACATGCAGGTTGGTGGGTCTGTTCTTGGATTATGGGACACGATATTCCATATAGTGACAGGCTTGGCAGCAATTCTATTGATGCTCATTCATGCGATCTGGGCAATCAGGGTACTAACGAAAGGAGATGAAATTTCAGCCGCCAAGTTCCACAAATTCTCAAAGTTTGTGTGGGTGTTCTGGTTGATTCCATTCCTCTCACCAATGTTTTCACAGATGTTAGCATGAGTGATTGTTTTTTGGCGTACTAGGTTGCCAAAGAATTTCTTACAAAAGACAATAATGTTGGTTCGTCCTGTGAAGACTCACAATGACGGCGGACCCTACCTACTTGGATGAAGAGACAGAGATTGAGAACAGAGTGTCTGACCTTCTGTCAAGACTTTCATTAAAAGAAAAATTCAAACTTCTCACAAGTCTTGGAAGACATCGACTCTACACTACAAAACCAATCAAGCGGTTGAAAATTCCATCCTTCAAGATGACTGATGGTCCTCTGGGTGTGGCTATGCATTCTAGTGGATTCAAGAAGAACACACGATTTCCTGCAACGGTTGCACTGGCTGCGACTTGGAACAGAAACCTGATGGGTGAAATAGGATCTACAATGGGGAGGGAGGTACGCGCTGTAGGTCGCCACATTCTACTAGCACCAGGTTTGAATATCGCTCGTACACCTTTGAACGGTCGAACCTTTGAGTACTTCAGCGAAGACCCATACTTGACAAAGGAGCTGGCTATCCCACTTGTGAAGGGAGTACAGAACCAACGTATTGCTGCTTGTTTGAAACATTACGCGGCCAACAATCAGGAGATAGACCGCATGACCTCTAGCTCCGAGGTTGATGAGCGGACATTGAATGAAATCTATCTCCGCGCTTTCAGGGCGACTGTGAAAGAAGCAGATCCATGGTCTATCATGACCTGCTACAATATGGTCAATGGTGTCTATGGTTGTGAGAACAAATATCTCCTCCAAGAAACATTGATGGACAAATGGGGGTTTGATGGATTAGTCATGACTGACTGGTTGGCATCAAGGAAAGTCAAGACCACTGAGGGGTGTATCAATGCGGGTCTTACTCTGGAGATGCCCTGGTCATATAGATACAACATCAAAGCACTTAGGAAGGCCTATGAAAGTGGAGAGTTCACAGAGGAAACACTAGATGACCGAGTACGCAGAAACCTTCGAGTGATGATGCTTACAGGTCTGTTCGACAATCCTGAAGTGCTACCAAAGGGGACACGTAACGCTCCAGAACATCAGAACCTTGCTCGTTGCGTTGCTGAGGAAGGAATGGTCCTATTGAAGAATGAGGGGAACATTCTACCTCTAGACATTGATAATCTCAAGAGAATCAGTCTTCATGGACCAAATCTACGTAAGAAATTTGGAAAGTTACTGAGCGGGGGTTCATCAGGTGTAAGTCCGCCCTACGAGGTAACACCACTTGAAGGAATAGCAGAAAGATGCCGTGGGAAGGTCAAGCTGTTTCCAGGCGATTCACTTGCAGATGTGGCCATTGTGTTCGCTGGACTGAACCATGGAAGAGGTGGAGACTCTGAGTCGATGGATAGGATTTCGTTGCATCTGGATGATAAACAGGTCAGTAAGATCAAGGAAGTTGCAAGAAACCATCAGCAGACGGTTGTGTGTATAATTGCTGGTAGTCCAATTGCAATGGATGAATGGATTGATGACGTCGAGGCGGTTATGATGTGCTGGTACGGGGGAATGAAAGCTGGAAATGCCATTGCCAATGTCCTCTTTGGAGATGTCAACCCCTCAGGCAAACTACCTCTGACCTTCCCAAGACGCTTGGAAGACTCTCCTGCTCATAGCACAGGAGATCCAAGAAACTATCCTGGTGATGATGAGAAAAGAGTCTACTATGAAGAAGGCATCTATGTTGGATATCGTTGGTTTGACAAAAAGGAGATTGATCCTCTGTTTCCATTTGGATATGGGCAGTCATACACACAGTTTGAGTTTGGCAATATACAACTGAATAGACAATCAATTGGAAAGCCAGAAGATGAGCTTTTAGTTGAGGTTGAAGTGACGAACATTGGAGCCCGTGCTGGATCGGAGGTTGTCCAAGTCTATGCGAAGGATGTTGATGCATCAGTGGACCGACCACCACAGGAATTGGTAGGTTTCGAGAAAGTTGGACTTGGTCCAGGTGAAACGAAAACGGTTGCTGTCACCGTGAAGGGTGAGGACTTGGGATTCTATGACGTGTCAAAACATGAATGGACAATAGAAGCAGGAGAGTTCAAACTCTTTGTCGGTAGTTCTTCAAGAGATTTTCATGGAGATGTCGATTTCTCGTATCTATGAATGTTGAATTGAGCAAAAGTTGTTTAAGCGACCCATCGTGTTCCTTTTGAGAAGGGTATCGCTTTGGGAAGGGTCACAGAGTTCTTTGGACTTAGAGATGCACCACCAGATGTGGTCAGACTCGCGTCAAGATTCACTTCGCTGGCACTCTTGATGCAGATTGCTATTGGTATCTCATCTACATTCTATCTCATCTTTGTAGCGGAAGCACTTGGAAATAATGACTACATTGTTGGGATGACCTATGTAGGCATCCTAGTTGTAATCCAGATGGCAGTCCAAACAATCTTTGATTATCCCACGGGAGTGATAGGGGATTGGATCGGACAGCATTACATTCTGACGACTGCTTTTCTCACGTATGCGGCAGCATTTTTCTTGGTGTCACTTGTGACAACTAGTAGTCCCTTCTTCCTTCTGGTAGTCATTTATTCTTTGATGGGATTTGCAGGTTCTCAACAGAGTGGAGCTCTAGGAAGCTGGTTTGATAATAACTGGCGCGTTGCAATGGTTGACGATGAAGGACGGAAACAATACGGGGTCTTCCTTGGAAAGATGGGAATGCTTGGATGGTTGACGAATGTCCTCATACTGATCCCAGGAGGTGTCCTTGCTACCATTTTTGCTAGATCATGGGTATTTCAAGTACAGGCTCTTCTCTGTATAGTCATAGCAATCGCTTCAGCAAACTTCGTCCGAAACCTACCTGAAACTGAGGAACACAAGCAGACTAGACCTACAATGGATGAATACTTCTCATTGCTTAGGGAAGGAATCCAATATTTGTTCAGTGGAAAGTTTGTAACCTATCTGTTGATTGGATCAATGCTAATCAACAGCTGTCTTACAGTCTGGGCAAACCTGATTCTCTTCCCAATGTACTACAACTATTTGGTAACTGATGTAGCTGTTGCAAGCTTCCGCACGATTGTCATGATTCCGCTTGTGTTCTATTCCGAACGGTCAGGGGTATGGGCAAAGAGATTTGAACCAAAGAAATGGATCTCAAGATTCCGGTTTACACAAACAGGGGGGGCGTTGTTCTTCTGGATCTTTGCCATTATCATGGTAGTGTTTCCAGTTCCTGCACCGGACTCGCCAATGATTGATTACATTCTGCCTGGAACTGATATTCTATTGCTCAGAGTACCAATTGATTCTCTGGCCCCAGTTGTAATAATGATCGTTGTATTCTTTACCATGGGAATATTCTTCCAGCTCGCGAATGTACTCACATCAAGGATATTTGTTGATGCAATACCAAATCGTGTCCGAAATGGAGTTTACTCCTTATTCCCAACCATAATACTTCTGTTGGGTATGCCTCAGATCGCCTTCTTTGGGTGGCTCATATCCGTGGCACCAATCTCTCTCACACTGATTCTCACAGGCATTATCTCAACAGCGGGGGTTCTCTTGATCAATCTAGCATTTCGATACCAACGACCAGAAGAAGAGTCTGTTGACGAGATATTGACTTGAGGGCAAACTCAGTCATTACTCATGAATTAGGTTGCTTGTCTGTATCGAGTGTCTTTCACATAATCGAATGAAGCAATCTTCTTTGGAGTGACAGTGACCATCAAGGCATGCTCATCTATGTTCTCGGCGGAAATCACACGTAACTCAATAACATAGAGAAATATACGTTTTAGATTGTGTAAAATGGGGTTACAATTCTCTTTCAAGACTGAACAATCTGCAGGATAATTTGAAACCAGCCTTTTCGTACATGGCTATCGCACCAGTGTTCGCTGCTGGAGTCCCTACCGCAGCATATTCACAGCCATACTCTTTCAGAGTTCGCAAAACTTCGTTAACAAGAAGGAGCGCGATTCCTCGTCTTCGGTAATCAGGTAACACTGCCATTGGTCCTAGAACGCCCGTGAGTGGTTTGTATTTTGATTTAGAGACAAATGCACCGAGAAATCCAGCAGGTGCTCCGTCAACAACAGCAATTTTTCTGAACTCATCAGATGAGTATCCATAGAATCCATCAGCCATCCTCTGTAGTAAGGCAGTTGCTTGGATATGCTCTGTGACTGTCCTGTCAAATCCATGAATCTCTCGCTCTTCAGGTGTTGATGTGAATGATTTGACAGTGATGCTTGCTAAGTCCTCGAAGGTGTAATTCTCACCAGTCTCCACTTGAACGCCACTAAGAGCCTCTGAGGGGATTCTCAATTCATCTAGAGCCAAAACCATATCGACGGAATCCGGGCGGTTATGTTCAAAGTCGAACGCCTTATACAAATTCAAGTATTCAACCGCACATTCAGGAGAATTGAAGGGGTGTTTCATGAGATAGCTGATCCTCTTAACGCCCATCGAGGCCAGTTGTTCTAAGGCATGCTCAAGCAATGCTTTTGCGACACTCGTCTTGCGATACTGAGGAATTGTTGCAGGCTCCCATCTTCTAATACGAGCCATGACATCTCGATATCGAAAACCAAGGACACCCACTATCTCATCTTTGCCTTGAAGATGTGCAACCAGAAACAGATTTCCGGGAGTTCCAAAGTCTGAGCGCAGCTCATCAATCTCTTCGTTTTTGTTGAAATCAAAGACAGGACTCTCTTGATACCAGTAGAGGTGCTCCATCGCAGTAGACCAAGCTCCAGAGTATGTCTCCAAATCGTTTGCAGGCTCTACAACGAATTGATGGTCTGGTTCCATGTGAACTCCCGTTAATCATCAGTGTGAGCACAAATAGAGATTGTGCATATCAACGAACATGCTTATCTTGTGGTCGTGAAGTAACTAACTTGAATGACAATGAGAGTCAAAGCAGTTCTACGAGACACAGAAATTCTACAGATGGAGGCTGGATCCAAAGCGAGAGTCATCGCTGCGGCAAAGAAGAACATCGATAGAGTCGTGAATCTACTAAGTCTCCTGAAAGTGATGGGGTTGAGCTTCGGTGAACGATGTGTCATGCTTGATGCTCTCAAGGATTCAAAGATTCATGTGTGGTTGTTAAACGATGCTCAGCAGCACTTGATTTACATTGGTGAGAAAAACGAATTAGAAGAACAAGGGTATCATTGGCAGTGAACTCGTGCGAAGGAGTCGCGACTATTCCTTTACACCGGCGACCCATCGTACAATTTGTAATGTGAAATTCGGTTTTGAAGTTCAGGGGGAACGGAAATCTGTCGAGTTGGGGCACTTTTGAGTAGATGCTTAATCTCACCACTCAGACGGGTCTTGTCATCATCCAACTCTCTGAATAGGTCATCAGGAAGTTCATCTATACGTTCCATCTTAGTGACCAGCTCAATCTGTTCAAGTAGGTTATTCATCAGCTGAGTGTAGAGTGTTTTATTTTCCCGATCATCATTGAGTTCAGCCTCTAATCGATCCTCGTCCACATGGAGTAGATACCGGAGTGCATCAAAAGCATTGGCGTTATTCCCATATTGTTCAACGTGATTTCTAGCAATTTCAAAAGCTTCATCAGCTTGCTCCTCTGCGAGGAGGATCCTGCATAGGTCCTCAAGAGCACAATGACTGATGGGATTGTTTTGAAGGAAAATTCTGTAGATCTGTTCAGCTTCTTCTGTCCTCAGAGCTTGATCCAATAAGCGTCCTAACCCACACACAGCATCTTCATGATTGGGGTCTCTGACCAAGACTGCTCTGAATGTGAATTCAGCCTCATGGTCGTTGCATAATCGAGCTTGGATTTCTCCTAGCTTGGTCATGAGCTCAAGATTGTCGGGGTCAACTGCAATCTGTTTCTTGACAAGAACCTCGGCATCCAGCTCACGCTCATCTTGGCAGAGCTTTGAAACTTCTTTGAGCACTTTGCCAGATTCCTTTTTCATTGCAACAGCCAACTGCGACTCACTACTATAGGCAATACTTGCAAAGACCTTTTTAAACAGAATCACTGAGCCTTAATTGGGTAATGAAAATGGTGAATGTATACAATACACGGACCCGATCTAAGGAAGAGTTTGTACCAATTGAAGGTAACAATGTCCGCATGTATGTATGTGGTCCTACAGTATACGATTATCCCCACATCGGCAATGCAAGGTCATTTGCAGTCTTTGACACAATCAGGAGATACTTGGAGTACAAAGGCTATCGTGTTGTTTACATCACCAACTTCACAGACATTGACGATAAGATGATCAACAGGTCAAAGGAAGATGGTATCGAGGTGTCTGAACTAGCTGCAAAGTTCATTACAGAATATCTCACCATTGCCAAGCAGCTCAACCTCATACCTGCTACTATCAATCCCCGAGCGACAGAACACATGGATGATATCATCGAAATGGTTGAGCTCATCATCAAGAATGGCTACGGATATGACGTAGATGGAGACGTCTACTTCAACGTTCCATCTTTTGAAACATATGGCGGTCTCTCAAGGATCCCTATGGATGATCTCTCATCTCGAGCTCGAGTTGAGGTGGATGAGAAGAAAAAAGACCCACGTGATTTTATTCTCTGGAAGGCTGAGAAACCTGGAGAACCTTCATGGGAAAGTCCATGGGGCAAGGGGCGTCCAGGGTGGCACGCTGAATGTTCGGTGATGGGTAAGCATTACTTGGGATTTCCATTCGACATTCATGGTGGTGGGCAGGACCTGATATTCCCACACCATGAGAATGAGATTGCACAATCTGCTGCTGCCTATGGAATCGAAACTCCAGTGAAGTATTGGCTTCACAATGGGTTCCTGACCATTGACAGTGATAAGATGTCAAAATCGGAGAAGAATTTCTCCACTGCTAGGGAAGTGCTCGACAATTACGATCATCAAGCAGTTCGTCTGTATCTAGTCACAGGACAATACCGACAACCCCTCGATTACAACGACAAGGCAATGAAGCAGGCGATTCAGTCGCTCGAACGAATCAAGAACGCAGCTGATACAATCAGAGGGCGCATCTCGATTCTGGAGAAAATTGGTAGTCGTGAGTCAGATGCTGATAGGAAACTCGCAGAGGCTTCGAAGAAAGCAAGGGAAGACTTCGAGAAAGAAATGGATGATGATTTCAATACTCCAGGTGCTCTTGCTGAGATCTTCACCCTTGTGAGAGAGATCAATACTCTGACGAAGGATGTTGGTGGAGCCGCAGTGCTCCGAGAAGCATTAGCGGTCATGATTGAACTGGTTGGAATTCTAGGTGTCAATCTCGCTGATGAAGCTCAGACTGGTGAAGGAGCAGGACAAGCTGCTAAAGCCCTGAAAGGAATTGTTGATTTCTTATTGGAGCTTCGTGAGGGTGCTAGAAAGTCAAAGGACTTTGCTAAAGCCGATCAAATTCGTGATCGTCTAGGTGAGTTAGGCATTGAAATCGCAGACACAAAAGATGGACCAACGTGGAAGATGAGCTAGCTAGGCCAAATCTATAGCAGAACTATTACATCACACTAACCAGCGATGGATGAAGTCATGTTCCTAAAGACGCGGGTCATGTCGGACAGCCTTGCGAGGGCTCGCCGGTTCCATATTTCATTGGGGTTTTTTTGGGTTCTCAGCCTCTTTGCGTCCAACTCGAACCTTACAGATTCTACTTTTGGGCAATCCCTTGCTGATGGCCTAAGTGTTATTACCCAAAAAAACCATAGCAAACTGAATGTGAGAAGATGGATGGTTTGAGTTATGAGTATTCGTTTCGTGCGAAGAGAAATGACCAGAAAACGAATGAATATCAGTGCAGTCTTGGTAGCCCTCAATCTGTATATTCTTTGGATGTTGACTGCTGCCCTGCAACTTCATGGGGACCTTGTAAACGGAGTCTATTGGAATAGCGCTCCCCCAGGCTCTTTGTTTCCCATACCCTACGGCCCCGGTGTTTTGGCAATGTTAGTTTTGGCGAATCCAGTTGATACATTCATCTATTGTGCTCTATTCAAGTCAGGATTTTGGCTAGTATTCATCATTCTTTCAGCGCTCTATATCCTATCTCCATACACTATCAGAAAGAAAGCTGAATCTGGAAATTAGTAGGCACGATTCTTGACGTCAACCAGTAGACCTGCGTCAGGAAGCACATAGATCCGAGGATTAGGGATGTCTGGATTCTCATCGATGAACCGATAAATAACCTCATGCAAGACTCTTTGCGCGCATCAGATGGGTTCGCTGGATTGAGCGCTTCCAACCTATAGATTTCGCTAAGTTCCTTGGGATCGAGTTCAGTCACGACCTTGATGTTTCGTTAGCCAGGCTAAACCACGTTAAAAAAAAACAGTAGAAGCTGGAGGGATCTCCCTCCAGTACTAAACCTTTCAAATCAATGAATCTGATTCTTGACATTAATCAAGAGACCTGGATCATCGAGGACGTATACTCGGGGATTGGGATGCTCGTTCAAGAATCTATCAACGAGGTCTCTCAGAACTGTCTGTACTTCAGTTGAATCATTTACAGAACAACCCTCCATTCGATAGATACTACGCAACTCTTCAGAATTTAACCCACTGATGATTTTGATATTGCCTTCTGCAACGTCTAGTAGGATTCTGAAAAGGTCTGGTGGTTTCTGATTCCCAATCTTGAAGGTCTCTTCAGAACCGTAGGTCTCGATAACAAATCGTAATGCATCTCGGACCTCAAGGTCCTTAGCGGCATGCATAGCCTCCTCGTACGCAGAACTCCCAATTCCGTCCTCACAAGGCGCAAGAAGTACGATCCATCCCTTGCGGTCATGTCGCAATGCATTCCATGCGGCATGGATTCCCTTTCCTGCTTGGTAGAGATTCACCCCTAGTTTTCCGACAGAAACGAATACGATGTCTCCGGGCTCATCAACATCCACTACTCTGAGTATTCTCAAGGGAGCAGAGGCTGCCTCGTGGCAATCAATGATGTCTCCTGCCTGGAGATACACAATCTCACCATGATGGACAATGGTGTCTACACAGAAGATGGGTATCCTTTCTTTCATGATGGAGGTGATTTCAATCATGTCTTCAATAACCGGATTGCCGTCACAATTCCCTAACCGACAACCCTCGTTGAATCCTTTCTCAAGGTCAAACATTCTTGGATGGTTTACACGAATGGTCTCACGACCAGCCACACCAGGGCAGAATAGTTTCACAGTGCCCGCTTGACCAGCAAAGTAGTGATACTCACTGTCACTCAATGGAATCAGAAGAACGGAGTCTAAGACCTGCTGGTCGATGAGGATAGGGGTCCCTCTTGATGTTTTTCCGACCTCAGTGTTTCCACTATCACAGTCATGTGTGAGAACATTGTTTCCCCAGTCCTTGTAAAGCTCAGGACCAAGGATTCTATCTTCAACTTCCTTGGGACTTGCAGGAACATGAGAACCACTTGAGATGATGATGCCAATGTCATTCTTTTTGACACCAATACTCAGAAGACGCTCTGCAATGACAGGTAGAAGAACTCTTGTGTGAATATTCGGTCGGGTCTTATCATCGACCATGAATAATATTCTCTTACCATTTTCATAGACATCAGCGACTAACTCATCAAATGGTTTGGACCCGATCGGTGACTCAAGAACTTCAGTGAGTTTATCCTTAAAGTCAGTGAAGTCAGGTGTGTATTCAGCCACCTGCAGTATTGACACATCTTCAACACTCTTCGGGATGAATTCGTCAATTTCATCGCCGCCATAATTAAGAGGAGTACCGTGATAGGTCATATTGTTCACCGCCTGTTTAGAAGTCATCAGGATATGTAACGATTGCGGTTTGTCTTTTGAGAACCCTTATTAGACAAGACTAACTTTTTTAGACAAGACTAAGTTTTTTAGTCTCATCTAAGAAACGAAACACTGGCGTCAGTCACACGCCGGTCCTCGAGCCAAAGGAGGCTTAGGGATGGACGAGAAAGGGACCCACGTTGATTCCAACAACCACATACAATTGATTTCTGTTAGACCTGGTACCACATGTAGGTTGGTTGGAATCTCCAACATCGGAGGGCGCAAGCATGGCCGTCAAAGACACAAGAAACTGTTAGGCGGTCTCATCAAAACTGATGAGCAAAATGAGCAGATGAAAAGCGGGTGGCATGACAGAGGTCAGCGAGGAATAACCAAGAGGCTCTTGGATCTCGGGCTTACAAAGGGTTGCACATTCAAAGTTGTTCAAGGAAGTGGAAGAGGTCCTGTGCTTGTAGAGGTAAGGGGAACACGAATCGCGTTGGGTCATGGACTTGCAAGCAAAGTCTTAGTTGAGATATCGGAGGTGCAGTAATGAAGGTTCGAGTTGCACTCATTGGGAATCCCAATGTTGGCAAGTCGGTCATCTTCAACAGCTTAACAGGTATGAAACAGCATACTGGAAACTGGCCAGGGAAGACTGTGGAAAAGAAAGAGGGTTACTTCAAGCACCACGGTGTAGAGTTTGAGATAGTTGATTTACCAGGCGTCTATAGCCTCAGTGCAGTTTCAGATGATGAAAAGGTTGCACGATCGTACATTGTTGATCATCGCCCTGACATTGTGGTTGATATTGTCAATGCATCACAACTAGAGAGAAACTTGTACCTCACCTTACTTCTCATCGAACTTCAGGTCAATCTCGTTGTGGCCATGAATATGTATGACATTGTGAAATCCAGGGGAGACCAGATTGATCTTGAGGGACTCTCGAAACATTTGGGAGCTCGAGTGGTCGCTACAACTGCAACTAGAAAGGAAGGTATAGAGCAACTCAAGGATGCAATCTTAGCGGCCGTTCCGCAACACTATCTTGATAGCTCCAAGGATGAAGACGATGTGCCTCTTCACACTACAGGAGACGTTGATAGCGGTGATCACCTACACTATCACCCTAAATTCCATCACCACGGAGAATTCGAGCGATTAGAACCTCCTGCAATCATGTATAGTCTTGGAATTGAATCAAACCTCAAAAAACTGGTCATGATACTTCAAGAAGATAAGACCCTCATTGATAGATTCCCTCCTAGATGGTTAGCTCTCAAAGTTTTGGAAAGAGACCCCGAGATACTCACTTTGTTTGAAGATTCCCCGATCAAAGACCGGTTATTGGAGGTGACCTTATGACACACTCCAACGAACCTAAGATGGAAACTGAGGTGACTGAAGCAGACGAGTCAATTGATCCTCAGATCATTCTTGCAGATGAGAGGTATGAGGTCATAGGCCAGATTCTGTGTGAGACCTACAAGCCAGGTCAAGGGAAGTGGATCCTGAGTGATATGCTTGACCGAGTCTTCCTTCATCGCTACCTTGGTCTGCCAATATTCTTGGTCATCATGTGGGCAATGTTCCATTTCACCTTCGAGATTTCTCTTGTATTCATGGAGATGATCACGCAGTTCTTTGCTTGGCTTGGGACATATACATCACAGATCCCAAACCCCTTACTAGCATCTTTACTGACCAATGGAATACTGGGTGGTGTGGGTTTCATTCTAACATTTATCCCACCGATATTCTTCCTCTACTTGGCAATCTCGATACTTGAGGATACAGGATATCTATCCAGAGCAGCTTTTGTCATGGACCGTTTCATGATGAAGATGGGACTACACGGAAGGTCCTTTATTCCACTACTTTTGGGCTTTGGTTGCAGCGTAGCGGCAGTCATGGCTTCAAGAACCGTTGATGGAGAATCAAACAGACTAACCACAATTCTTGTGAGTCCGCTCATGTCATGCGCGGGAAGACTTCCAATCTACATCCTGATTGCAGGTGTCTTCTTTCCGAGCAATGCAGGGACAGTAGTATTTCTCATGTATATGCTTGGTATTGTAATGGCCATTATTGTCGCTATTATTTTCAAAAAGACAATCCTGAGAGAGGAATCCTCCTCTATGATCATGGAGCTCTCGCAGTACCAGATTCCTACTGCTCATGGCTCATTCCGGCACATGTGGGACAGAGGAATCATGTTTGTGAAGACTGCGGGAACGTACCTCTTAGCTGGAAGCATCATAATGTGGACATTATCATCCTTTGGTCCAGCAGGGTTAGGAGTACCCGTAGATGAGTCGTTTGCATCTATTCTGGGTCATTTCTTTGAACCGATATTCATGCCCCTAGGCTTCAGCTGGCAGATCGTTACTGGATTGATCTTTGGTTTCCTTGCAAAGGAAGCAGTAATCCAATCATTGGCCATTGTGTATGCAGTCGGGGGCATCGCTTTGGAAACTGCGTTACTTGGGAGTATGACTCCACTGGCCGCAGTTGCTTTGATGGTCTTTGTACTCCTGTATGTTCCATGTCTAGCTACAGTTGGAGCGATCAGAAGAGAGACCGGCTCGTGGAAATGGACTGGATTCTCAGTAGTGTACCAACTTGTCTTGGCATACATTGTGGCATTATTAGTGATCATTATAGGAGGTGCATTGTTTGTATAGAGAAGAACTCAATCTACCTGAAGACAGCAAATGGCCCTCTGTATTCACAATGGTCATTGGGATTGCATACTTGGGTATCGGAGTCATACAAATATTCTCGAGTCTTCAGCTAATCACACCAATCATTGGATTCTCAGATCTTATTGGTGGATTTCTGCTCATCATTGTTGCAGCGGTCTTCTTGACAGGTGTTAAGCCACTCTCTGAGAACAATCAGGAAGGATATGCCTTCATTGCAGTGGGATATATCCTCGCAGCACTCCTTTTTGGTCTGCAAATTCTAGTGATTCTGAGCAACGGTCTTGGTTGGTTCCTACGCTTTGAAGATTGGATAACATGGGACATTCTAGGTGACTTCACACCATCGCTCTGGATGTTCATCATCTTGATGACCGGCACGGGTTCGCTCTGGGTTATAGGAAACATGAGGGAAAAAATCATGGGTGTGATGAAGGAGGGTTCTCAAATATGATCAAGAGGGTCTTGCAACTAATAGTTTCAGAGGGAATTCTGGATAAGAACCAGATTGCCCGTCGTGTGGGCATGCAAGTTGAAACACTAGATGATATCATCAGATTATTGGTCGAACGGGGATTTCTGAGAATGGAAATGAACGGATGCGATGTTGAGTCCGCCTGTTCCGGGTGTCACAGTTCTGCGGGTTGTGATACGGAATCCAAAACGGGTCAGGCGTTCTATATCACAGACAGAGGGAAAGCGTACGCTAGTACGAATGGAGGTAGAAGTAAGTGAGCTCACCAAGAACAGATACTGTAGAACTCACCAAGGCACTTGAGATGTATGTCAAGGTAGCTTTTGAGCTAGAAGAAGAATTTGGGACCGCGACTGTCTCAGACATGGCTGAGCGTCTTGGCGTGAAAGCACCGAGTGTGACAGCGGCTCTTCAAAAACTCGATAGCAGGGGTATGATGAAGTATAGACGCTATCAGAATGTCAAACTCACAAGAATTGGAAAGTCAGTAGCAAAGAAACTTCATGACCGAAACAAGACACTGATGGACTTCTTGCTCATGATTGGTGTTGACGAGGAAACAGCAAACACTGATGCATGTGAGATAGAGCATGTCGTGAATCCCAAGACAATAGAGAAACTAGCTGAGTACCTGAAGAAACACTCAAAGAAATGAGAATCCATCCTTGTCAAACGTTAAATGTGAGTAACGGGTATGTCAGTTAGGCATGTTTTTCATGCGGCTCAAATTCATCGCGAGTCGTAGGAGGCTACCTGTTTGAGTTCACGACCTGAAGTGTATAGAATCCTAGTAGCTGGGGATGAGGAGCTGGGATACTGTCTTTGTGCTAAAGCACTTGATAGGAATCTCGCTGATCCAAGAACCCTAGCAAAAGAATCGCTTGAAAAAGAATGGCCAAAAGATGAATGGACAAAACACGTTACTGTTTCTCATATGGGATTGATTGCGACTCTTGAACTTAATCTAGAGTTGCATGGACCTTGGGTCTGGGAGCTCTACGAAACGTTAGAACCTCGTGACTACTTTCGGAGATTTGCTGGTGTTGTGTTGTGTGCGGATCATAAACGTGAAACCCTGCCATCAGAGTTATCAAACTTAATGGAGACTGTCAATCTCCATGTGGGTCATACACTACCAACAATAATGATCGTGGACAAATCTCAGAAGCTGGTCAAGGGACAGACGGCCTCTCTTCGAGAGATTGCTGAAACACTATCAGTTCCGATCTTTTTCATACATTTGAACACAGGCGAAAACATTGAGAAGGCATTCAAGATCCTGGCCACGGAATTTTTCGTGAAAGAGCATTTTGTAGACAATGGATAGAATTATGCCTGCAAGAGATTTGCAATGGATGTCTTACTGAATGTAACTTCCCGAATTTGTTAATTCGTCAGAAACACCATCAAAGCTAGGACAAAGTAGTAAATCTGGTAGGTACTTACCATAAACCTCTCAACCAATCCCAGGTAACTGCCCGTAGCAGCCATTGCTGATGCAACGACAAAAATCAGAGACACAATTGCTGTGATTAAGGAGAATGTGGCAAATGTGCTCCACACCATATCTAACGCCAAGCGAAACCATAGAGCAACCATACCAACAGTGGCCAATATCCCTGATATCGCGATAAGACCCAGATGCAATTTCGCTCGTGTTGTTATTAGTTCACCACCAGAATCAAGGGGAAAGAATACAGCAACAAGAACTCCAAGGAGCCCACTGATCACGAACAAGATGGGGCCAATGATAGATCCAGTTCCATTGTTTATCCCCGAATGCAACCCAATGTAGAAGATGAACAATAGGGTGCTGGATGTGATAATGAACTTGTCAAGTATCTTCTTGTTAGGAGCATCAACTGCAACGAGTGTACTGACGTCATCTCGAACATGACTATAGTCATCCTGTAACACTCCACCAATGATCCACATTACAGTGTAGATGATGGGACTGAGCATTCCACAGATTGCCAATATTTGAAGTAGAGTCATGGGGGCCACCTGAATATGTTCCAAGGAAAAATATTGCATCATAAAAGTCTAGTATGAGATCAATTCACTCTCGGAAAATCGAGCTTATGTTCCAAAAATCCTTTGGCCACCCCTTTCGCAACGCTTAAATCAAAAAGTTGTCATGGAAAGGGTAGCGCCCCAGAAGATTCTTTAGATGGAATCAGGCCGAAAGACTTTTAAGTGGAAATGCGTTATTATGTATATAAGTGATGTGATTCATCACTAAGGCGGAATCTGAACGGGGATTGAACGTATTCTGATAGTACTTCTGCGCCACGAAGCATGAATGACTGCAAGATTATCAAAGGCCCCATAAGGTCAGAGTCCCGCGGAGAGAGGTAGTTGGACAATGTCATTAAGGTCGGACCGAAAGAAACCTGATCAAGCCAAGTCATCGGGGTTCACGTGCCCTGAGTGTGGAGGCCACGACGTCGTACAAGACTTGGAGAAGGGTGAACGCATATGCGGAACATGCGGACTTGTTGTCAGCGAACATCGCATCGATACAGGACCCGAATGGAGAGCGTTCACATCGGATGAAAAGGATGCAAGGTCACGAGCTGGTGCACCAACCAATTACGCGATCCACGACAAAGGACTCTCAACGATGATTGACTGGAGAGACCACGACTCCCAAGGAAAACGGTTTACAGCCAAGAAACGTTCTGAGATTTACCGACTTAGGAAATGGCAGATTCGCACACGAGTCCACAGCTCGGTTGACAGGAACCTTGCTCAGGCTATGTCTGAGCTAGACAGATTGTCATCACAGCTAGGACTTACCAAAAGCATCAAGGAACTGGCAGCACTCTTGTACAGAAAACTGATCGTTCGAAGACTTGCACGGAGCAGGTCCATCGACGCGATGGTTGGAGCGGCAATATATGCCGCGTGTAGGTTGAGAAGCTCACCACGTTCCCTTGAAGAAATATCACGCCACTCAAGGGTGAGTCGCAAAAAGATTGGTCAGCACTACCGGCTACTGGTAGAAAAGTTGAAACTGAAGATGCCGATCTCAGACCCGGCTAACTACGTCCCGCGATTCATCACACAGCTTGGCCTCCCGGGTAAGGTTCAGCAGAAAGTGATTGAGATACTTGAATTGGCTAAAAAGAATAGAACACTGGTCACCGGGCGAGATCCGCGTGGACTCGCAGCCGCTGCTATATACATTGCATCGATCCTTATGGATTCTAGAGTGACACAACGCGACATTGCAATGGCAGCTGGTGTGACAGAAGTGACAGTGAGAAATCGATACAAAGAGCTCGTTCTGAAGCTCAACATTACAATGGCACCGTGATAAAAGCTTGAGTAAGAAAACGAATCTGCATAGCACGCGAGGGATCTGGGCCCTCTTGATACCCAGATTGCATTGGAGGGAACAAGTTCACAAATGGCAACATCTAAGATAGATGAAACGAGAACAGAAGAAGTAATACCGGAATCTCCTGAGCTGAGGTGCTCCGACTGTGGAGGCACTGATGTCGTCAGGGATAATGAAAAGGGTGAAGTGATCTGTACCACTTGCGGCCTCGTATTGAGCGATCATCGTATCGATACTGGTCCGGAGTGGCGGGCATTCACCTCAGATGAGCGCAACTCTCGCGCAAGAACTGGTGCTCCCACTAACTACGCGCTGCACGATAAAGGCCTCTCAACAATGATCGACTGGCGAGACCGTGATTCGAAGGGTTCTTCCTTCAACGCTAGGCAGCGAGCACAAATCTATCGCCTCAGGAAATGGCAGATACGGACAAGAGTACACTCCTCTCTTGACCGAAACCTGGCACAGGCAATGACTGAGATTGACCGACTGTCCTCACAACTAGGACTCTCTCACGGCCTACGAGAACATGCTGCGCGCATGTATCGAAAGCTGATAGCTGGAAGGCTATGGCGAAGCAGGTCAATCGACGCAACCGCTGCTGCTGCGGTATATGCTGCATGCAGACACAGAGGTTCGCCTCGATCCATTGAGGAGATAGCTGAACACAGCAGGGAATCTAAGAAGAAAATCTCTGCTCACTACAGGATGCTGGTGACCAAGCTCAAGATTCGAATGCCGATTTCATCTCCAGAGAACTATGTACCTAGATTCATATCGGACCTCAACCTCCCAAACGAGGTAGAGAAGATAACAATGGAGATTCTGACTCAGGCAAAGAAGGTCAGAGGACTAGTGTCAGGCCGCGACCCAAGGGGTCTTGCTGCAGCGGCAATCTACATCGCGGCGATAATGTCTGACAACAGAGTCACACAGCGTGATATCTCAAGAGTTAGCAGTGTTACTGAAGTAACAATCAGGAACCGCTACAAGGAGTTGGTGAGCAGGCTTGAGCTCACGATAGCTCCTTACGCATAAGTTCAATCCGGCTGCAGGAAACTGCAGCCACACGCTCTTTTTCATAGATTGATTGAAATAGAAGAACACAATCTGAGTTCGATGTAGGTATTGGGAGATGATTATCGAGTTCTTAATTATTGGAGGCCCAATGCTCGTAGCGTTCCTAATATTCTTCCTTCTTGAGATGGGAGTAACTAATGTTGGCTCTCAGAAACGACTAGTCTATCTCTTCATGGATCACCCATGGCGAGTTGAGGCTGTGATTCACATTCTATTTTTATGGTTTCCAATTTCAATGAGTTTGTGGATATATCAAGGAGTTAGTGCTGGGATTGACTCATCTGGTTGGTCCATGATAGTTCTATTTCTTGTGGGATGGCCAGTGTTAAGCGTCGTGATGCATCAAAAATTGCAAGAATACCAACAAACTCTTGGCATTGGGCAGAAGAAGGAGTATGACCCTATTTTCATAGCAAAACTCAATGTGTTAATTTGGGGAATATCAGCATGCGTGTTCTTTGGGGGCCTTTTTGCTATAGCAGGTGATTTCCTTCCTGAGGTAAGATACGCCTTATCGACACTCGGATCTCTTGGCATGATATTCATTCCTTTTCGAAAGTCACTGGCTGATGTTCGAAACACGGAAGAAACAACCGAAGATGAATTCTTCCTAGAGTAAATCTTGACAGAGATATGTTTCTCGGGCCTTAAATTGCATCAGCTAGCACCTATGGCCGTCTATCCTTAGTAGGAGACCATCTATATGGTGCAAGCAACAATTCAAGAGAGTGCCCCATCTAAAAAAGAGAAACACTCGTTTTGGTCCTCAATGAATCTACTGACCATCAGTGGAATCATGCTGATTATTGGAATAGTCTGGCGTATCGTTGACCAGTTCGTACTTGGTCTTGGTGACACGTGGTTGAACATCATGCCATCGAAGATATTCCCATTCCTGATCATTGTTGTGTTCTTCTGGAAGTATCGAAGACATGAGATTGATTCGGTCTTGGGTCTGTCGCGAAACCAAATGAGAGTCCAGCTTGCAGTGGGAATGGTAATGGGTTTGATGATATCAGTCTTGATTGATATAGGAGGAACTGTTGTTTATGGCCTTCTTGTAGATCCAACCTACCCACTCGACCTTCATATTCTGAATGTCAATCTTCTTGGATACATGTTTCTCTTCTTCTTGACAAATGCGTTCTTAGAAGAGACCCTGTTCAGAGGACTTTTACAGAATGCTCTCAAAACTAGAGTTTCAGCAAATGTAGCTATTGTTCTTTCTGCAGTTGCATTCGGGTTTTGGCATGCGGGATGGCCACTGTTGAATGGCGGTCCTGTAAGTGAAGTACTCATGCAGGTTTCTATGATGGTTTTCTTCACCACTATCCTCGGTCTCCTTTTTGGTATCTATTATGAGCGATTCAGTTCTGGTCAATCACTCACAGGTGTAATTGTAGCTCACACGATTTTCAATTTCGTCAATGAGAACTTTAAGATCGGACCCGAACCTTCGATGCAGGGGCCTGATATGGTGTTCTCTACCCCCGGGATACTGGGGGTTACACTTGTCATGTTCTTTCTAACCTTCTCTGTATTCTTCTTCGTCTTTGGACGATACAAGATAGAGCAGGTCTCTATGCTCTGGAAGCGTATCACAGAGAAAACAAGGAATATGCTACCAAGTCTTTCTAGAACCGAAGCTGCTGTAAATGATAATTGAGTTGAGGAATGATAATTATGCAGATAGGTACAGAATTAGTGATTCTCTCGAGTTTAGCAACAATTGCACTATCAGGGACGATTGGAGTCTATTTGTTACGGCTCTGGCGTGGTCAAGCAACACGGTTGATGACAGACCTCCCCCTGGTATTTGCAATCACAACTATTGCGCAGGCAGTGCAAATCTTCATCGGCCAAGCTCCTAATTATGGATTAATCCAACCATCACTGGAACTGTTTCGGCTCCGTGCAATAATCATCTGTCTTTCAATTGTTCCAATTCTAGGAGCATTGTTGCAGATATGGACGCCCAGGTTTCAGAAATATCATAACAGGGCATTTTTACTTGTGTCAACCATTTGGGTGGCTACAACCCTGCTTGGTCCAAACGAGGAGTTAATCATG
>JAGXOC010000260.1 GCA_019894665.1 Candidatus Thorarchaeota archaeon
ACTCCACGTACACCTTCCTGCGACTTAAGTCGCGCTAAGATGGTTTGGAGTTTTTCTTGTGTAATCAACTTACGGTATCCCCGCTGCTTTCTACTGTGCACTAACAACTTTTACCCCCGCAGTTGACTATTTTAGACTTGTGGAGATATGTTGCTTGGCAACTGTCCAAAATGCGCATTTTGAACATATACGAGGTTGTGTTACATAAAAATAAGGTTAGCCGTGCTATATTCAGCACGGCATGTTCCACTTTAAGCGTGAATCTGAAGACTATTCTTCGTCATCATCACGGAAGAGTTTCTTCGAACTTCTCTTCATTTGAGCAAGATTCTCTGTGAATGCTTCATCTGCAGCACCCGAAGGAGCAGATGCAGGAGCTTCCTCCATCATCGCTTCTTGGCGCTCAATCTCCTTATCTTCTATATCTAGAGCCTTGTCTGCTTTCTCAAGCATTGTCTGCACAGCTTTTGGAGCTGCGCCAGCCTTACTCTTCATGGCAGATCTGAAAGTTGCAATCCTCTTGCGACCCTTTTCGCGGTCTCCACTAAAGGACTCTTCACCGGCTTTCTGTGTAACAAAAGTTGCACCAACAGTTGGGTCCATAGTGGCCATAATCTCGTCTTCATTCTTTGAAACCTTTAATTTGGTTGTGAGCGAACGAATACGACGCGCACCTGCCTCGTCAGTATATGACACTTGTACCTGAATTGGTACTTCAGACTCTTTGATCTCTTTGTTAGGAGCTACCTCAAAGTAGAGCTCATGGTCTTCTCCGACAACACCGATTTTGCTTGCGCCTTTCTTCTTGAGTGTGTCTACTATTGCTCGAGACACTCCAGAAGCGTCCTTTATAGTAACTCCAGGGGGCGTAATAAGACGGACATCTAC
>JAGXOC010000261.1 GCA_019894665.1 Candidatus Thorarchaeota archaeon
GTCATCGAATCGCCCGAAGCGCGACCTTGTATGAGGGTAAACATGTTTTTTAAGCTTAAAGAAGGTGCTCCCAGAACTAACCCTCCGAGGGCGCCTTTGACTTCTCTTACGGAGGTTGATAACGAAGACAGCCAGAACCCTAAAGCGTCTGAACCGCCCGCTATGTCCACGAGATTTTCGATTAACGCTTCTCTAAACCCGTCTTCGATAATTTCTTGAAATACTTCTTGAATTGGGCTGGTAATTGTTCCCACGAGACCTCCAAAAACAGATTTTTGAGAAAGTATAACTGATTTAATGGCCGAAGCACCTGCTTCTGAGGCTAACTTACTAACTCCGGCAGAAACCGCCCAAGAGCCAAAATACGCTAATGGTGCGCTTATGAGCGTAGACCAGAAGGTTAATGTTTCCGTATAGGCGATTTCACCAATCATGTTAGCAGATATCTCGGCGAATGTATATTGGCTGAAATAATCCATTATTGTGTAAGAGGTAGCTTGAGCTAACGCAATTCTCCTGGTTTCTTCGGTATCGTCGGGAACGAATCTTTCGAATTCGATTCGGACTTTGTAAAATATGGTGTAATCGATCAATTCGGAAGCCCACGATTGGGACAAGAAAGTTTCAAATCCGAAGTATTTTTCCGATACGAGCTCTTCTATCGACTTAGTAAAGTAAAGCCTTCAAGTGATTTGAGTTCATCTGTCTTGCGATTGGTAGGCTTGAGAAAAGCTTATAAGTAACCTATGTATGCATTATGTATACACTACATATAAGTTACCTTACGTAGTGTAAATGAAAAAATCGTGTATTCTATAATGCCAATTGAAGGAGTTAGTATGTATGAAAATGAAAGCGATTGTATGCACAAAAT
>JAGXOC010000262.1 GCA_019894665.1 Candidatus Thorarchaeota archaeon
CTATTGACCAAGACGGATATTTGGCGTGTAATACTGATCACTTTTCAGTGTGGACAGTTGGGGAACTCGCAGATGTATCTGAGCAAACAGATGTTGCAGATATGACTTTAGTCTATGGTGGTATTGGAGCAGTAATTGTCGCAGTTCTCGCTGTTGGAATAGTAGTATACAAAAAGCGTAACTAACTTTAAACTCCCCCATATTTTTTTATTTTTTTAAATATTTTATTTTTGCTATCATGATTGTTTGCTAATCTGTGTACACATCTCGGTATTAATTCAACTGTGGATGGATTCGAACCCATGACCAAGTGGAGATAACACCCGCTCAACTCCCCTTTTTTGATTAATAATTGACTCCTCAGGAAGTAAATAAAAATTTAACCCCAAACCCAGGCATAAATATCAAAAAGATAAAATGTCCTTCATATAGTCGCGTAACTTGTTGCGCTAGGAACCTAGCGTTCCTTGTCTCCTTTCGGAAAGAATTTGCGGAAGGGTAGGAGAAGCCCCAAAAGGCTCAAGATCACGAATAGTGTTACAAATGGAAGGATGCTCGAAGAAGATGGATCCACGCTCATGGTAATCGCTGCGGACGCTAGGAAGAAAGCTGGGATAGACCAAATGGAGTACCAAGCCCATCTCTTTCCCCTTCTGTAGGCAGTCGAAGCGATCACTGTTACGAGAAAACCGAAGCCCATGTCGGACAAGCCTCCGAATCTAAAGTAGAAGTCATACAGGTCGAAGAGTCCTGGGTTCGATGCCTTCAACTCGTCCAATGTCATGCCGATGATTCCTTCTGCGGTCGTTGGGTCTGTGTTAACTCCCATTATATGTGGTATCCCAGTCAGTAATGTGATTAATCCTATTG
>JAGXOC010000263.1 GCA_019894665.1 Candidatus Thorarchaeota archaeon
CTTTCACGCAGATGTGAATGCATCACGGAACATCATGTATGTTCAACAACATCGAAAGCCCAGTGTCGTTCTTGGGCGGACAAAATGATGTCCAACTAACAATGAACGATTCAGATCCCTGTCGCGTAAAATGAGGCACATTGAAATTTTTTAACATGTTAATATTAGTGATTAGGTTAGCTGTGATTGAAGATGGTAGAATCATCTATGATGGACCCACCAAAGAAGCACTGAAACGAAAGGAAGTAACAGACAATATCGGTGATTGGGATCAACTACGCGAGCAGATTGTATCGTATCGAACGAATCTCATTGAGTGATGGGACAAGTTCGATATGGTTAAAAGGTACAAGCTGAAAACCCCGAATCAAGCGGAGGTTGCCCAGCCAGGTTAAAGGCGCAAGGCTCAGATCCTTGTCTTCGTGATGAAGTATCACGAAGGGGGAATCTCGTAGGAGTTCGCGAGTTCAAATCTCGCCCTCCGCACCAATTATTCTCCATTTTATCATTACACTGGGATTATGCTTACACTGATTACAATACCAAGTAGTGTGGATGTTACTGGCTCCCCTATACCTATACTACTGAGGATATAATGTGTTTCAGAGAGTTCATCAAAATAGATTTTCACCCACATGTTCAATTGACCTCTTGGTATGTTGTGCCTGAAAGCTTTGGTTTGTTCTTGATCTGAGGGGTCTACTCGATATCCGAAACCAAACGAAGTTGTTCCTTCCCCCACCAATGCTTCCTGTTCTGAATTGTAAAATTCCAGATTTATAGAACACTCTTCTTCTACTGGTGATAATGTGACAGTAATAGA
>JAGXOC010000264.1 GCA_019894665.1 Candidatus Thorarchaeota archaeon
GTTCTATTCTATGTGCATCTGCACTTATCTTCCTTAGACGGAGAAATCCAAAGAGTATATCCAAGACGGGGTCTTCAAATGAGAGGAATACCTCAGTTCCATCAGATGCATTGTAGTCACGACGAATGAGTTGTATGTTGTCGGGGTTGACCTGTTCGTCAGAACGCATCTGGAAGTGACCAATCTCTCTGTAACGAATTGATGGATTCCTTTGACCTTTTGCTGACATTCTCTGATGAACCAATTCACGGAGGTGTCCCTTGTTCAGACCAGCTTCGATCTGATGTAGTGGGATATCCCGTTGCATCCTCTGAATCCTAACATACTCTGGTAACTCACTAACTGCATCAGACACGACAGACACTATCTGTTCATTTGTAAAAGGAGTGTAATCACCTGATTGCCACCAGTCGTATAGTTTCGTGTTTTTGACAACAATGGTGGGATAGATTTTCAGCATGTCAGGGCGGAATCTAGAGTCTGAAAACAGTGTTCTGAAGGTTTCTACATCAGTTTCAGGTGTTGCTCCAGGAAGACCAGGCATGATATGATAGCAAACTTTCAGACCGCTGTCACGAAGCATCTTCGTAGCTATCGCAGTTTCTTCAACACCATGACCACGCTCCACTTTCAGTAAGATTTCATCAGAAAGAGTCTGAACACCGATCTCAACCCTTGTAGCGCCCAAGTTGAGCATGTTATCTATGCTTTCTTTGGTGACCCAGTCAGGCCGGGTTTCAAAAGTGAGGCCAACATTGCGTACTTCTGCAGTTTCGTTCGTCTTCTTTGCTTGGTCCAGGTCAATGCTGACAGAC
>JAGXOC010000265.1 GCA_019894665.1 Candidatus Thorarchaeota archaeon
CTTGCAATAGCACGGACAATATCACGTGCTTTCCAAGCAAGGACTGGATCCTCAGTAGCTTTTGGGTTACTGATAGTCACAGCACCCTCAGAATCAATGTTAAGTTTGACATTGGTTAGTTGTTCTATACGTCTTCGGACCTTTCCATTACGTCCTACAATAACACCAATTCTATCAGCAGGTACTCTGATTGTTTCTTGAAAGGCCATATTATTTCTCACCAGCTGCAACAATGTATCGAGCAATCACTTCTGGTTTCTCGGTTTCCACACCAAGTTTCTTGAAGAAATGGATTATGTTTTGAATGTCACGGAATAGATACTTTTTCGCATTATCATGTTCAAGTAGAACAGCTTGAGAAACATCAATGAAAACGGGGCCATCAGACCACAGGATATTGTACTCACTCAGGTCAGCATGCACAAGACCTGCTTTCGTATATCCTTTCTGAATCATTCCAATGATTTTATCGAAAGTTTTCACTGGATCTGGAATTTCTGTATTCTTCAACAAAGGAGCAGCAAGTGACTGTTCATTATCGCCGATGAATTCCATTGTCAATACATTACGCACAATATCGATAGGTCTAGGTACTCGAATTCCTGCTTCATGATACCGCTTGAGGTTCTTGAACTCTTTCATAGCCCATTGTGGAATCAGTGAACGACTTTGACGTCTAACCTTTTTGAAACGTGGGTCGCCAACGATATATTCAAGCATGAAATCGGTTTCAGCAGTGCTGACTCGATATATCTTCACAGCAACGGGAGTACCATCAGCATCAATTCCTCTGTATACATTGGCTTCTTTACC
>JAGXOC010000266.1 GCA_019894665.1 Candidatus Thorarchaeota archaeon
GGTTAAACCTGGATAGATGACCCAGTTTACAAGCGGATGCTGCTTTAGGTGCAGCGCTACCTTCAAGGCATTTTCGGAGTGCCTGCGTTGTCTAAGCGGCAGTGTTTCTAGTCCTTGCAGGAAAAGCCAGGAGTTGAATGGGCTTAAAGCAGGACCCAGATCCCTTAACAGTTGAACCCGTACTTTGAAGATGAATGCAACGTTTCCTAATCCGGGAAAATTACTAAATGCATTCCAATACTTAACGCCATGGTAGCTTGGGTCTGGTTCAGTGAATTCTGGGAATTTGCCGTTATTCCAATTGAAGTTGCCTGAATCAACGATTACTCCACCTATGCTGGTGCCGTGGCCTCCGATGTATTTGGTTGCTGAAGAGACAATTATGTCTACGCCATGTTCTATTGGTCTGACTAAACCTACGCCGACTGTGTTGTCAACAACAAAGGGTATACCTGCGTCATGTGCGATTTTGGCAAGGGCTTCAAAGTCAGGTACGTCAAGTTTCGGGTTGCCAATTGTTTCGGCATAAATGGCTCTTGTTTTTGGGGTTATGGCTTTTTTGAATTCCTCTGGCTTTTGGGAGTCAACGAACTTTACTGTTCTTCCAAGTTTTGGGAATGTATAATGGAATAGTTGATAGGTTCCACCGTAGAGGTTGTTTGCAGAGACGATTTCGTCGCCAACACGAGTTATTGCCAGTAGAGTTAAAGTTTCAGCTGCTTGTCCTGAAGCGACGGCTAATGCGCCTGTTCCACCTTCTATGGCAGTTATACGTCTTTCAAAGACATCGCTTGTTGGG
>JAGXOC010000267.1 GCA_019894665.1 Candidatus Thorarchaeota archaeon
TTAGTGGAACCTCAGCCATTTTCGAAACATCTGTTAGAGTAGCTCGTCGTCCGATTGTCTTCTGTAGAATCGGATTCTGTAATCTCTTGAGTTTTGGTGATATCTCTACTAGAGTATCAAATAGAAACGGATACTCATTGGCCAATTCCAGAATCTTTGTTGATGCCTTCAGTGTGACTGCCATGGAAACACCTCATTTACACGAGATGGGTTTGAAAGTTAACAATATTTAAGTAATGTGGTGGGTCAAATATCTGGTTAATTCTGCTTGGTCTTAGTGAATCCACCATGATGAAATTCAACCCTGCATCGAAGATGCCTGGCTTTACAGAAGTCCTCAATGTCCTCTTCCATCTGATTCCACAATGAGGGTTCTTTTCGAATCTCTTTGTAATAATCAAGAAGCTCAGGAGAATTCTCAGAAATCAATTTCATAATTCGAGGAATGTTATGCCCTCGAAAGTTTAGGTTCTCAAATCGGAACTCATTGGTGATTGGGAGCGCCGCTTCTATAATGGCTTCCCAGTCCGATATCTTTGGAAAGATTGGAGAAATAAAAACGTAGGTCGAAATCCCTGCAGCAGCGACTTTCTTCAGAGCACTCAAACGGTCTTGTGGTTTCGATGCTCGAGGTTCAATGATTCTCGTAAATTTCTCATCGAGTGAATTGAGTGAGATTCCTACTTGGATATTCTCAAATTGTTTGAAGAGATCAATATCCCGTTCCACTAGACTGGACTTTGTGAGTATCTGAAGTTTTGCTGTTGTTCCAATCAGTTTCTCGAGGACTCTACGAG
>JAGXOC010000268.1 GCA_019894665.1 Candidatus Thorarchaeota archaeon
TGTGTAACATACAATAAAGAGAAATGAGACTAACACATACGTGTTTTCCTCAAGAGGAGAAAAAAAAATGGATAAATCAGCATACCTCAAGATATCCTCTGGTGTCCTTTTCATCCATGGATTCATCGAGATACTTGCTCTTTCAATGTTCATCCTCCCACCTGAACTGATACCCGTTAGTCTATCTGAAGATGCTGCCTTCTGGGGTATGATTGGAGCAATGTATGGACTCTTCAGAATGGTGACAGGCTATCTAATTGTCAAGAGACGAAAAAATGGGCTTCTCCTTGGCATCATTATATCGGTAGTGACATTGGTTGTTGCTCCCCACATTCATCCATTTGGGTTACTTGATATCCCTCTTGCAATGATAGTGCTTTGGGCATTGGTAACATTCTGGTTTGGTGACGAGATAATTGAATGAATGATAGTACGCTGTCATCGAATGGGTCAAGACCATGAAATAACCTAAAACTAGAACGAGCTAGGATACATAAGCTTCTAGCTCCATTCTCTTTTTTCTCAATGAGTACTTAGACCAGTCAAGATTCAACTCTCAAACGTAATTATAGTCAAACTCCAAACATCACCAAGACAAAGAAGATATCTGCAATCATATGGGCCAACACTGCACCCCAGATGTTGTCTGATTTCTGAATGATGTAACCCCACAAAATACCCAATATCAGGGGAATGCTGAAGTAGGCAGCTATTGTCAGAATGTCAGTGAATCCGATTATTGCCTGATGGAAAAGTGCGAAAATCACTGAAGTAAGAATTAAGGC
>JAGXOC010000269.1 GCA_019894665.1 Candidatus Thorarchaeota archaeon
TCCTATTGTTGGTAGCCACACTGATTTTGCATCTCTTTGGCCTTTATAATATTGATTTAGGATTATAGCTATATAGAAACCTAATACACATAGAATCAATCCCATAATGGGTACTAAGAATGAAAATGATGGTAAGAATGGTGGAATGATTACACCATAATCCAACCAATTTCCAAAATCATGCAAGTATGTCCAGAGCGGGAAAAGCCAATACTGATTCGTCGTCATGATCATTGTATTAGTTGTGATGATACCATACGGTAATAGTATACTTGTCATAGAAGATATGAGTGGTATTCGTGATATTTTCTCCAAGAAAATTCCCGACCATAGGAGTTACGATACATAGTTATTATATCAAATCTCCAGATTAGCTTTTTGCAAGAAGGAATGGTGCGGAGGGCGAGATTTGAACTCGCGAACTCCTACGAGAATGCCTTTTTGCAGCCAAAGCCGCAAAATCTAGGCCCTCAACCTAGCGCCTTTAACCAGGCTGGGCAACCTCCGCATATGCAATGAAAGTGGCAATACTCCGTATTCCTGGAAAGCGCTTCCGGAGTATTGTTTTATGGAGTTCATCGTTTTCGTAGAAGTTTGCATGATAAGGATTTCTGTTGACCCCCGTTTGCAGCTAAGAATTCTACTCGTCTGATTGTTCGTTCAATACCACCATGCAAAAATACTGAAAGTATATGTGAATACAGACCATACAGTATGTGAGGGGGAATGTGTTTAGTATGGCATCGATGAATAGACCAATATGGCTAATAC
>JAGXOC010000026.1 GCA_019894665.1 Candidatus Thorarchaeota archaeon
TCCCCTAGTCATATCAAATACCTAACTCATTACAAAGGCTGGTGTGCACTTTGTACAGAGGGTTTTCTGTACTTCGTGATCTGCCGTTCATTGTTAATTGGACAAACTTGGACACCAGAGTGCTGTCCACCCAGGAAACGACACTGGGCTTGCCTCTGTGAGGTCAGAATTCGTGCCAAGTCAACCTCAGAGTTTTGTTCCTGACCTTGGTATATAAACTCCTGAAAGAAATGTTAAAACATAATCTAGATGATATAAGCAATTGAACATGGAGCGATTCCAAGGAGTCTGTAGTAAACTGTAATCTGTCCCCGATGATGTACGCTATGCTCAATCATCTCATGGATAATCTCAGCTACTGTAGCCGGACGATTGAAAGAGTCAATAACTCGTTCAAGATCCTTTGATTGAATATTGTTCATGTATTGTTTCACCCTAGCAAATACATCCCCCGAGAGATTCACAATGGACTCTGGGGTGTCGTATGATTCAAGAGTATATGGGAGCGATTCCCAGTGATTCTTCACAATGCCCTGCATATAATACTCCAATGAACGTACGAGATGAAGCACGACTTCACCAATCTCTCTGGCGCCTGGAGTAGGTTGGTTCGTGATATCTACCTCAGTTAGCTGTTGTACCAGAGGTAGTGTTTCATCGAGATGGCGCTCTAGTGATTCTTTGAGAAAGTCATACATCATGTTAACTCGCCACCTCTATTCTGGACTGATAGTGACAAAAATCCCTTGATACACGATATTTGGTAAAAACGTCAGATTCTAGAGAGCCCTCCAGATTTTGGTTTTTTAAGATCTAAACATGTCATCTCTTCTTCACAAAGAGGGCACCGACAATAACAATCACCGCAACGCTAGCAATTGCAATCAACGGGACTAATGGGATTTCTGAGCTCGACACTGTCACCAAAACAGTATGTTTGCTTGTCTTTCCATAGGCATCTTCTACAGACAACGTAAAGTTGTGTGTGCCACCTGAAAGTCCATCTATACTAGTCATTATAGCTCCGCCTTCCCAATCTCCACTATCAACCACAGATTGGTCTCTGTAAATTGTGTACGAACCTGGATCGGCTCCTGTGATGTTCCATTGGATGGTGTTTCCTTGTGAACCTCCAACGATGTCAATACTTAGAGGACCTATTATAACAGCTGGAGTAGTGTGCTCTACGAGATTGAAGAAGTATGGATTGTACGTTAGAAGTGTCCTCTCTCCAGGTGTATGACTTGTCAATTGAAATGGGCCTCCAGTTACGAAGTCATCAGCTCCCAAGATTGGATTCCAACTCTCCCATCCTGTGGTGCCTACACTGTCGAATGTTGTCTGTGGGACAATATTAGCCACTGCAAATGAAGACAGGCGCAGATGGCAGTAAGGCTCACTGAATTCCGCAATAAACGTTGATGATGAGGGAGCGTATGCGGCAACCATACCTTCGAAAAGAGCTCCGACAGGGTTTCCATACTGTGCAGAGTCCCTATAGTAATTCAAGGAGTATGCCACATCGTTTGCAGTGATGTCACTCCCATCACTCCATTTTAGACCATCTCGTAACTCAAAGGTGATACGCGAATGACCAACCGGAACAGCAGGATTATCGTCTTTGTTCTCTATGGTATACGTTTCCGCAAGCCATGGGATGTATTGACCGTTCTCGTCAATATTTACCAGAGTGACTTGGAGATGTTCAAGTAGATCTCGACTTGATTCCATGTAAATGTATACCGAGTCAAATTGCTTTCCAGCTCTCATGTAGTTGAAGGTTTCTATCTCCTCTTCATACCCAATGCGTAGTGTGCCCCCAATGGGTCCTCCTTCTGCGTCAGCTAGACGTGCAAAATAGCTGGACCATGGAAACACAAATTCTCCTACCTGATTCACATGGAGATCCTGGAGCTTGTCAGTTCTGTATGCAACAGTTTCCACGATGTTATGACAAATTACTGTTGGACACTCTTCGAACCAGATATGCTGTATCTCTGAAGCAGCCTCTTCCATTTCGGTTTTACTCGATGCATTGAAGAATGAGTCCACCCAATAGTCATAGGTTGTATTGACCCAATTGGGTGCGCTATAATCTTCAACCATGTATTTGTCTGAAGTAAAGTGTTTTAGGAACTCCACATCAAGAGTCAGTGGATTGCGGGGGATTGTTGCGATATATTCTGGCCAATTAGTACGATGATACACAATATCGAAATCTCCGTGTAGTTCAACACGGTCCATATACTCATAGTAATCCGATACTCTGCCATCCCCTTCTATACCAATTGCAGCCAATGTATCGTCTATGATTTGTGCCATGGCAGGGAAGTAAGAGCCTACCGGCACCTCAATAGACACGTGAAAGTCTGAACCATCGGGTGCTTCTCGCCAACCATCACCGTCATCATCAAGAAAACCACCTTCATCCAATGTTTGGTTTGCAGCAACAATATCCTCGTCGTAGTAAATTGCTGGAAGACTACCTTCAGCAGTCAGAGGGTTGATTTTTGGAAAGAGTGCGTCATGGGCTAATTGTTGAGTTCTATAAGGTGCATAGATAGATGCGTAGGGCTCCGCAAAAGCTGTTTTGTTCAGTGCATAAGCAAATGCCCTTCTGAAAGAAGACTCGTTCAAAGGATACTTGAAACAGTTGAAGATTAGTTGTCCATAGCCATAATTCATTTGGGTTTCAATTGCCACATGCTCCGTTTCTGCCAAATCATCAAAGTAGTTCTCCGGTAGATATCCGATCAGCATATCGATACTACCATTCTGGAGAGAAAGGACTCTCTGAAGATCGTTCTCAATTACAAGATACTCAACACTCTCAAGATAGGCTCCCTGATTGTCACCAACTGCAGCCACTACATGGGCTTCGCTTGGGAACGCAATCATAGGGAAACACATCAACAGAATGATTACAACTGATAAAATTACTCTGGTCTTCTTCATTCTAACATGCCCCACAATTTCCACTATATCCAATACCCTCCTCTTATTTGTTCTCATGAATGAAATATACTTGAAGGATAAGTTTCTCCAAGATACAGAACAGCTTCATTCCCCTTGTAGACCATCACAAAATGCAAGAACATTCTTTCCTAGATCCTCGAAATTATAACCGCCCTCAAGAAGCCCATACCGACGCCCTTCACATCTTTCTTTTGCAAAATCATTCATCATCCTGCCTATCTTGCGAAAGGCATCTGTTGAGAGATTACCTCCCCAATCATCCTCGTACTCATCGAACCCTGCTGATGCAACTATGATATCCACATCTGGTGCAGAATCTAGTGACCATTTCACATCTTTCAAGTATTGTTCATCACCATTTCCACTTGGATTATGAATGATGAACTTTGGGTCATCCCCCAAGATGTTGATATTTCCATCACCTGTATGAAGGTCGAAATCTAGTATGTATGCAGATTCTATAAGACCTTCAGCTCTTAGATGAAGCAGTGATACTGCAATATTGTTGAAATAGCAGAATCCCCAGTAAGAGTCACTGGATGCGTGATGCCCTGGAGGTCTGATAAGTCCAAAGGCTGGGTCTCCTTGGGCTGCAATTTCAGCAGTCATGATTGCACCTCCTGCAGCAAGTGTAGCAATTTTGTATAGAAGACCTGGTCTTGTTGAGTCGTAATCATGTTTTACAGACTCGAGTGTACGAGTTCCATGAGCTCGGAGAATCTCTTCTTCGGTTGCTGGCCTTGCCTCTACGAACTCATAATCAGGGTGACATCCCAAGATTTCGACTGCAGAGTCAAGTCTTTGAGGTGCTCCTGCAGGAGTCCTATCATAGTGTTCTTGCATCAGTGGATGATAAACGATTTTCACAATACTCTCTGATATCAATGGAGGATTTGTGTCCTTAGGTTCATGGAATCATCTCAAAAACTAGTTGAATAGGAAAAAGGATTTAGCGGGCAGACAGGCTCGCGACCCATCTACCCTCTGATTTTAGAGGAACTGTAAGAAGAGGACGTGATGTCCTTTCTAACCAAAGAGGCTGCCGAGTCCAGCTGTGAACTCTTCTTCCTTTTCTTCTTCCTCTTCCTTTGCTTCTTCCTTCTTCTCCTTTGCGGGGGCTGCGCCACCAGCTGCTGCAGTAGCAGCTGCTACTGGCATGACAGCGGCGCTTTTGAGAGCCTCGTCTATGTCGACACCCTTTAGAGCTGCCAACAGAGCTTTGACTCTTCCCTTGTCGAGTTCCACACCTGCTGCAGTTAGAGTTGCCTCCATTGCCTTAGCAGTGAGTTTCTGACCCGCCTTGTGGAGCAGAAGTGCTGCGTATACGTACTCCATAGTTGTTACCTCTTGTATTACTTATCCGAACAGGCCTCCAATGCCTGCGACTGATTCTTCTTCTTCTTCCTCCTCTTCCTCAGGTTTTTCAGGTTCTTGCTGCTCAGCCGCGTCTGAGGCGGGTGCAGCCGCTGTTGATGCTGCTGCAGCAGCTGATTGAACCTGGCTAAGGATTTCAGAGGGTATTGCTTCAGGATCCTTCTCAGCCACAGCCGCAATGAGTGCGGAAGCTTCTGAGTTGGCCTTTGTCAAGAACTCATTGAGTAAGTCTGGCGAGAAGAATCCTATGTGTAAAGCCAGACTCTTGGCCTCCATGTTGGCCTTTGCAATTATGATTGGTATAGTAGCCTCAGTTGGAATTCCCCGATTCACTGAGAGATTGATTGCGTATTGATGACCTGCAATGAATTGGCTGAATAATGCCTCAATATCGATTTCGAAGACATCCGGAGTAAGAACAGCCCCATCGCTGTAGGCTGCAATCAACTTGAGTTGTAGTTCCATTGGCTCAATTCCCAGACGTGAGAGCATCAATGCCATAGCGTTTGAGATGAGGCCTCCAGCCTTCACAGCAACGGTGTCAGCTGTGATGTGTATCATACCACTTTTCACTCTAGACGGAATTTTGAGACCTGCTAGTTCGCTGATGAATGGTCCAGGTGCTACTCCAGTGTTCATTGCAAGAACCATGATATCTTTTTGTGCAATCTGACCACCTTTCGCAGGAGCTGCTGTTTTATTCTCACTGAGGAATTTACTCAAGACAAAGGGATCTTGTGCGCTGAAAACGAACACAACTGGACCTACAACATGTTCAATCAGGTCCTTTACGCCCTTTTTGTCACTCTTCTCAAGCGCCCTTATCATGAGTGTGTTCCGTGCCATCTTAATGGTTGCAGAACCTCGCAGACTGTCCCGGATACCTTGAAGCTGTTTTGCTCCAACACCTTCAACGTTCACAAGACCGATCATTAGGCTATCATTGATTGTTTTAGCCAGTTTGTCGACAGCATCCTGTTTCCATTGTGGAATGGTTTTCTCATACACTGACATTTTTGATCACCAATTCTATGCAGACACTTCGACTACTGGTCCCATGGTTGTCTTGACCATTATGTTACTCACTCTCTCAGAGAAGCCTTTGCTCTCTACGAAGTTGAGAACTGCAACGATATTGTCTGCTATTTCTCTATCACTCATCTTGATGTGTCCCACTTTCACATGGAATGTGGGTGTATTTCTCATTTTGATACGAACAGTTCGATGGTATTGGCTAACTATTGCGCTGAGGTCTGCTTGTGGTGGAAACGGTCTTGGCATCTTACCTCTTGATCCCAATGTCTGTCCCAGATAACGCCCTATCAAGGGCATTGTATCAACGGCTGCAATGAAGAAATCGTAGCTCTTTGCAAGCGTCTTCCGGTCTTTCTTCTCATCTCCAATCTTTGGGATATCATCTTTTGAGATGACACGCTCTGCCCCCGCTTCTGCAGCTTTCTCTGCAAACTCACCATCTCCAAAAGCACATACCTTGGGATGTGGAATGAGTGTATTCGGTAGCACCAATTCTTGGTTTAGCCTGTTCTCTGGTTTTGTTACATCAACCTCTTTCTTCCTGAAGTTAACCGCTACATCAAAGCTCTGTTCAAACTTGATTTTTCTATCATTTCCCTTTGCACGAGCCTCGGCAACTGCAGCCTCTATATTGTCAACAGAATAAGACATGCATAATCACTCCCTTAGTGGTTCATCCAGCTGAGCATCCCACGTGCCCTCTCGGACTTCTGCTTGGAATTCCTTTGCTGTCTTGCCCTCAACTGTCACACCCATCTGACCACAGCTACCAGTTATTATCATGACAGCGCCTTTCAGTGTTAGCGCGGAGAGGTCATTTTCTTTTCCTTTAGCGATACTTTTCAATTGGTCTAGAGTAATGTTCCCTACCATGTTTGTGTTGGGTTCTCCAGACCCTTTTGATGCTCCAACCTCTTTCAGTATCAATGCACTGGTTGGTGGTGTCCCAACTTCAACTTCGAAGCTCTTATCGTTCGGGTTGACAATGACTTTGACAGGTACTTTCAACCCTGCAAAGGGCTGTGTAATCTCGTTGATTTTTGTTACGACCTGAAAAATATTGACACCTGTAGGACCAAGAGCAGGACCAATGGGAGGACCACCGCTGGCTTTTCCTCCTTCAACTAAAGCTTCAACAATTACATCTTTTTCGCTCACTATTAACACGACTCCTGATGCAGTGCACTCGGTGCGTACGCAACACATCCGATAAGGTCGACCAACAGGACAAAACTCGTGGTATATCCTGTGAGGTCTACTGCATTCTTTGTCACATTTTTCACCCCGGACACGACGTCTATGCGTCTATGTCAGATTAAGAGGATTAACTCGCTCGGGTGAGATTTGGTTTTAAGGATTACGACAGCGCAAAGTGAATCAGAAATCTGAATGAATCTACTCACTTTCATCTGGTTCATGAGCCCAGAATGAGTCTTCATCATCAAATGCATCTTTGTCGGTGGCTTCTCCTTCTGTACCACCTTCTACAGTTGATTCTTCTTTCCTCTCAGCGCGTTCGACAATTTTCGCAAAGTCAGCATGGACCCTAACAGGTATCGTGTATGGACTATCCAACAGTTCTAGGATGAGTTCTTCCTTACCTGCGTCCACACGTACAACCTTTGCCCGCTCTCCCTTGAATGGTCCGGAGATGATCTCTACAACGTCATTTACTGAGATACCTTCAGCAGCAGGTGGGGGTGCTAGGAATCTATCAATCTCTTCAAGACTGACCTTCCCGCCTACTCTACCTCTTACATGGGGAACACCAGAGATCGCAATTTCCACATCTCTGAACTCGGTTGTTTCGATGAAAACGTAACCCCTCAGTGTTTCAGGAACAAGTATTGCCTTCACTCTTCCAAGCAATTGGTTTGTTGAAACAAGTACTGGCTCGCCCTTCTTCTTTTTCTTCTTCTTGCAACTGCTCATGTGTTCTTTCGTAGCCTTATCAGACGAGAAGTCTTCTGAGCAGAACGGACATTGCCAAACATCAGTTTCACCAATCACTGCTGTTGTGATCAGGTCTGTGACGCTGCGTTCCTGTCCAATTGTTGTACGCACTGCATAGATACTTGTACTTGTTTCCAAGGGAAAACTCTCCAAATGTTAGAAGCTTCATGTTTCACTAGACAGCTTAAGTGTAGACACCCCAGTTGCCTGTGATCAAGGTCATAATAATCTGGATTATGAAGCTGACCATCCCTACAAGGACCATAGCAAGTAAACTGACTTTGGAGCTCATCCAAAGTTCCTTTCTGGAAGGCTTTGTTGCCAGTTTCAGAATTCGCCTGCTATCGTTGATGAATTCACCGACACCCATTTTATCACATCCTTGAATAATACTGCCTCAGCAGTATTAGGAATCGATTGGAGTCAGTCTTGGTTCTCTTTTAACATTTGCTGAGTATCCAAATTTTATCACGTGAGCTTCGGTATACCTAGGTCACTCCTCAGGTCTTCAATCAGGGGTGTGAATGGTTCTGCCTTGTCAAAGACATATGGGGAGCTCACTCCTGAAGCAATGATGGTCACTCGAAGTCGGTCATCTAGTTCCGGCAGAATGAGTGCGCCATAGATAATCTCAGCTCCTGGATTAACTTGTTCAGTGACAATTTCGATTACACGTTTAGCTTCTGACAGCTGTAGATCTGCATTTCCACTGACATTCACCAGAATATTTCTGGCATTCTCGATTGACACGTCTATCAATGGGTTTCGAAGCGCATTAATGACTGCATCCTCCGCCCTATCTTCTCCGCGTGCCTCTCCTAGGGCAATGATTGATACACCACCATTCTTCATTGTGGTGCGAACATCAGCAAAGTCTAGGTTGACAAGTCCTGGCTTAGAGATTAGCTCAGCAATTCCCTTTACAGCCCGTACAAGAACTTCATCTGCAACCATAAACGCCTCTGGTAGAGAAAGGTCTGGAGCAATCTCCAGCAGTTTTTCATTTGGAATGGCGATGAGAGTGTCTACGTGCTCCATCAGGGCATTAAGTCCACGGGTTGCGTTCTTCTTGCGTGTGGCTCCTTCAACATCAAATGGTAGACAAACAATCGCTACAGTTAGTGCACCGTTTTCTTTTGCCGCTTTTGCAATGTGAGCTGCTGCTCCTGTTCCAGTACCTCCACCCATTCCTGCAGTGATGAACACAAGATCTCCACGTGCTACGTCTTTGATATCCTCATAAGATTCGATTGCAGCTGCTTCCCCAATATCGGGATTGTTACCTGCTCCTAATCCACCACATGTTTCCTTTCCTAGGAGCAATTTGTGATGTGAGTTGCAGAAGTAAAGGTCTTGAGCATCTGTATTTACAGCGAGAGTTTCAGCTCCCTCTACGCTTACTTCCATTAAGCGAGTTATTGCATTGTTTCCCGCTCCACCAACACCAACAACAAGTATTCTTGCATTTACTGACTCCAATAGAGCAGCAAGTTCTTCGTCTGTTGTTGCTGATTTCGGAGTCTTTTTCACTTTCTTAGCGGGTGTTTCACGTTTTCCGCCTGACGATTTGAGGACCTCTTCTAGTAACGGGTGCATAATATTATCACTCACATCTAGATGATGTTAATACCCAGGTATTGTATTAACCTGAATACTACCTGGATAATACTCAGTTACTACGACGTTTCCTCTTAGGTTTACTACTTTTTTTTGGACCCCTAGGTTTTTCTCTGGGTTTACCCCTTCTTCTGAATGTCTTCAGCACTGAATCAATCGAAACCTGATGTCGTCGAAGGAGTCTAGCTGCTTCATCGAGTGTCGGTTGTCCATTCTGCGCCCCGGTTTTAGTAATTGTCAGTGCTGCTACTGCATTTGCCACATTTAGAGCCTGTTCTATTCTTTCAGACCTCATCCAGGCAGTGACGAAACCTGCAGCAAAAGAATCTCCTGCGCCTAGAGTGTCAACAACCGGCACCTCAAAGACCTCAGAGGTATAGTACTCAAACCCATCAGTGGCCACGGAACCTTTCTCTCCCATCTTGAGGACCACTATACCTGGAAAGGTCTTTGCAAACGCTCGAAGAGCGCTCTCGCTTGGATTAATCTTGAAGTATTCCTTGAGCTCTTGTTGATTCAAGAATAGAAGGTCAGTTCGTTTCAGTATCTTATCGTAATCCAAATCTATACCTGCCCTACCAGGGTCCAATGATAGAATCATTCCATTTGATGTAGTAAGCTCAGTTACTCGATCAATCAGCATTGGAAATGAGCCCGCAACATGAACTACTTGAGCATCAAGTAGATTCTCTTCCTCGAAAACACGTTTCTCTAGGAAACGATTGGCCCCAGGTTCAGCTACAACGATTCGTTCTCCTTTCGAGTCGTATACGTGGACGAAGATGCCTGTAGGATGCTTCTCAAGAACGAGAATACAGCTAGTGTCTACACCGGTCTTTGCAATATCCTTCACTGCGAGTTGGCCATATTCATCATCACCAACACAACTGACAAGCATTGTCTTGGCACCCAATCGCGCGCTTTGAGTGGCAAAATTTGCAGCTGATCCGCCATAGGCGATTCGACCTGTTTCACAGATGACATGTTCGTTTACTTTCGGTAGCTTGTCCACTTTCATGTCAATATCGACGTTGACTCTGCCAATTACGACTACTTCACCGGGCACGATTTCCGCCTCCTATACAATGAGCGCAAGTATTCCTTTTTGTGCGTGTAGGCGATTTTCCGCCTGGTCAAATACAACAGAGTGAGGACCATCCATCACCTCCGAGGTTAGTTCCTCGTCACGATGCGCGGGCAAACAGTGCATGACGATGACATCACTTTTTGCCTTACTAACCATGTCTTTATTCACCTGGAATGGCATTAGAGCATCCTCTTTCTCTTTGGACTTCTCTTGACCCATGCTGAAGAATGTATCAGTATAGATCACGTCAGCTCCCTTTACAGCCTCGCCAGGGTCGTTCACAACTTCCAGAGTTGTACCATACCTCTTGCTGAGTGTTGTTCCCTTCTTCATAATCTCTTCTGAGGGTGTATATCCTTTTGGAGAGCCAATGGTGACATCCATGCCCATGATTGTGCAACCCTGCATGATGGAATTGCTGACGTTGTTAGAATCGCCAACATATGTTATCTTGAGTCCCTCTAGCTTTCCCTTGTGTTCTTCTATCGTCTGCATATCCGCCATTATCTGACAAGGATGTAGTAGGTCTGACAGTCCATTGATGACTGGCACAGTGCCGTACTTGGCCAACCCTGTGACTTCATCATGTCCAAACACACGTGCCATAATAACATCACAGTATCTACTTAGAACCAGAGCAGTGTCTCCTATTGTTTCTCCTCTTCCAAGCTGAGTTCCACTTGGTTGAAGAAAGAGTGCGTGCCCACCAAGTTGAGTCATTCCGACCTCAAAGGAAACTCTCGTCCTAGTGGATGACTTCATGAAGATCATGGCCAAGGATTTGCCTTTCAGAAGCTCGTGTGGCTCTCCACGTTTCTGCTTTCGTTTCAAATCATGTGCTGTATCCAAAACACGTCTTAGTTCGAATCTGTCAAAATCTGCAAGATCGACGAAGTTTCTACCTTTCAGGCTCAATAGTTACACCTCAGGGCTTTCTATCGCGTCATCATAGATGAGTCGTATAAAAAACTGCCCACTTGCTTAATTCTCGGCAATGAGCCTCTCTGCAAACCAATCTGGGTCGAAACGCTTGAGATCTTCATAGTTCTGACCTACTCCGACATAAATTACAGGCCTTCCAGTTACATATGTAACGGAAAGAGCTGCACCGCCAGAGGGATCAGCATCAACCTTAGTGAGAATCGCACCATCAATCCCTATTGTCTTGTGGAACTCCTTGGCTTGAGACAAGGCATCGTTACCGGCCAACGCATCTCCAACAAATATCTTCAAGTCTGGTTCAGCCACACGGACAATCTTCTTCATCTCCTCAAGGAGATTCTTGTTGCTCTGCATTCTACCAGCTGAGTCAATCAAGACAATGTCAATACGTCGGGCTTTAGCATGTGCAATTGCATCGTATGCAATTGCTGCAGCATCAGAGCCGTAGTCCTGCTTTATTACCCGTATCTCTAATCTCTCAGCATGTTTCTCAAGTTGCTCGATACTTCCCGCACGAAAAGTGTCACCTGCAGCAATTACTACTGAAAAACCATTATTCTTGAAGATATGTGCAAGCTTAGCCAAGGTTGTGGTCTTACCCGTACCATTGACTCCCACAAATAGAATCGTAGTAGCTTCACCCTTCTCCTTCTTCTCGCTTGCAAAATCTATTAGGTCAAGTGGATGCTCAGGAGTTAGAACTTCAAGGATTGACTGATGTATCGCAGACTTGAAGACACGACTGATATTCTCAAGTCTTCCTGCTCTTGTTCCTAGAACCTTTTCCTTTGTCAGTTCACATATGTGTTCTGCAACTTCGACTGCTACATCATTCTGAATGAGAACCATCTGGAGCTCCCAGACCGCGTCCGTGAGATTTTTCTCGTTAAGCTCCTTAGTCGTGGTTTTTGTGATGGCAGTTTCGAGTGCTCCCCTGAGCTTCTCAAACAATCAGTTACTCCTCCTCAGCGGGGGGCGCTGCACCTTGAACCAGTGTTGCTAATTGTTGGAATTGCGTGTTGAGGCGTGAAGCATGAGCAAACAATCTCTGGTACTCTTGGGTGAGCGCTTCATATTGGCTTTCTAAAGAGGTCACAGCTTTAAGTATAGCTGTTTTCGCTTCTGAAACATTCTGTTCTATGCGAATTCCGTTACCAATCCCACGAGTTACTTTGTCTGTATTCACAAGTTTAGCTTCAACGAAGATGCTACCTCCAACGTTCATCAGCATCTCCTCACCGGCTTTCCTATTCTCTATCTCTTCTAGGACCAATAGACCAGACCGATAGTTTGTGATGTATACTTGGACCATTTCGACTCGTTGCTGTAAAATACTGAGATTAGATTCAGTCATCTGCTGCTCGCTGTATATCTTCTCAAGAGTAATCCGTGGATCTTCTGTCATTCGAACTCCGTCTCCAATCCTAGTATCTTTCTAAGTTCAAAGTTGGTGACTTCTTCGGGTTTGATCTCTTTGATTTCAGCGATTTCAATATGTCTACGTTTCACTCTGTGTCGGCTACCCAATTCAGAGAGGATTTTCTCCCTGACATGAGTGTCCTTCTCAGCAAGTAGTTCTTTACTAAATGTGAATGATCTCTTATTCTTCAGGTAGGAGCCTGTTGCACGCCAAATTTTCGAACTCATCCTAGTAACACCTCATTTATACAAATCCCAAGACCTGACTTATGTGTGCCAACTCGACACCCGTTGTTTCAGTTCCTGCAATCATACCATCAACATTCGCCAATACACCCAAACTTGTGTACGGGCTTCCTCTGTTCACTGTTCCGACCTCTACGTGTACTTTTAACAGCTGTGCTAGGAGTTCAATCTCACCACTTGTCGCCATTGGGTGTACTATCGCTCCTTGGTTTGTTGCTATCGTATTTGAACCCACAATTGGTAATTTCGCCAGACTACCTGGGACAACTTCTACTCCAAGCGTGTCTGAAATCTTCTGTCTAGCTTTGAAATCAAAGTCCGGATGACACATAGCACCGTTGTCATTAGCGATGATAATATTCCCCAGTGCAGTCATCTTATCATCTAACCAGTCAACTGTGACTTCTGATGTGCTCTTTAGCTGAGCAAGTTCCTCATCAGCGATTGTGTATGGTACGAGAATTCCATTAGATGTGGCTACGGCAACAAGTCCAACTGCATCTAGAGTTGCCACAGTTGCTTGCACCAAAGGAAGATTGAATGTCTTCTCTATGGTGTCTAGACTCTTCTCTGACATGTTAGAGCTGGCAAATACAAAGCGGTCTGTAGCGATTCCATAAGCTCCAACGTTCGAATCGCCCTCGAAGTCTGTTCGGGCGATCAATCTGGACTATCCCTCCGCTAGATAGACGCGCACAAGATTGTCTGAATTCTTGGTCGCTCGGATTCTTACTCTTCGTGGAGGCTTCTGAATACCTCTTGCCCAGATGCGCTCATTGACCTCAGGCTGGATTAGTAATTCTTCAGGTTTCATATGCCTCTCCACAAACTTACGGAGAATCCTGACTGCTCTATTAGACCTGCGAAGTCTGCTTCCTGTCCAGTAAGCTCTTCTCAGCGGTACGGTGTAGATTCGCTCGTCTATGATTTCTTCTTCCTCTTCAGGCTCCTCTTCTTCTTTAGGTGCCTCAACTATTTTAGCGTCAGCGGTTGCCTCTTCAACTTCTTCGATCTCTTCGACTTCCTCAATCTCTTCGATTTCAGGCTCCTCTTCAGAGACCTCAGCTTTTGCTTCTTTCTTCTTTTTCTTAGACATCTATACCCACCTGACTATGGCTTTAGCTTAGACTGACGCCAGTTTCGCTGCGATGGTGTTCTTCTCAACTTTCCCCCGGTCTTGACAACGACCCATGTAGGTACTGAGGAGTTACTTCTCATTGCTTTTGCCATCCTCAGCTTCTTTGCTAGTGGTTTGTTCCGTGCCATTTTGTTCACCTTTAGCAGCCATTCATCTGAACGTTATTTTTCGTTCGCGTTCCTTTCCCTGCAGTTGTTGTAAGAGCGACCTCAGTTGTTCGTCAGTCACTCGGTCTTTAAGCTTTCCAGAGCTCGCCAGTTGGATGAGCTGCATCTCAATCTGTTCGGCGAACTGAGGTTTTACCATTCTGACATTTGTGAGTCGAGCACGCGCCTCAGGAGTGAGGATTTGCCTCAGCAGAGCCTCCTTCTGGGATTGGACGTCAGCTTGTTGCTGGTCATTAGCCTGTTCCCTGAGTGCTTGGTCTCGAAGTTGCGCCTCTTTTCTTTGACGGATAGCTTCGAGTTCATCATCACTCATTGTATCTTGTCACCCGGCTTAGTACTTCTCCAGTTCTGGGATAGCCTGTGAGAGTTCTTTCTTCAGAGTTGATGACAGTTTGTCCAAATAGGACCTGCCAATGTTGGTCATTTCCCGCCCCTTAGTTCCCTGCTTCTTTACGAAGCCAGCTATCTCGAGCTGTTGGAGAGCAGTTCGCACAATAGCTCCACCGCCCTTCTGGAACTTGTTTGGCTTTGTACCGCGTCTCTTCCTGCCTCCATAATTGATACGCAACTTCTCAGTACCAATTGGCCCATTCAGGTACACCTTTCGAAGAATGCTTGCACATCTGACGTACCAGAAATCTGGGTCATCAGGTGCTCGCTCCTTATGGGCACCAGTTTTCACAAACAGCATCCACTCTGGAGCAGTGATCTCCTCTCTGGACTTCAAGTCCTGAGCGAGTCGTCGTATGAGGATATTTGCAGGAATATCATAGACTGTGGGCATATGTCCGTCACCAATCTTATTGAGAACAGGTCACCTCATCCAAGTTCGGCGAGTGACCCACCTCAAAAGGCTGGAGTCACCGTCTAGAGTCCGCATAAAAGGTTGTCGTTGTGTTTCCACAAAATAAGGTTCATCATGCACTTCGTGAGCCCCGAACCCTGTGTATCACAGCGGTGTTCCCACGGACACCTGCGAATGTAGCACCGGACTTCTCACAAAGCATCTTCATGAGCTCAAGCTTGTTGGATTCTCCGATTGCATTACGAAGTATACGGACCTTGATGTACCGGTGCTTCTTGAGAAGTCTCCTAGCTTCTGCAACAACACTCTCTGTTACACCGGCCTTCCCGACCTGCATCATTGCAGGTTCTTGCCATATGATCTTTATCCTATCTGGATCCGCACCTGTCTTCATGTAAATCGGTCCTGCTGCTTCGGAACTACTGATTAACCTATGCGTTTGACAGTAATGTTAGATATAGTACCTCTTCACTGCTCCACAATCAAGACAGGTCACCACAACATGTTTTGATCTGTTATGCCTGACCCTCACTCTGCACGTGTCTCCCGGTACAAGAATCGTTCCACACGTCTTGCAGATTCTCCTACTGATATGACGTGGCATCTTAGTTCGTGTCTTTTGTGCTATTTTGCGAGCACTGAGCATCTTTTGTCGAGCTAAATTAGGTTTCCCTGATTTGACATGTTCTTGAGCCTGTTCCCATAGGATATCCACCCTTGCTTGGGTAAGGCGCTTCGCCTTTGCCATTGGGGCTCTTCTTCTTGTCATAAACAGGCCTCAGTCTCTTTGATTCGTAGGTCAAACTGCTTAAATCGTTCGTGATGGCCACTCCCAGTGGAGACCTTCAATGTTACATATTATTCTTCTAGACTGTGCTCTCGAATTAGTACCTAGAGAAATAACCAGTCTGAAGCAGATTCAGAAACATGCAAATCGTCGTGGAAAAAAAACCAACGAGTTACTTCTAGACCAGACACATCATGGTCAATCGATGACAAAACTCTCTGATTATGAACGTCGGGGACGACCTGACATCATATTTCTCAGTCTGTTGTCCATTCTTGAAACACCTCTCTGTAAGGAAGGTCTTCTCAGTGTGCATCTACATCTTCAGGATGGACAAATTATTGAGGTACAACCGGATGTCAGATTACCTCGGAACTATGACCGATTTGTGGGATTAATGGAACAACTTCTTCTCAAAGGTCGAGTTCCCCCAACCGGTGATCCTTTACTACATTTTAGCGATGTGTCCCTAGGAGATTTGATATCAAAATTGAGAGAGGGGTCTTCCAATGCAAAAACCCTCTTAGCAATAGAGGGAGGACAAAAGACCTCTGTTGAAAACCTCAGAAGACTACTTCCTCAGGATCCTACAGTTCCTGTGATTGTAGGTATTGGTGCTTTTCCACATGGTGACCTGTCAGAGGAAACCATCGAGATATTTGACGCAAGCATTGAGTTGGATAAGGATGTCATGATGGCTTGGCAGGTCTGTGCGGAATTGCTATGGGTATATTCTCTGAGTGTCGGTGTTGTCAAGACCCGATATTCTGCTACTTGATAATTATTGGTCATAGTCATCTAGTTTTTCTCGTTTACCCATTATTGATAGTATTATTGCCAGAAGAATCATCGATACTCCAGCAACTAGGGTTGGGATATTGGAAAATGGGTTATTGAATGGGTCAGTACCAGTAAAACCCGCAAACACAACTACGAGTATTCCTAGAAAGAGAAGCCTACGAGTATTCCTAGCACGAGAAGCATATTGAAACCGATTCATCGCATCCCCAGACCAGAGCTGACCATCACACATATAGACAGTTACAAGGTTGTAAGGTTTTCGCAGCACCTGAACAATATCCTTAAATCGACAACTCAAGTGATTTGCTCCGCAGCGGCCATAGTCTAGCCTGGTGTCTAGGAAACCACATCTATCTCCGTTTTCTTCTTCTCTTCGCTGACACTGAAGTTTTTCCGGAAAGGACGTTAACCATGCCTTGAACAGAGAAGTATTTGTTTGAGTGTTTAAGTCCAGCCAAGATCCCCTTCAAGCCTATGGATGTTTTTGCATAGACTCCTCTTCTAACCCGTCTTGTAGCTACTGCGTAAGGACCATACCTGCCCCAACCATAAGCGAGGAAGTTCTTTCCTCTCTTTCTTGACCAGTTCTTCTTCATATCACTATCTTATTTTGAATGTACATAAAGAAGCTGAATGACATATGATCCATGCTTGAAACACTCAGGCTTAATAGAAAGCGCATCAATAACTGCATAGGGAGGAGGTATCGCTGATCAGATACATGGATTGGTCCAGAGAGAGAGTCACTCTTCTCAAAGAAGTCCGGTACCATTTGTTTGTGATGACTCAATGATATGGGGGAATAAAATGTGCAAGCTCCAGAGAAAATTAATGATTTGCAGACTGGAGAGGACGATGCGCAAGCAATTCTCCGCTTTGGTCTGATAATTATCGGATTGGCGATAATCGGACTGTTTTACATATTTGCACTTCCTCTTCGTTGGTTTTCTTCTGTCACTCTAATTCAAGCCTACACATCCGTAATTGTGTTTGTGGGAGGAATGTTACTTTTATTGCGTCTGATGGTTCATCTGATATCACCAGATTCAGCATTAACTTTTACAATGGCAATTACTGAGGCTGCAGGACTTGTGATACTCCTATTTCCTGTGACGCCAACATGGGGATCCATTGAACTGAATCAATTCTTTGGGGTTGTATTTGGCTTTCATACTTCGTCATGGCCTCTGTTCATGATAGTAGGTGCTTCAGTATTACTAGTTTCGTGGTTGGAGAGAAGACCTGTTGAGCGAGAACCATCGTTCTTCATGATGCTCATAGGCGTTCTTGGCATCATCACCATAGGACTAAGCTGGCTTCTTGTTCCTATACTACGTGAGATAACTCCATCCCACATCGCAGGGCTTGTCATGTCCATTCAAATATTGATAATGCAATTCTCTCGGAAAGAGAAACAGGAGATAAATGTCTGAAAAGAAATTGAAAAAGAAAATTGTTGAGGATCGCAGCCTTCCACTGACCATCGAAGGCAGGAGCGAGAGGGCTTCTACCATCAGGATCGAAGCCTTCCACTGACCCATCGAAGAAAGGAGTGTGTGCCTTCAGCCACTAGGATTGAAGCCTTCCACTGACCTGTTCGAAATAGGCAGGTGTGAAGAGACCCGCACCAAGAATGATCCGAGCCTTCCAATAACCTGTCTAATTGAGTCCACTTCATCAATACTCTTAAATCGCAACCACTGACAATCGTCTTTCGACGACTGCGGCCATAGTCTAGTCTGGTTATGATTCCAGCCTTCCAAGCTGGCAACCCGGGTTCGAATCCCGGTGGCCGCACCACATTTTCACCTGGGTCAAAGAGTGAGTGAACTGGAATGTGAAGGAGTAATGATGAAGAATCTTTGTGGAAGGTCAACTACTAGGCTACTAGCTTATGTTACCCTCCTCTTCATCCTGACTCCATCAATTTCTGGAGCGGTCTTTCTAGGGAATGAAATTAATGGTTCACCCTTCATCCCTGCACAGAATGAAACCATTTGGGAGATATTGAATCACGATTACCTTTCTGATAATATAGATCCTTCTGATGTTGAGTTCGTGAACGCAACACATGGTTGGGTTCTTAGCCAGAGTGAGCTAGGCACACGGCAAGGCATGATTTTGCACACTAACGATAGTGGCGACTCTTGGCATCAACAGCTCTACAATACATCTCAGAGTTTCACTCAGATAGCTGTCATTGACAGTGAAACCCTTTGGGTCACTGCCATTGGTGGTTTGTACTATACAGAAACGGGAGGACGGATCTGGAATGTAACAAACATAGGTGATCCGAATGACTTCTTCTACGGAATCCAGTTCATTAATAGAACGCATGGTTGGACATCCTCCCATACAAGTATGTACAAGACAACTGATGGTGGTCAGAACTGGGAGTCTGTTGAGTCTTGGACATTTGATGATGACTGGGGAAGAGGGATTCATTTTATCACACCACTTGAGGGGTGGGTCATAGGTTTCCTCGGAATCTATCATACTGAGAATGGTGGTGCCACATGGGTGAAAGAGGTCACCCATGGAGGAGGAGGAATGTCTTTCGTGAGTGAAACTGAGGCATGGGTGATTTCGGATGATTGGCTTGCACACATGACAGATGGTGAAACATGGGTGGAAAAACCACTTCCTCGCACATCTCTTCTGCCTTCGAAACTGCCCTACTTCTCTGACATCTTGTTTTTAGATACTAACAACGGATGGATTGTGGGTGATGAAAGCGAGGTGGCCTATACGCCCAATGGAGGTATAAATTGGTATTCACAATCGTTTCCACATGACAATCGAGTGTTAGCTGTAGATTTCATCAATGTCACCCATGGATGGGCTACTGGATGGGGTGGCTATATCTATCGTACAACCAAGGGCAACAGTCTTGGAACACCACTCTGGTCTGGACTGACTGATTCTCTCGTCCTTTGGGTTGTAAGTGCAGTTGTGGTTGTTGCGATTAGTAGCACACTTGTAGTTCGTAGAAGGAAACAAAAAATCACCAAAACTCATCAAGGTGTAGATTTGAGGTGAGCCTTCCAAGCTTCCGAGGCGGGTTCAAATCCCGCTGGCCGCACCAATCCATTTTCAATCAGGATTGAGAAACACGAATTTGAAGTTCAAGTGCTTCTTCATCATCGGGTTTTACTCTGAGATATTCTGTGATGTGCATAATAGCCCCCTTGTCATCACCTAGTTTCTCTTTGCATACTGATGCATAGTAAAGAGCACGCAAATGGTCTGGCATCACCCTCAAAATAGCATCAAGATATCTCAAAGCCTCTTCCCAATCGTCCTTTTCAATAAGCTCCAAAGATAGTTCATAGTATTTCTCTGAGATTCCGTAGGTACCATACCGGCCTTGATACCTATACCACCCATTGAGAGACTTGAATCCATAGACCCCAAGTGGTACAAAGAAACCCAAGAGGATTGCATCCATATCATTCCACGGAAGGTAGCCCCATCGAGACAAAGCCAAACATGTCAATGCAGCAAATACACTATTCGTGATATACCATATTGCCTGCCACATAGGTTGATTTTGAACCGCATCTGCCAGTTCTCTTAACTTCATTCAAACAACCAGCCAAGTTAGAACTAACCAACTAGAGTAAAAAGGAAACCTATTACCGCTTTCGTTATCAAAATGAGTCAGTTTGCGCAGTTCGATAGCGTAATCCTTTTGTTTGCACTGACTGCTGACGACAGAAGACGAGGCCTCTACATGGAATCACTGATACATAACGGCATTCTTGTCATCGAACCACCCCGTCCTCGTGGACTCTCGATAAAAGCCCGAGATGAAGAGATACCACTTTCACAGCTTCAAGAAGAGATGGCTGTAGCCTGGGTTAGAAAATTAGGCACACCCTATGTGGATGATACTGTCTTTGCTAGAAACTTCATGACCGATTTCAGTAAAGCTCTCGGGATACGTAAAGTTCTGAAAGTGGATGAGGTTGACTTCAGTGAAGTGATTCATGAAGTTGAGGAAGAACGTGCAGCGAAGGAAATCATGACCTCTGAGGAAAAGAAGGCCATGCGTGAAGAACGAAAATTGACTCGAGAGCAGCTAAAGGAGCAATATGGATACGCGGTCGTCGATGGTGAAAGGATGGAACTTGGTAACTACCAGACTGAACCTTCAGGCATTTTCATGGGACGTGGAGAACACCCTCTGAGAGGTCGTTGGAAACAGGGTGCTGCAAAGAAAGACATCTCGCTTAACATAAGCCCAGAAGGTGCATCAACCTTAGAGGGTGAGTGGGGTGAACTTGTCTGGGCTCCTGAGACCATGTGGATTGCAAAGTGGACTGATGAACTCACTGGTAATGTGAAGTATATCTGGCTCCATGATAACACTCCAATAAAACAGGAACGAGAAGCAGCCAAGTTCGATAAGGCGCTAAGAGTGGAGCGAAGGATCGATGAAATCCGTGAACACATCATGGAAGGTCTCCTGTCGAAGAATCTTCAGAGAAGGATGGTCGCAGCTGCATGCTATCTGATTGACAATCTCAGTCTAAGAGTAGGAGATGAGAAAGACCCTGAAGAAGCTGATACCGTGGGCGCAACTACCCTCAGAGTTGAGCATTTGACATTCCGGGACTCATCTATAATCTTTGATTTTCTTGGTAAGGATAGCGTTCAGTGGCACAAGGAACTAGAGATGTCATCAGAAGTCTATGATGTGTTAAAGGAGCTATACGACAACGCAGCTGAGCGACTTGAATCCTTCAATAGCAGAAAGAGCAAGAAGACCAGTGGAGACCCCAAGAAGATTGCACAGATTTTCCCGACTATCAGAAGCACCCATGTTAATCGATTCCTAAGCGAGGTCTACCCTGAATTATCTGCTAAAGTGTTTAGGACTTATCATGCGTCTCTGATTATGCGTGAAGAACTAAAGACTAGTAAAGCGCGAAAAGTAGATCCAGAGTTTATCAAGAAAGAAGCCTTCAGACGTGCCAACCTCGAGGTTGCACGTGTAATGAACCATACAAAGCAGGCTCCAGCGGGATGGAGTCGTAGTGCTGATAGATACAAAGACCGTATCAAGAAAGCCGAGGTTAGGATTGAGAAAGCCAAGGTGCTGCTCAAAGCACCACAATCACGACTTCGCAAGGCAAAGAAGAAGGAAGACGATGCAAGAAAAGGAAAACAGGCTCGCATCACGAAACAAAAAGCATCTGTCGAGAACAATATGATTTCAGTTAGGTCATGGCGGGAGAAACGTGACAAAGCTAAAACAACCTGGGATAATGCAAGAGATCAAAAGAGTCGAACCCGGACAAGCAATCGTAAAGGCAAGTCCACCAAGAAACAGCGATTGGAAGATGCTCAGGAGCGAATAGAACGCATGCGAGACCGTTTGGATAAATCTGAGGCAGGTCTTGTGAGTGCTCGAGAACGACATCAGAGGAGCAAAGATTCTCTGGATAAACAACAGAAAGCCCTCACTGAGTGGAAGGAAAAATCGACCAAGCGATTGGCCACTGCTGAGAGAGCTGTTGCGACAGCTATGGAACGTGTGAAAAAGGCGGATCTGGCTAAGAGAAAGATTGAGGTTGATTTTGCAATGGCAAAAGACAGTCGCACATGGAATCTTGGCACATCACTCAAATCGTATATTCACCCTAAAGTAGTGTACAAATGGTGTACAAGGGTTGACTATGACTGGAGAAAGGTCTACGCTAAGACACTTCAGAGAAAATTCGAAGGTTGGATTGACAAGTAATTGATACTTTAGGAGTTCAGAATCAATTCTTTGATTCTCCTCTCAATCTCATCACAGGTCTCTCTGAATGCATAGAGAATCTCATCGTAAGTGCCTTCGAATGCTGCAGGGTCTTCTAGCGACCAATGGTCCATCTGTTTTGCACCAGGAAAATGAGGGCATACTTGTTTTGCACCATCGCAGACTGTGACTACCAAATCGAAGGGCTGACTGCTAAACTCATTGACTGATTTTGGATAGAGGTTTTCTGTCTGAATTCCCATCTCTTTCAGAGATTCGATTGCAAAGGGATTGACCTTTGTTTGAGGTTCTGTACCAGCACTATACACTTCAAAATCTTCGCCTCCAAAGTGTTTGAGGAGCGCTTCGGCCATCTGACTCCTCGCTGAATTCCCTGTGCAAAGAAAAAGAACTCGTTTCATATTCTCACTTCTTTGAAACATTGAACTTGACTGCCATTGACTCTATGGATTCACCCAGAACCGAGGGGGTGATTGTTCCAAGATCATAATTGAGGGTGTCCATGATATGACGGACCTGCTCAGGTTCAAAACCCATTATTCGCGCCATCGTTGAGTCGACAGACACCGCCCCACGACCCACTATGAATGCATCAAGTTTCCGTGTCTCTGGACCGTTCCATCCTTCAACTCCAACTCGTGCGTCCACGATGTTGAGGTTCGGTTTGATGATTCTTGCTAAGTCCACAATAACCTCGTTTATCTTTGAATGATAAAATGCTTGGTCCTTCCTTGGAAGGACTCCAAAGAGATTCTTCAATACCCCTGTTATGAATGAAAGGTAGTGGGTTTTGGCTACGGCCACTGAAACGAAATATCCTGCATTCAGGAGTATCTCAGGCAGTTCTGGGGTCTCGAAATAGTCACCATTGAACTGCAATTTTGTCATGGGTGCCTTACTCAAATCAACTGTACCGACATCGAAACCAGACTCCTGCATATCATCACAGAGCTGCGAGTATCCGAATTTTCGGAATGCCTCCTCTGCGAATTTGCTCTGGCTATCAGACTCGATTATTTTGATTGATAGTTTCTCATCGGTCTTCAACATCAGCTCAATCAAGGCGCTGACAGTTTCAACACGAGTAACCGAGTACCCTGTGTCGTCAGATATTGTACAGATGTTTGGTTTTACCAGAACAGGCGACTCTAAGTCCCCAAAACCACCAATTAGATCAAGCCCATCTTGTAGTGCTTGACTGACACTGTCTTTGAACTTCACTAGCGCAACTGTATTCACAACAGACTACCTCTAGATCTGATTCAGTAATCAGTCTAAAAACTGTTCATACAATGACCTTGATTCCAAGTCGTTCCCCAAGGACGAATGCTTCATCCAATTTCTCTTTGTCAGTGGATACGTGGAAGTCTTCATGACTGGCTTCGTTCTTGGAGCAGTACAATATCGAGTTGAATTTGAATCTGAAGAAGTCTTGTACCCGCTCAAAGAAACCTATGGTTGACTGGTAGTGGTGACGATAGGTGAGGATTGCAACAAACTCCTTGTCAACCCAGTATTTTTCAGGGTCCATAGCAAGAGCCTCCATCCTGTCCAGTGCAATCTTCATCTGAGCTGTCATGTACCCCCAGTACATCGGAGTCGCCCAGACAACTATGTTTGCATCTGCAAAGACAGAGTAGATCTGGTGCATGTCATCATCAATCACACATTTGTGCCCCTCTGATGTCATACACGACTCACATCCTTGGCAAGGTCTGATGTTCATGTCATTCAGGATGAAGTCTAGGACCTCAACATCCCCTGTTTTTCTGACTCCTGTCACGAATTGTTCTGCGAGGGTGTCCGAATTTCCTCCTCTTCTTGGACTCCCGTGAAGTACCACTACTCTCATGGAAGATTCTCCTCACGTCTTTTGGAGAATATCTACAAAATAAACTGCGCATCAAAGCAGGATTGTGGAAGAAGTGACCTATACAGAATGGCTTTTCAATGCCTGATATTCCAGCTTGGTGGTGTATCTTGACAGAAGACTGGAAATACAATGGTCCCATCTTTGACGCACATACGCATATTGGAGAACCCGACACCCTCGATAAGATGCTCGAGATTGAAGATGAGTTCGGTGTAGCTGCACAGATTGGGATAGTACATTCAAAGGATGGATTTCAAGCTGCCAAGAAACAATATCCTGAGAGGTTTGTATTTGCAAAGTATCTTTCTCTCAGCGATATAGCCCACTACAATGTTGATCCAGTCATAGATGAAATCTCAAGAACAAAAGACGAGGGATATTCTCTTGCAAAGTCGTGGTTCGGTCCTCGATGGCGGGACTATATCGAAGATGTTCCTAGCGATTTCAGAATTGACAGTCCCACGCTCGATCCTGTATTTCAAGCACTGGAAGATAATGACCTTCCACTGTTGATTCATGTTGCAGACCCAGACACGTATTTCGAGTTACAC
>JAGXOC010000270.1 GCA_019894665.1 Candidatus Thorarchaeota archaeon
ACAAAAAGGGAATGAAGTAATAACGTTAGACCATAATAACAAAACCTAACAAAGCGTTACAAATAATGGTTAAATTGGAACCCTAACCCAAACGAAGACAACAATCTTAAATTATTAAAAAGAGAATAAATGAGAGGTGATGTTTTATGTCATTGGAAGAGAATAAGGCGATTGTTCGCAAAATGATTGAAGAGTATAATAAACATACATTAGATTGGTTTGACGGTTTTATAGCACCAGATTATTTTGACCGCACTAATCAAGTCGGTGCAGAAGGTGTCAAACAATTATTTATTATGGGTTTCAAAGGCTTCCCTGATTGGCATGAAGCTATTGACGATATCATTGCTGAAGGAGATAAGGTATGGCTTCGTCTCACTTATACGGGAACTCATACAGGTGAATTTTTTGGACTAGCCCCTACTGGCAATAAGGTAACCATGACGGCTGTTGCTATCTATCGCATAGTTAATGGCAAACTTGTAGAGGGATGGTTCATCAATGACGGATTGGATATGTTCAAACAAATAGGTGCTATCGAAATCACAGAAAAAGGAAAGAAACTCTTTCCACAGGAATAAAGAGAGGCCAAAATTTAGCCCCAAACCCAAACTTTTACGCATACACCTTTACTTATTTTCCTTTTTTCATATACTTGCACTTTCTCGCTAACATTTACTCTCATTCACACACCCACACAGCACGTGCACACGGTTACATGCCTAATGTCTGTTTGTCACTGTCTTCGTCATTTATGCAAACGTGTAA
>JAGXOC010000271.1 GCA_019894665.1 Candidatus Thorarchaeota archaeon
GTTTACAACCTGCAATTGCAAGTTCTTGTTCAAGTTTACTTCTCGTAGATTTCCTTCCTGTATCAATTAGAACAAAACCTTTGTCTGTTTCAAGAAGGTAACAATTGCCAGTAAATCCTCCAAAAATGATTGATTTGATATCTTTAATCATATAGATTCATGTCGCTCTTTTATTTTGATAAATGAATGTTGTGATGCCTGCCCTTTCTTGATGCCAAAACAACGCTCAAAATGAATTTCATGGACGCAGAAGATGAGTAAGAATAAAACTCAAAGTCATATATAATACAAGTATTTTTCGCGAGTTCAAATCTCGCCCTCCGCACCATTTTTCTGATGAACTCTCTTAATCTTGATTTTCATCGCTTACAAATTATCAACCAGACAATCACAGTGAGTAGCAACATAAAACCTATTCCAAATACAGATACTTGCATCCAATATGGGTGCATGTTGGTGATGAGTATTCCTCCTAACAGAAAAAGTACACCTTCAACAATAATCACGCCTTTTAACAGAGAACAGGCTGTGGTCCTATCCACGAACTAAACCTCCCTGCTTCATTAAGAATTTCAGACTATATCAAATCTCGCCCTCCGCACCATCATCTCTTCAGTAATACTCACTATCCCATTGATTCCTGCCGCTCTTGGGGTTATCATGAAGTGTATGTTCTTAACAACTGATGAAAATGAGATGCAGTTGTTTGACAGGTGAACTAAAGAAACCCAGCGACCTGTTAAGGTTCTTTGAGGCCGTGTAT
>JAGXOC010000272.1 GCA_019894665.1 Candidatus Thorarchaeota archaeon
GTCTCAGGTACTGTGTAAACTCCCTTTCACTTGATTTCAAATCTGAAGAGAAGGAATAGGTGTCACTCTTTCAAAATCGCATAGTCCAACATCTTTTTTTAGCAATCACAGAAGGGTTTCGGAACAGCTGCCAAGAAGTTGGACATTCTTGACCCTTTTTGTCGGTGTTTATATAGTTCACATAGAATACGTAGGTGTAGAGTCGATCTAGGACAAGAACCAAATCCATGACCTGACTCTACGGTCGCCGCGAGTTGCACGGAGACAGAAAACGCCTGTTGGAGAGGTCGTTAGACATCTAAGGTTTCGTACCTGTGATGCAGCCTCGATGAATCAGGAACCGAACATCGATCATGGACTGTAATATCCAAGATTGTCTAAGTTTCGGGCAACGGTCTTCGGGATGACACAAGTTTTCAGAAACAGCCTGCTACTTAGCGATAGTGGTTGTATCTCACTTATGAAACGTGAGTACGGTTTCTTCGGAAAGTGGAACTAATTTTATGAATGGACTCGCAGCCTTCGATTTACGCTCTACGATACTAGCACCATATGCCTTCACCATGGGCATCGGAACACTTGATGGAATATGAACATCATATTCGTCAGGAAGTTCATCACGACGTATCTCAATCTGATGCTGGTTTGAAGAGGACCCTAGTTCTATGTGAGTCTTGCCGGATTGAGTTGGTAAAGAGTCCACGACTAGAGATTTCTTTGCTGTGAACCACTCTGCAGGTACACCAGCTAATAC
>JAGXOC010000273.1 GCA_019894665.1 Candidatus Thorarchaeota archaeon
GGACTTGGAGAGGCGTAAGCTCCTCAAGTGTGCCTACGACCGAACGTTTCATGTTAAAGAGAATCTGGTGCCCAGTATTTTCAGCGTAGAAGAGGTTCGAGATCAGGTGAGAAACAAAATTGCCTCAGAGGCAGGAGTTGAACCCAAAGCCATTGTAATCGATGTGCCAACAGTGCCTTCGGTGCCCTATCATCATTCTGATTTGCTTGAGCCGATGGAAATCCCTGTTTTCCAGAAGACCCGAACTGGAGAAAAGATTCCTTTACGGCTAAGTGACATATCCTCGGTATTCGATGTTCTCAGGGGATTCATCAACATTCTCCGAGTTTACACAGATGAAAAGCATCTCGAAAAGGTGGCTGCTGCTTCGGCGAAAGTTATAGGTGGAACTCCTTCTTCGGCGAAGATATCCTTCTAGATGGAGAAAAGTTAAAACGTAAGTATGGTTTATTTGGTTGATGCTCTGGTTTAGGCTCCGGTAGAAGAAAGGACGTTGCTCCTTTTCTGCCGAGTATAGTCTGGTTAAGTATTTCGGCCTTTCGAGCCGAAGACCCGGGTTCGAATCCCGGCCGGAGCACCATTTTACCAGTAAATTTTATAACTTTAAACAATTATCTTACTCTTGGTGTGATGTGTGGGGAAAACGGAGACCATCAAGGAGAGGGCGATTTGGGTTTATCTTCCCAGTATTGAGCAGAAGGAACGGTGGCAGAAGTTTGCCGAGCAGAGCGGCGTGTCGCTCTCCAAGTG
>JAGXOC010000274.1 GCA_019894665.1 Candidatus Thorarchaeota archaeon
CCAATACATCTAGTAGTGCAATTACGCCAACCTACTCTAGTTTTGTATTTTAGACAATAATCTCCAGAGCCCCAGTAACAACTTTCTGGTTCTTTATGGAGTTCTTTATGGAATTTCATACTCATTGTTCTATCTCCTTGATTCCTCTTTCTGTCATAGGTAAAACATCTTCTACTGGGTCCGTATGATAATAACAGATAGCCGCCAGTATTGCAAGAAATATAAAGCCAAGGACCATTCCAAGAACAAAGAACAATACGCTCATTGTTCTATCTCCTTATTACAACGTGTTGTCCAACCTATGTATCCACTCAAGAAACAACTAATCATAAGAATACTGAATAATATCCATTCTTCTAAACAAATCATTGTTCTCTCTCCTTTGGTGTCCATTGACTCTCGGTTCCATTCTGTATATCTACACAGATAGCACAAGGCAACAGGTCAATAGGTATCTTTTGATGTTCACAGGACATGCATACTGTTTTACTCATTGTTCTATCTCCTTATGGTTCTATATATTGAAACAGTGTTCTCAATCTTTGATAAAAATCACTGAGGGCTCGGTTATATTCATCTTGTGAATTGGTATTCATCCTTTCTTCTGTTTCTTCTATTGCTATGAGAATTTGCTCATCTCTATTAGTCAATTCATTCATTGTTCTATCTCCTTTATCCAATACGCTAACCATTCGTGTTTACATTTCCAACATCGTAGTGTTTTACCGTCTTCTTGAAGATAG
>JAGXOC010000275.1 GCA_019894665.1 Candidatus Thorarchaeota archaeon
ATGTGTAGAACGAAGGATGCTCGATGGTGGGAAATGTAAACCTTCAATGAAAAAAGTAGAACCTACAACTCTCATGGAACCACACGATATCGAATTTCCAGATGCTATCCCCAAGGATATTGCAAAGAAACTCAAACAGCGTGATTAATTGGGACCGCTTGAATCTAGTGCAGGTCCCAAAATATCTATAAGCAACACGAAGTCAATCGCAGTCACGCGAAGGTGAATTGTAGTGTTAGAAGAGATTCGTCCTGAGATGAGAGCGCTCATCTACTTCATGGTTGGAATATCGTTACTTGGTATTGGCATCCTGTTAGGTCAGGCTGCCTTCGCGATTGGATTTATGAGTGGACCACCATAGAATCAAGGTGGTCATTAAATGGGGGATACCCTTTGACTCGCCTTGACGATATTCTTGAGATGTTGGTTAACTTTGATGGCATATCTCGTAAATTTGTTCTACCATCAATTATCGATAAGCTTCGATTGCGTTCATTTAAGGGAGATACACCCCACGGTCTCGGAGAGGATTCTGCAGCTATAGGAACCGATTCTGACGAGTTAGTACTTCTCACCACTGATGCTATTGTGGAAGATTTATGCTTGCAACATCCTAGTGCTGCTGGATTTAATGCAGTGTTAGCTAATGTCATGGATATCTATGCAGCAGGTGGAACTCCAACTTCATTTGCTGTGGCACTATCCTATTCAGATCCAGTGATTGGGGAGGCCATATTGGAT
>JAGXOC010000276.1 GCA_019894665.1 Candidatus Thorarchaeota archaeon
TGTATGCGGAAAGATTGTCGTGCTCTTTGGGCGACGCTGGCCTCGAGGTGCGGCTCAAAGAGATCGAGCCTGGAGAGGACTCCAAGAGTATTGAAAAAGCGATGGAGCTTTTGGATTATTTTCTGGAGTCTGGCCTCAACAGGGCTGATGTGGCTGTGGCCCTCGGCGGTGGCGTCGTCGGTGACCTGGCCGGTCTTGCGGCTTCTGTCTACAAGCGGGGTATCAAGGTGATTCAAATTCCAACGACGCTGATGGCGCAGGTCGATTCGGCGATCGGCGGGAAGACCGGTGTCAACCTCGAGGACGGGAAGAATCTTGTGGGGACATTCTACCAACCGACTGCCGTCATAGCCGATATTGAGACGCTCAAGACCCTGCCGGCCCGTGAGTTCACATCGGGCCTGGCCGAGGTCGCCAAGTACGGATTCCTTCGCCCGGCTGCCTGGCCGCAATCAATCGTCGAAATGGCCGATCTCCTAAGGGAACGCGACATGGCTGTGCTTGAACAGGTCGTTGCGGCATGCGCGCGAGTCAAGGCGGATTTCGTCATGGTGGATGAGTACGACACCGGTGATAGGGCCGCGCTCAACTACGGCCATACGCTGGGGCATTCACTTGAATCCGCCACGGAATACAGCGGCGCGTACACCCACGGCGAGGCGGTATCAGTCGGAATGGTCTATGCGGCCCTCGTTGGCGAGGAGATCGGTGTCAGCCCCAGGGGTCTGTCTGATCG
>JAGXOC010000277.1 GCA_019894665.1 Candidatus Thorarchaeota archaeon
AATATGGCCAATTGTTAAGATATGAATGTGTTGGCAGACCTATTCATGATATGTGAGTAATACCCTCGTATGACACAGTTGAGAGTTGAAATTATATGGTCCCCTAAACGGCTTAAGATACACTTCTAGTAAATCTCTCCGCACACCACTCCCTTATTATGCCAGAAGTGTAACTGTATCCTTGGATTCACACTGCAGACTGAGCTCATAGGTCAGATGTTACTGAGCTATCTAGATCAGAGTATCTACCTATCTAGTCAGAGGCAGGCGGCCAACTATGACACATAAGGTCAATGAGGTCCCAGCGGCTAGAGCTAAAGTCAGTGTGTCCACCATATCGTACCATGTTCAGCAATGAAGGAGGTGAAAGCGATAAGCACAGACAAGATACGAACTCTATACGAGAGCATGACTAAGAATCGTGCAGCATTAGAGCTTCTATCAATTGGTGTCGTGCACGGTATCTCAACCGTAGTTCAACCACCGTGTGAAGATCCTAGTCCATTCTAGTGGATACTAGTTTTGACATTTGGATACTAACACTCCCTGGTGGATGAATTTCGCTTTGAGATCCGGCATTGCTGGACATTGGTTGGTATGGGATTCTTAGCTATTCTCTGCAGTGTGAGAGTTCGACAAGAGAGAACATTCAGAGAGACGGCGTGGAGAGTCCCAGAGTGACTTCTATGAAGTCATTATAGGAATCAACCGCCAACCTTTCGCAAAGAGAAAGAG
>JAGXOC010000278.1 GCA_019894665.1 Candidatus Thorarchaeota archaeon
CAATAGACTAGCAATAATTCCCATTGAAAATGGGTCTGTAAATAATTGCATGGTGGCTTCCTCGAATGGAATGTGAATATGCACTGAAGTATAAGGCACTTACTGTAGATGATTTTGATTTATCGAAAAGAAAAGGGTGGCCTCGTGAGTGAGGCCTGAAAGAAAGAATTGGGGGTAGCTGCGGCGTGGCTTAACGGATTCTCAACAAAGTTCCTCCGAATACTTCATCTTCAATATTATATTTTGATGATACCTTATTAGCTCCTCTGACCTGTATCATGCGTTTGGTGAATAATATTCAACTGCAAGATACTTCTATATTCTACCCTTCTCTTGCCAGTGTCACCACTTTGCAAATTCCAGAAGAATTTGCAATTAGCAAGAGCTTTGTCAACGTTCATCGGGATGGGATCCCTCCTGAAGACCTGGCTTCTTTCTCCTGTTTGAGTACTGGAGCATCACTTCCAGCAACAGAGAGAGTTTCTATAGTTCTTACCACGACGGGATCATTATCACTCTCATTAATTTCATCGCTGAAACTAGTAAGGTCCGATTGGACATAGTGAACAGCCGCGGACTCTCCAGAACCTGATGATAGCTCTTTCTTAGAGAGTAAGGACTTCCCTTGAGGCGAAGATTTCTTCTCTTGGGCTTTCAGTCGTGAGCGTTTCCCTATCTGAACAGAGATGTCCCACTTACCTAGTCCTATCATACTAATCTATTATGG
>JAGXOC010000279.1 GCA_019894665.1 Candidatus Thorarchaeota archaeon
AATTGCAGAAGACAGGTTTGGCACATCACTGATTGATGATGCTACATACCTCGGTCCCAACGACCAGACACTAGAGCCCTTCTACAGCTCAACCCTCTACAAGCTCCTATCCTACGGTGAGCCCAGAGATCAAGAAGAAGCAGGACTCCTTGCTCTACCAGATGCAAGAGTACAAGTGGACTCTTTCTTCTGGGAGGATACAGAATGGGTCAGTCATATGCCAGTGGACCTTCACGGTGCTTTCAAGGCACCCTATATTAGCTCTGCATACGGAACAGTCAAGATCTATGAAATTGACTATACAATGTACAACCAGTACATGAACCGTACAGCAGCAGATTGGATTCCAACACTGACAAATGATAATCTGGATGTAACTGTTGATGGAACACTATCTGGTGTTGAGGATCAGCTCCAAGGCTACGATGTAGCATTTGGTGGTGGGTACAATGCTCGAGTTTACTCGCAATCAAACTCGACTCACATGTACTATGGAATCCAAATGGACAACTACACCCTCGGTGAAGATGCCTTTGGTATTCAGCTATCACCAGAGAATGCAGCACTTGATTCTGATCTCAGAATCATGAACTACAATGGTCTACCATATGATGGCAACATCCGCTATGATGGAACATGGGCTGAAGACTCAACTGGCACAAACTCTACAGAGTATGCTACTGGTAACAATGTGATAGAATTCATCATTCCATTACAGTCTGGAGA
>JAGXOC010000027.1 GCA_019894665.1 Candidatus Thorarchaeota archaeon
GGTAACCGTGACCAATGACGGTGCTGAACCAATCTACAATGTCACAGTTATGGATGATACTCTCGCTGCGAGATACCCAAGTTCGGTCACTGTAACTGGAGATACCAGTGAAACTTCAGCTTTGTTAGCTGGGGGTGCATCTTTGACCTTCACCTATACAGCAACTTTCGCCTACGAGGGTGTCTATGCATTTCAACCTGCCACACTCGAGTACGATTATGGAGGATCTACTTTCTCCAAGAATACTCATGTAGATGGATATACTGTTAGTCCTGATCCACTTGGTCTACTCCAAAGTATGTTCATGGATGGAATGCCATTCACAGCCGCATTGGGTGGAGCTGTCGCACTGGGTGCTATCGTCAATATCGCGCTTATGGCTCGCGGTAGAGGCGGTGGCGGTACCTACCAAGTATAATTTCAATCGGTGATCCCTGAGAGATTTTCTCCTCAGGGATTCACACCTCTCTTTCTTTTTCTTTAACTCTACAGCATGTTTATCTTGTACTGTCAACCAAATGAGCCCATGCCCCTCAAGGATGAACTCAATGGCTATCTGAGGTTACCTCGCACTTTCTTTGGTATACCAGCTCCAGAATCAGGAGACCCCGATGTTGGTGTTGTTGGTGTCCCTTATGATATGACTTCAAGCTACATGCCAGGACCTCGATTTGCTCCTGATGCAATTCGACAGGCAACGGACAGTGAACGGGTCCATAGTTATCCTCTTTCCTTATCTCGAACAGATGCCATTGATCAACCATTGACAAAAAAGATCACACTGGAGGACGTTGGAGACTTAGAGATAACTCTGCGACTTCCTGAGGCAGCAGTAGTCGACATCTCTGAGGCATGCGCTAAACTTGCAGTGAGAGAGAGTCGCCTTCTCTTTTTAGGTGGTGACCATTTCATCACTTATCCAATACTCAAGGGTCTCAAGAGGGGACGCCCTGGTCGCTATGGTCTCGTGCATCTTGATTCCCATGCGGATCTTCATTCTGATATGGGTGGTTACCAACTTTCACACTCAACAGGTGCGAGAAGGATGGTCGATGATGAAATACTTTTGACTGAAGATATTGCAGCTTACGACCTGCGCTCTGCTATACCGTCCCACCGAAAAGAAATGACTGGGAGTATTGCACCGATATTGTCGAAGGACCAATTCCACCAGCGCGTCAAGGAGGTGGGGAAACGAGTTGATTTCCTATATGTCACTGTTGACATCGATGTTCTCTCACCGCAGGTTGCCCCCGGTGTGAGTCATCCTGAATCAGGTGGTCTCTCAATGGTTGATCTTGTTGAACTTCTCATATCTACTTTTAAAACTGGTAAGGTTCGTTACGCAGATGTCGTCGAACTCAATCCGATGATTGACCCCACCGGCATCACCGCAATTGCAGCCCGAGACATCGTGAAGGAAATCTTAACAGGGTTTGCGGGTCCATAACTGTTATAAGTAGTAATTGCACATAATTTGATGACGAAAATGAATCTCTCGAGTTTGAAGACTGCAGATGAAAATAGTACTCGTGCTGGGACTACCCTGCGAGAGCTCGGTTTTGGAGCTCACGAAACCGCTGTTATTCTAGCTCTAAATACAATAGAGTCTGCGACTGTTTCCGATCTGGCAGATGAGACTGGAATTCATCATGCTAATCTATATACAGTACTCGATGCGCTTGTTGGAAAGGGATTTGTCGTCCTCCAACAGGGACGACCGAAAGTATACCAATTTGCGCCACTCTCACATCTGAAAGAGACAATGACATCAAAGCTGAAGCAGCTACTGGAGGACCTCACAATACTCCAAGAGTCACGTGCTTCAACAACTGCTGTTCCTGCACTCATCTACACGATAAGAGGTAACAGCGATGTGATGTCAAAGGTGCTCTCGATGATTTCCAGAGCTGAGGAGACTATTCTTCTTGTAGCACCGAAGCTGGATGATTTCGGTGATGGTGGTATTGCAGCTCTAGAGGAAGCCGCAAGTCGCGGCGTGAAAATCCGTTCCATTTTAGGAACTAAGAGCAATCTCAAATTCGTCAATTTCCAACAGCGTATTAAGGAGGAGACATTAGCTATCGATATAGTGATGGATTCAGAGGAGGCAATGATTTCCATGCCAGACCTAAGTGTGTGTGGATGGGCTGACAATCCTCTGATCTCGATGCAACTCGAAGGCTTTCTCGAACAGACGTGGCAAATGTCAAAGAAGGTATGATTCATGACTGATTACGATGTTATTATTGCAGGTGCTGGAACTGGAGGCGCAACCACTGCCTACACACTTGCCAAGAGGGGTCACACAGTACTTCTCATAGATAGAAAAGAAAGAGACAATATTGGACACAAAACTTGTGGGGATGCTATAGGTTCTCATCATATTAATGAGTTGAGAGAACTAATTGGGATTCCTGAACTCCCAGCAGGAATTGTAGAGTATGAGGTGAATGGCATTGACCTTATTGCTCCTGACAGAGACCATCGCTTGAGAATGGAAGGTCCTACCACAACGGGGATGTCTTTCAATAGGCTCAAGATGGGCCAATGGTTTGTTGGACTTGCAGAAAATGCAGGAGCAGAGGTGTGGTCCTCAACTCGAGTGAAACGACTAATCTTTGATGATGGCAAAGTATCTGGGATCAAGGTCTCGAAAGAAGGAGGACCAGAAAAAGATGTCACTGGTCGTATAGTCGTTGATGCAACAGGCGCAACAGGAATGCTTCGAATGCAACTTCCTGAATCCTCTCCAGTTGAACGTCACATTGCCAGTGAAGACCGAATGGTTGCTTGGCGCGACATCTACGAAACCCCCGATTTTGATTTTGAAACCCCAGACATTCTGGATATTTTCTGGAATCAAGACGAAACTCTTGGAGGCTATACTTGGGTGTTCCCACAAGGTAAGAACAGAGTCAATGTTGGGAACGGAGTAATGACGATAAAGGGTCATCGTAATCCCAAGGACATTCAATACGATTTCGTAAAGAAGACCTGGATGGATACGTGGGGGGACATCAAAGTCCTCGATAGTAGTGGAGGAGTTGCACCGATTCGAAGACCCATTGACACAATGGTTGATGATAACTTCATGCTAGTGGGTGATGCAGCTTGCCAAGTGAATCCAATTCACGGTGGGGGTATTGGCTCATCGCTCCTAGGTGGTGCTCATGCTGGAATTGTTGCTTCTGAGGCACTTGAGAAGAATGATACTTCTATCGAAGCACTTTGGGACTACAACCCTAGATATCACAAGAGCTATGGATCAAAACAAGCTGCACTTGATGTCTTCAGATGGTTCTTGTTGAATATCACCAATGATGACATTGACTTTGCTTTCAAGAAGCAAATCATCAAGGCTAGTGACCTACTCGACACATCAATGACGGGAGAAGTCAAGTTTGGCGCTGGAGAGAAGTTCAAACGGCTCGTCGCAGGATTCGGTAAGATTCCACTTCTACTTCGTGTGTCAAAGGTTGCAAACCTGATGAACGATATACGTCGGTTATATAGTGAGTATCCGTCTTCTCCAAAGGGTCTAGAATCTTGGACAGAGAAGCTCGTACCGATATACGATGCAGCCAAAGAAGCATAAGCGAGATAGTAGCGTGTTCTTTGTCGGAGCATGCTTCCTCTATCTCTGAGAGGTCATTCTGATGCGTGTAGTTGGATCTGCCTCAGGAATCAATATTCAAGCCCCAGACGATGCGTACTTTTCATACTACAATAGTCCGTACATTAGTCACGATATTGGTTCTGCTATAGACATCTATCCGCGACACCACGAGTGGGGTGGAGATATTGAATCACCTGTGACAGGGAAGATTGTGAAGACCAAAAAGATGAGGATGGGTCAACCAAAGCAATTTCCCACACACGAGTACGAATATGGGATTGGAATCCTTCCTGAAGAATCAGAAACCGATGTAGTTCGCATTTTGCATTGCAAACCGGCTGTATCTGAAGGTGAAACTGTGAATCTAGGAGACTGTATCGGTAAAGCAATTCGATCGCGTTACTTCAACTACTGGACTGGACCACATTATCATGTTGAGATCCTGTCTAAGGAATCTTTTTCTCGCTCGAGTAAATCATATCCGCTTGAGTTTGAATATCAATTTGAATCAAAGAAACCTGGCAACTCGCTTGAGAATATTGAAATATTAGTTGATTCAGTTACTGATGGCCATATCATAGGTTTTCCCGAACATCTTGGGTATTCTATCATTGGAGATTTAGTTGGACTCTCTGCTTCAAATGAAGATGGGAAAATAGTAGGAATCCTTGATGGAGGTCTCTCACACTACAAACTTGGGGGAGTGATTGGATCATCAAAGCTCGAGCAAGACACACATGTTAAACTGCTAGACTCCCCAGTTGGTTCAGTCCGCAATACAAAACATGGTGTTAGTGTTTTTAGACGAGGTCCGTCAATCACTTCATTCTTGGATAACACTGAGTTACGTGGACTATCATGCTTCATCTATACGAAGCATTACACGAAGAAAAATAGTCCACAGTTAATTCTCATACCGAAAAAGTATGGTCAATTCAAGGAACTCTTCAAAGAAGGAGACCTTAGTGAACTGCGAATAATTAGCGGTAACAACACGGTTAAAGCAGATTAGGCAAATTGAGAGATGATTACCTTGGTTGAGAGAGTTCGCTTATCAATTGGGACCGCAATTCAAATTGGTATGGAATCAGGAGGTAAAGATCCAAACTTTACGACTGCGTTCCTTATGACTTTCCGAGAGGGAGGATGTGACGCGAATTGCTCATTTTGTCCACAAGCTCAAGATAGCACTTCGGGATCGGATAGACTCTCACGGCTTTCTTGGCCTGAATACAATTTCAACGATGTGATTCAGAATTGGTCTCCTCCGGGTCAGTTCAGAAGAATCTGTATTCAGACCATATGCTATCCTGAAGTAGTCCAAGATGTTGTGAACATTGTTGACGAACTTCGAAAGGTTTCCAAATTACCCATCTCAGTTGCTATTCATCCAGTCTCATCTGATGACTTGTCCAAGTTGAAAGTAACTGGAGTTTCCAATATAGGCATTGCACTTGATGCAGGGACTCCAGAAATATTCGAAGATATCAAAGGAGAACACCGCGGAGCTGAATACCGATGGACGACCCATCGCCAAGGTCTCAAAGATGCGCTGAAGATTTTCGGCAAAGGCAGAGTGACAACTCATCTCATAATTGGATTAGGAGAATCTGAGAAAGAAGCAGCAGACTTCATAATTGAAATGTATGAGATGGGAATTAGTGTAGGTCTGTTCGCGTTCACAAATATCAAGGGTACGTCACTCGAGAATCACTCTCCTCCTGATCTCTCCTCATATAGGAGAATGCAGGTAGTAAGGCAATTAGTCTTTGAAGGTCTTCTGGCGTCTGACCAAATACGAGAAAATGAGGACGGTAGTATTTCACTCGACATTGACGAAGGCTTGCTTCGAGAAGTCTTATCATCTGGAGTAGCATTTCAGGTTACAGGTTGCAAAGGTTGCAACCGTCCCTTCTATAACGAGCGACCTCGAGGTCCGATGTATAACTATCCACGATGTCTGACTGAAGAGGAAGTGTTGAGAGCTATAGAAGAAACAAACTTGGTGGCATGAATGGAAGAATTTCGATTCATAGACTTAGAAGTACATACTGCTTTCGAGAATATGGCGATCGATGAAGCTGTAATGCTATCTATGAAGGATGGTAATGCTCCGCCTACACTCAGACTCTATCGTTGGAATCCTTCCGCTGTTTCTATAGGAACTTTCCAAGGAATGACAGATGAGGTTGATGTTGGGTTCTGTGACTCAAGAGGTATTGATTATATTCGTCGAATAACAGGAGGTGGTGCAGTCTACCACGATTTCGAAGGTGAAGTGACCTACAGCATTATTATGCCCAAAGGACATAGATTGGCTCCTAGTGATATTCTTGAATCGTATCGCCTGCTGTGTGGAGGGATCGTTAAAGCTTTAGAACATCTAGGCATCGAAGGTGAGTTCAAACCTATCAACGATGTCGATGTATATGGCAAGAAAGTGTCGGGGAATGCTATGACAAGGCGTCATGGTTGTGTACTCCAGCATGGAACAACTCTGTTAGATTTGGATGTCAACTTGATGTTTACTATTTTGAAAGTGCCTCAAGAAAAGATCTCGGACAAAATGATAGCAGATGTCAAAGAAAGAGTCACTTCAATACGAGACATACTCGGAAGAGATGTCCATATCGACGAACTCCAAGTGGCACTGAAGAATGGATTTTCTGATGCATTAGATATTGAATTATCCCCGGGAAAACTGAGTGATGAGGAGCAAGATACTGCAGCGAGACTTGCACAGGAAAAATACCCCTCTCGTGCCTGGAACTTTTCGAGGTGATGTTCTTGCATGAATCGAGCTACAAGATTCCAGGTGGCAAGTTTGTGAAGATCAAACTAGAGATCTCTTTAGGAAAGATTGTTGATGTTAAGATACTAGGGGATTTCTTCCTTCATCCCGAAGAAACATTGCAGAAAATTGAGGATTCGCTAGTTGGATCTACTGCTGTCGAAACCACTATTGAAAATGCGATTAGTAGAATATTAACTGAATCTGATGCAACTCTTATTGGAGCAACTGCAAGGGACATTGCAAAGACTATCATAATGGCTTGGAATGTAACGTAAACCCTAGACTGAATCAATTGAGATTTTCAAGCGCCTCCGACCAACATCCATGACATTTTCCACCTTGATACGTGACTTTTCTAATTTCGTCTCGTATTTTTCTTCGATTCCAAGATAGACATTTTGAAGTTCCTCAATTGCTGGTTCAGATACTTGGTCCTTCGGACTCTGTGATTGTTTTGCAATCACACTATCATTTGATCCTTGAATGTTCCAAATTGTAGATACGATATTATCAGCTTTCTTTCGGTCAGCTTGAGGAGTAACAGCAGCAATGAAACTTTTAGCAAGATCTTTGCCAAAAGGACTCACAGTCATCGGACTCCCAATCCAATCCCTATCAAGATACAAGACTCCTTGATGCACGTTCTGAAACCTATCAATCCTCATTTTAACATCGATGAACTCTTGGAAACCTCCGGGTTTGAGATGTATCTCTTGCATGCCATCGGTCATGGGTTTCCTTCCAGTTTCTGTGAAACTGAAAAACGAAAACAGTTCGGTTTTTCGGAGTTCTTCGTAACTCATCAAGAACATTCCTCCTTAGGAGCTGAACAATACAACATTTGACCACATTAGCCTTTCTCTATAAGACCTGCGCTCTCAACGAAGAGTTAAACCTTGGAATTGTTCATACGTTTTGTTTGAAGATACTGGACTGCTCCGACACTAATAGCTAGAAGAATCAGTCCTACCCAATCAAGAGGTCCTGGAAACTCTCCTAGAAAAATGATTGAGAGGATAACAATCTGTGGCATCATGGTGCTGTTGATTAGTGTCATGTCAATTGCTCTCAGTACACGCATTGCTCTGTTCCAGAGTGTAAATGCCAGTGCTGTATTTGCCACAGCGAGCCACAGAATATAAATCCAAGATGTCAATGATAGTGGAGCTATTGGTTCAGTGGCTAATCCAAACAACATGAGGAAGAATGATCCAATGGCCATCATAATTCCTGTGACAACCAATGATGGTGTATCCCGTGCACGGTTTATAGCTCTACCGATGAGTGCTGAGGCTGAATTAGCAAGTAAGCTAATGATACCAATTATGAGGCCCACGATAGAAATGCCGACAAAGTCCAACGGGTAGAAATAGAGAAACACTCCAAATATACCTACTAGAACAAGAACCGTTTCCATCTTCGACGGCTCTTCCGCTAAGAACGGTATTGCCAATAGCAGTACAATGATTGGTGTTAGATTGAGAAGAAGTGATAGTGTAATTGCAGGAAGAAAGAATAATCCTAGAAACTGTGTTCCTTGTGTTGCGGTAATGTAGACGCAACCGTAAAGAAATAACATCCCCCACCATCTTCTCGATCGACCCTTTATCGATGTCCTCATTTCCGTCTGCGCCAGAATCAGGATGAGAAGAATCAAAGAAGCGATTGAGTACCTTAGACCAGCAAAAGTCAATGGAGGAATATCTTCCAGACCAAACTTAATGACTACAAAGGATGACGACCAAAGTACCGTCACGAATAATGCTTGAATCACAGCAATAATCCGAGTTCGTCTTGCGTCCTGAGGACTGTTCTTTTCCACTTCATTCAAGTGATTCATTCTCCTAGGTAAAACGGTAGATTGAAGAAGCAATATGTCTATTGCCGTCATAAGACGGGTGTTTATAAGATTGATAGAAGCAAGACTTGAGATTACAGCTGAGGGTTACTACTCATGCGATCTCACAAGGAAAATTCCTGTAAGGGTAGATCTGGTTTCTATCAATGGGCCCGTTGGATTTGGAATCATCCAAAGTTTAACAGGAGAAGAGAAACCACTCTCGGATTACGTTAATGCTCTTGAGAAGTCAGCAAGCATCATCGAAGTCAGGGTCACACATGAGACCCCAGTTCAATATTGGACAGAGGTCATTCATCAGTTGAAGAAGAAGTCAATCCATGAGACCATTTTGGAGAGTGGTTGCATGTCTAGATTGCCAATAGTTATTGAAGGTGGCACCCAAATACATCATCTATTAGCACCGGACCAGGATGCTTTTCGACTGGTATTCGATACCCTCCGCTCAAGATTCTCGAAAGTGCGTGTACTAAATATCCGTCGCTCACCTAGAGGGTCTCTGGGTCCAGGCTTGACAACAAAGCAATTGGACGCAATCAAATTGGCAATTTCAAGAGGTTATTACGACATGCCCCGTAAAAGCGAGATCAAGCATCTAGCAAAGAAGTTGAAGATAAAACGTGTAGCCATGCAAGAGAGATTGCGTCGTGCTGAGAGAACAATAATGTATCAGTTCGCTGAAGAGTATTTCTGACGGTCATGGATAACAGTGAAAAGGCCTTGTGTCATCATTACAATGATTGCGATGGTGGACTCGGAGTACTTACAGGATAAGAAAGTTCAGAAGATTGACTCGGATATCAGGAATTTCAAGACAGATCTTCAGAAGACAGTGATGGAGCTTGAAGGATTGGATAACCGTTTGGATACTGAGATTGAGAGCACCCGAGCAGCAGCTAGTTCTCGACGAGATACTATTGAAACGATTCGAGGACGGCTTCGGGAAGCAGAGCGTGAGTGGAAGGATGCAGACAAGGTGTATAGAGACGCTAAGAAGCAAAAGGACAAAACTCGCTCGACTCTCAAGAAGAAAGTTGACAACCTTCGGAAGAGAATTCGTGACGCGGAGAATACTAAGGAAAGACGCTTTCGCGAGCTGGATAATGACAAACGGAAAATTGTTGATAGAGCAAAGAAGGACAAAGCTCGAGAGCTTGAACAAGAAAAAGTACGAGAACTTGACAAGGTAGAAGAGGAAAAGAAGAGAGAACTTGGACTATAGTCATGTAATTTTGTAGGAGGCATGAGAATTGAACGCATATTTCACAATAGTACTACTTGGATTTGCATTGTTCTTCATTGTTTGGGGACTTGGATGGCTGCTTGAAAGAATGTCGCATGCGATGCTTCGAACAACACAAGACCCGGGGTCACGTTCGTGGTACATGCTTGTTGGACCCGGAGTTGCTCTGCATGAGTCATCACACGCACTTGGTTGCGTTTTCACAAGAACTGAGATTGTTGAGTTTAAACCAATCAATGTGGAACGACAAGGGGACCAAGTAGTCCTTGGTTATGTCAAGTACATGAAGCCTCAGAGCCGTCTCAAGAACGCGATCATCAATCTTGCACCCGTAGCAGTTTCATTGGTTTTGCTCATCTTATTCGCATTCAGTGCCACCTACCTGGTACCTGACAGACCAGAACTTGGCACTAATGCATTGGATTTACTGAATAACCTCATCAATGTAAAATTGACTCCATTACAACTTGCTGATTGGATGTATCCGTTGACTGCAATTGGAGGATTCGTTTACACTTTCCTATACACCTTTTCGGAACTCACTGTCATTAATCCAGTCTTTTGGATCATAGCCTTCTTGGCAATGACAATCATGTTCTCCAACGCTCCATCTAGTGTGGACATTGAAAATGCATCAACAGGCCTCAAGGCTATTGTAGTCTTCAATTTGATTTGGTTGATAGTCGCGTATTTCCTCCCTATTGCTGGGTGGTTATTGTTTGGTCTCTACGAAGCACTTGCAGTATTGTTTTCACTGGCACTTGCATTCGCGGCGGTAGGATATGGGTTTTTCATCCTAGTTGCAGCAATGTCAAAATTGAGGTCCCCAATCCAAATTATTCCGTTCATAGGTTGCATTCTGACTGGGATTGTATTCTATATGATGGGACCTGCTTTCGAAGCTGTTGTGTCTCTTGCGATGCAAACTATAATCTCAGTGGGAGTATTCATCGCTATTGCACTACCTATGCTGATGGTCAAATCTTTGAGAAAGTAAGCGTAATACCCAATATCTTATTCGAACAGGTGCGTCGTTCCTCAGGGTCTGACCATGGCTAAGATAGACCTAATTCGAAGACCATCCCTCATTAGTCCAAGACATCTCTTACGTTACGTCTTTTTCACTGAGATGCAGGTTGAACAAGCTTCGAAGATCCTCAACACGATAATGAGCAATGATGGTGTAGTCAAAGATTCAGACTGGCAGGTCTTTGTACTATCAAGTCGAGGTCTCTACGTGAAAGTTATGCGCAAGCTACGTGACGTAGGTCTTGTAGAGAAGAGGATTGGTGAGTTTCGCATTGTTGAGGACTTCTCAAAAGCTATGTCTAAACTTGCAGATTATTGGTCTCAAATTGTGAAGTCATATGGTGAGGGTGACCGATCCATCGAGTTCTAAACATCAACTCGTTTTCTTCTTCTTCTTTACCTCTTCTTTGCTTTCTTTGACGTCCATTTGTTTGAGAGTCGACTTCACACTCTCGCCTTGAATTTCAAGAACTCCGAGTTTGTGAAGTTCTCTTGCCCATTTCATAGCCTGTCCTTTTGGTACACCAAGTGACTTTCCTAGTTCGGTGAAGGTGATAGAGCCAACCTCATCCACAAGGAGCAGAACTTTCGTATTACCTTCCATTCCGAGAACTGTGATGTATCGTTGAGTTCTTTCATTAGAAAGGTCTCTCTGTTGTAGAGCCATATCTCGCTCCGTCTCCATTAGACGAGTGGCTTTCTCGAACGCATCCTTCTGCATCTCTGTAATCTTAGCCTGTTCCATAAAGTCCTTACTCTCTCGTTCGAGGTTGTGGATCTTCTCATCCATCACTTTAATCTCCGCAATTCGAGTTTGGAAACCATCAAGCTCGGCAAGCCTATCTGCGGCTTCCCTCTCAGCTCCAGCTTTCTCTCCTTTAAGGTCCTCAATCTGAGTTTCCAAATGCTTGATAGACGCAGCAGCTGCATCGCCTTCCTTGCGTTTATCCTCGATAGTTGTTTCGAGCAAATCAATCTTGGAGCTCAATGCTTCAATTTCAGCCTCAGTCTTTTCAGACTGTGGTTTAGCAAGTGCGGTTTCTTCCTTGTAAACTTCAAATTCGCTCATAGCTTCTCCGAGCTTGAGTTTCAATTCTTCTACTTCTTTCCTGGCTTCCTCAGTGTTCTGGGTTCTTTTTTCTACTAGAGCATCCTTGAGGAGCACGTCATCTTTTAGATCCTTGACCTCTTCTTCCAAGGACTTGATACGTCGTTCATATTCGTCCTTGGCAACACCCACAGCCTTTCCGGTGTCTACTCTCGATTGAAGACTTCTGACCTCTAAATCTAGCTTGGTCACTTCAGATTGCTTCTCTGCTAACTCAGTTCTTTGTGCAACAGTTTCCTCTTCTAAACTTAACATGAATGATCTGACGATGTCTTGTTGCTCCACAATGGTTCTTCGTAAATCGACTTCTGATTCTCTGACACGAAGAGCAAATTCCTTGAATCGGTCCTGAGTCTGCTCAACAATCTTATCGACTAATTCCTTTTCTAGTGCAGCAAATTCTGAATCAACAATATCAACAAACATCGTCTCAATGAATTGTTTGTAGAATTTCATTCGTAGACGATCTACCATCTCTTCGGATATTCGAGATTTCAGGTCTACAACATTTCCTCTGAAAGTGAGAAGCTGTGCAGCGAAAACACCAACAACACCTCTCTGCAGGGAGGATATGTCTGCTCTCAATGTCTCCAACTTTTTCAGGAGGGCATCAAATCCAGCAACAGCGTCCTCATCCCCAGCTCCTTCACGAGGAGCTGATGTCTCCAGATGGTCTACAAAGTCTAGTGCAAGTGCTGCAGCGGAAATTAGGTCTTCACCATCTTCCACTGGCATTATGGTCTCGCCAGATTCATCCACACCTTCTGCTAATCGCTCTAGTTCTGAGTCAGAAAGAACTGCTCCTTTGAGAGCTTCATCAAGTGAAACTTTTTCCTTGTCGGTGAGTTTTCTTCCGGACATTGTGTTTTCCCCTGCAACCAAGGTATTTGTGAACATAGCTTCGCTCTGTATAAGGTTTGCGAGAAATTATGTCTGTTTGTACTATTTCTTACCTAAGATTCTATCCTTGATGTATCATTTCCTGATGAATATTAAGAAAGTGTAATGCCCCAAACGACTCATAGTCTGTGGCTCTGTGAACCGGTTTAGAAGTGTGACTGACCCATTTGAGAGAACAATATCTTGCCCTTCAAGAAATTCAAATCCAAGGGATTCGAGTATTTGTACATTGTCAATAACATAGAGTGAGCATGGCATCGTTACAACAAGAAGAGCTCCATCCTTTAGGACCTTGTGAACTTTTTGAAGACCCATAATGGCATTACTATATTCGGTGTAATATTCCTGAAGATACCCTACAATGTCATTATTCAAAACACCAATGTCGAAAGTGTTAGGTGGGATGAACTTTTGCTCTTTCAAATGTGTGTCAAGCCAAGTATTGGATGAAAGGTTGGCTTCGAGATATTCTAGCATGTCAGGTCGAAGATGTGCGTCTTCATCCATGGTTTCTAATTTAGCGAGCACTACCCTCACATCTTCCAACAATGAAGATTCCTCGAGCTTCCCCATAAGGCTGTCAAGACGCAGAGCATGCAAATCAGTGCTGTATACTGTAGTTCGTTTCTTTGGCCCTTCGTCACTGGTGAGTAATTCGGGTAGTATTCTTAGGAAGAAAGAGGGTACTCTATCATGTTCTCCAGAGGCAAAATCTGCTACCAAGAATTCTTTGTCGTGCTCAGTTGTTCTTTCTTTTACTAGAACTGAATAAACGTAGTCCATCAGAACTTTGCTTTTCGCAATCCATGCGATTGGATAGATATTGTAAATCTCAGGCTCTAGCTTCATGTCTTCATTCAGTAGGATTCTCTCCTCACCAATGATTATGGATATTTTACCTCGAAAATCTTGAGATCATCATTCTTGGTCATTACATAATGCTCTTCGTTGGATTCTAGAAGGATGAAGTCATCCGGGATGAGATCGAATGTCTTGGTGCCATTTGAAATTTCACCAGTCCCAGATATCACGTATATGACTTGTTTCTCAGAGTGATTATGAGGTCTGGTGGGGACATCACTATCAGCCTTTACAATCCTGACTCCAGCTGTTAAATCTCCCTGAATAATATCATAGACTTCAACTGTTCCTCTAGTTCCCTGAATCTCCCCGGGAGTCATATCAGCCGCTCTTACTTTCTTCATACACATCACCAATGACTATCTATTTCGAAGGCAGAAAGACCTTATCAGGGCTACTACATCCGCCTCGTTATGGTTTCAATATCCACTCCACTCAAGAATAAGAGTGTCGGAGTTATTGGTTTCAATGCTCGACCGATCGCATGTTCGGCAAAGAAGGCTGGAGCCAATGTTTATGTTTCTGATTATTGGGGCGACGATGACTTAACTGCCTGTTGTGATGATTGGATAGCAGTTCTAACACCTACTCCAGGTGCCCGACAGAGACAGCCACTAGATGTACCACTTCATGAATCATTGGTTGAAAATCTGTTCTATCTCACAAAGAAACGAAAACTCGACTACGTTCTTATAGGTAGTGGGTTTGATGACTACTTTGATGCGCTCGGACCTTTGCAGAAAGAGGGTCTGTTAGTTGGTTGCTCACCTAATCAGATGAGTAAGGCTCGTGATTTTTCAGCTCTGGCAAAGATTGCCGCGTCTCTTAAACTTAGTTTTCCTAAACGTGAGATTGTTAATACTCCCAATGAAGCACTCAAAAATTCAGGGGAATTCAACTTCCCCTATTTGGTACGACCAACTCATTCAGGGGGTGGTAGTGGTATCAGGTTTGCTTTGAATTCTAGTGATGTTATCAGATCATTTGGAGAACCAGAAGATACCGAGTATGAACCACGGGTACTTCAGGAATACATACGTGGAGTTGATATTAGTTGCAGTGTTCTTGGAGCTGGTGACCTAGCTCTTACATTTTCTGTGCAGGGTCAACTGATTGGTATGCCAACTGCTGGGAGAAATTGCGGATTTGCATATTGTGGGAACTACTATCCAAGTGGTCTTGCAGATGAAACAGTTTCTAGGATTGCGGAGGTCTCTGAGAGTATCAGTAAGAAGCTGAAACTAAATGGATCAGTCGGTTTTGATTACGTCGTGGATGAAAAAGCTCGAATCTGGCTAATGGAGGTCAATCCTCGAATTCAAGGAACTCTTGAGCTGATAGAAGCTACAGGAGATCTTTCTATGACAACGCTTCACGTTAGAGCTTCACATGGAATACTACCAGAAAAAGCGCCTGAACTTTCTCCTGGTGTTAAAATGATAGTATATTCGAGGCGTGATGGAGCAGCACCGAATCTTGCTCAATACTCAAACACAGCTGATAGGACACCACAGGGTGTTATTGTGAACAGAGGGGATCCGATATGTACTATTATTGAAACGGGGACATCAATGAATGAATGCTACAAACAGGCTTCAATTATTGCTCTATCTATTCAAAATAGCATTTCATAGAGGTTAACTTTCTTAGAATTACAAATCTGAGAGTTCCTTTGCCGAACCCTGAGTGCAATAATACTCCCAACGCAGACTCATTGTCTTTGTTATTGCGCATACTGAGCACAGACATCCCTTTTCCTCGTGAATCGCTTCTGATTTTCCAAATGTGCAGTAGACAGCATTGATTTCTCCGGTCTCAGTATTGGTTGGACACTTGCTACATTGACAAAGATGGATCACGTTTGCTGCGGCTCGTCTCTGTTCTTCATCAGACATGCTTCCCATCATCAGCGTATATTTCTCTTCGAAAGAAGCTGTTGGCCATTTTTCATCTGGACTTGCCATTCAGAACACCAATTATCTATGTATTATTCAAGAATCATAGCAACCTCTTTTTATCCTTACTTCTTTCGTCCCAGCTTTACCTTGGTTCTCACAATGTGTATTCAGCAAAGCTTAATGAGGTAGAATGTGTATCTACCAGTTGCTTGAGGTGAGTATGGTGCGTACTTGTGATAAATGTGGTAAGGCTAATCAACCGACACGTAAATATTGTATTAGATGTGGCGCTTCACTAATAAAGACAGCCAAACCTAAGGAGAAGGCGCAACTTCCGGAAACACCAGCACCTCTTCCAGTTTCTGAAATGCCGGTGGCACCCGTACCTATGACTGCTCCAGATGAAGATGATAAAGCGGTAAAACCCAGCCAAGTTTCTACAGACCGTGTCCGATCAGCAGGCGGACTTACAAGACCAAAGTCCGAATTTGAAAAAGCAAAGGAAGCTTTTGCCATAGCTGAAACAGTGGGTATAGACGAACCTGGTGGGTCTGGAATTATCGAAACCAGGATGCTTCGAGCTAGCGAGGTAAAAGAATTACTTGAAGGACCAGGAGTGATGGCTGGCGGAGAGGACATGCCCCCGCCAACTATGATGGCAGGCAGTGAACCACTCCCTCCGGAGGCCGCTCATATGATGCCTCCTGCTGGACCATCCAGTGCACAGATTGAGCAATCCATCCTGGGCTCCAAATCAGCATATGTTGATCAAGAACCGGAACCGGTGCCAGCGTCAATTGTTACGCCTCCAGTGGGCGATGGGGCAGTTTCTCCAGCACTCTCTGCAGAGTTCTCCTCCACAAAATATGAGATGGAAGGAGATGTGCCAGTCATTGAGGCTACCACGGTGGCAGAAGCCCCAGCAGCGGAAGTAGCTGCACCGAAACCTGAAGCAACTCCATTTGCCCCAGTAGCAACACCCGCTCCGACTACGCCTAAGGTAGCTGCAACAGCCGCCCCTGCTGGTTCTGATCTAGACCTTGTGATTGCGTGTCCAGATTGTGGCAAGGTCATCAATGTAGACATGTTCGAATATCCACTGGATGTCTATAGTAGGATGGGAGCAGCACGTCTAAAACAGGCTAGGTTCTTTGTTATACAAGGAAAACCAGATGAGTCTATGAAGGCTGTACGAAAGGCACGTTCATTGTATGAGAAGGCAGATGACACGAAGGGACTCAAAGAAGTCCTTAAGCTGGTTGAATCTCTTGCGAAAACCGGCTAAGCTGCTAACCAGAGCTCGGTGAACTTTTCCTTTTCCCGTGGAAAGTCAGAGGGACACTCACACATCATTAGGAAACGACCATCATAACCATGTTGTTTTAGGGTTCGGAAAATTGTATCAAAATCAATTTCTCCATCGCCAATTGGCAAGTGGGTGTCATACCTGACCGCAAGCTCGCGTATCTCGCCTTGAGAAACCTCTCGGTCCTTCTTCATTTTCAGCACATCATCAAGCATCTTGGAGCCATGATTGTCATGGACATTGACGATTGAAATCTTATCATAAAACGAATTGATGAGTTCAAGAGCTCGATTTCGTGCGGCAAAAATTTGACCATGACCAACGTCTAGAGCCATCGTCATATCTGGGAACATGTCGAAGAGAAGTTGGGTTTCAGTGTAGTATAGACCTAGGGTTTCAATGGCCAAGGTGACACCTGTCTCCTTAGAGGCCTCACAGGCTAGGGGAAGAGACTTCAAGAAAATGTCAATGTCATAATCGTCATAGAAGAGAGTTGATAGCATGGTGTGAAAAGTCACAATCTCTGCATCAATCTGTCGCCCGAGATCGATATACGGCACAATACCTCGGCTGAGCTCTATTGGTTTCCAGTCAGGATTGCTTGGTAAGTGAAGAGTACAGGGAATGCCCGCCTTGTTCAAATCATCTTTTGCTTTTGCAAAATCAATGCTGAAATTCAAGTCCATCCGCAGATCCACAAAATCTGGTTCAAGTTTAATGGCACTCTTGACCTGTTCATTGTTTCGTGCGAAGGTTCCAATCTCCATCTCGTTCGACCTTTGCATCAGAAGTATGTACTCGCCTTTTTTGGCTTTTGGTGACGGGAAGTTATGTAAAACTACACTTCTACCAACATGGGCGATACTGTTATTAGATGAATATCGTTTCTCTGTTTCAAAGACGCCATTCGGTGGAGCGTACAGACCTTGCCAGAAAATGTCGACTTCCTCTTTAAGATTGTATTTTTGGGAGAGGGTGCAGTAGGTAAGACTAGTCTGGTTGGACGTTATGTGTACGACAGCTTCGAAGGCGATTACCTAGCCACGATTGGTACGGATATTCATGTGAAGATGGTCAATGTCGATGAGACAGTTGTTAAGCTGGTCATCTGGGACATTGCTGGACAGGACAACTTTGCACAGCTTCGCAGAGCCTACTACATGAATGCATCTGCAGCGTTCTTTGTTTTTGATACAACGAGACCTGAGACCATTGAACGTGTCGACGAATGGCTGAATGCGCTCTTTACGGTGACAGGGAAGATACCTCTAGTACTTCTTGAAAACAAGGTTGACCTTGAGAGCGCTATTGAAGAGGCAATGAAAGATGCTGTGAAGAAGAAACACGGCGTCCCAATTATACCTACTAGCGCAAAGGAAGATACAAATGTAGAAGAAGCTTTTAGAGAAGTGACTCGTGATATACTAGATAAGTCACGTGACAAGAAAGTCTAGTTCACTGAGGGTTTGGAGGTATGTGATGGTGGTCGGCTCGGACACGGACTTCGTCCACAAGTTGGTATTCCTAGGTGACAGTGGTGTGGGTAAAACATCCCTTGTTCAGCGGTACGTGTATGACAGTCTTGCACCGGACATTGGTCGCACTATTGGAGCGATGCTGCACGTAAAATCAGTAGAACTCGAGGGTGCGAAACACAAGCTAGTTATATGGGATCTTGGTGGTCAAGTGGCATTCTCAGCTTTAAGGGAACAATATTGCTCCCATGCATCGGGTGCGTTCTTCGTCTTCGACAGAACCCGTTTAGAAACCCTAGAGCATGTTGATGATTGGTTGGATTCGCTCTATGCGGCAGCTGGTAAAGTTGCGGTGGTTGCTGTAGAGAACAAGATTGACCTGGAATCTGAAATTTCAGATGAGCAGATCAAGGGTATGCTTGAGGCTCGCTCATTGAAATGGATCCAAACAAGTGCTATGGAGAACGTGAACGTCGAGGTAGCGTTTAAGGAGCTCATCAAAGAGATTCGAACCCCGTAAGATTGATGTAACAAATTATATTGATGGCTTCCTCAGGAAGAGAAAATGTTGATTGAACAATTTGGGGACGAATATCTGGAATACAAGAAAAATACAGGACGAATATTCCCGCAACTCCGTTAATTATCAGATATCCATCTTGTTATAAGGATTAGAACCCATTACGAATTAACTATATTTAAGTAAGTCGTGATGAAAATGACGTCTGACAATAAAGCTAAATTTCAACTATTATACGATGAGATCCTGAACAAAGGAAACTTGGAAGCTTTCGAGCAGTTATGTGCTCCTAACTTTGTAAAACATGCAATCCCACCATCTCCAGACTATGGAATTGAAGGCTCTAAACAGAGTGTGCTAATGCTTCGAAATGCGTTTCCTGATATCAAATATACAGTGGATGACATGATCGAAGATGGTGACAAGCTAGTCGCTCGCTGGTCCGCAAAGGGAACTCACAAAGGAGAGTTCATGGGAATTCCTCCGACAGGTCGCCAAGTGGCTTTTACCGGAATCGAAATTATCCGCGTGAAGGATGGTAAGGCTATAGAAGAGTGGGAAGAGTTAGACCGAGCAGGTCTGATGCAGCAACTGACAAGATAGACACTCACTCAATCTGAAAGCGTAGGATTAGAATTCAATCAAGGAGACTCGCTGATTCTCCGTGATATGCAATTCCAAGTTTTACACGGTTTCCTGTAATCATGTAAGATGCAGATTCAGCAATAATTATTGCTTGATCAGCAGCACGTTCACAATATCTACCAACTATGATGTAGAACATCGCAAGCTCGCTGATGTCTCTCCTTTTATTGAGATATCCAGCAATCTCTTCAAACATGTCAGCAGCCTCACGATCACTCAGAGCCTCAAGTTTCTCAAGTTCATCAATTTCAGTGAGATCCGATTCAATCAGTGCTTTCATACTTACACCTAATGCAGTAACAGCTAATTCCGTAAGATATGGTAAAGAAACAAGTTCTTTGAAATGATCAAGACCCTCACAGAGTTCAACAATATCTACAATCTTTTTCGAATAACGACCTATCTTGTGTAGCGATTCTGATGCATTCCTGTAAGCAACCAACCGTCTGAGATCAAGTTCTTTCGGTTGATGATTCGAGACTGCTTCGAAGACCAACCCCTCGACCAGATGATGCAGTTGCTCTACCTTGTCAGAAACCGCACCAGCCTCAGCAGCTAAATCGGCATCAATGTCTTCGAAAGCTTTCATTGCTTGAACTAGTGCAGTTGTAACAAGTGAGTGTAGCGTTGTTAGTTGGTCAGAAATGTTGGAAGTCCTACTCTCTAATGTCTGGTCCAATCAATTCACCTCATATTCAGTGTGGCGCATCACCTGACTGACCCTTGAAAGCCAGTCCCAGTTTTTTCTTCTCACCAGTAACCATGTAGACTGCTCGCTCAGCAATAGAGAAAGCATGGTCTGCGGCACGCTCACAATATCGCCCCACAATGACATAATACATCGCCATGGTTGTGATATCTTTTCTTTTCCGAAGATACTCAGTTATCTCTTCGAACATTTCACCGGTCTCCCGATCACTCTGTGCTTCTAGTTCCTCCAGCTCGTCAATCATTGAGAGGTCTTTGTCGAGGATTCCTTTCATCGCATAGTCGATAGTGTCTTTGGAAATCCTTGCCAGCAGGGGCAATGTAATGAGTTCCTTGAAGTGTTCCAACCCTTCACAGAGTTCCACTATGTGAGCGATCTTGAAAGAATATCTCCCAACTCGGTAGAGGTGATGGGCGACGTGTAGATAAGTAGCAAGTTCCCTCAGATCCTTTGCAACAGGTTGTCTTCTCGCAATCGTTTCAAAGACACTGTCCTCTATCTTTGCAGCTAGTTCCTCAATCTCTATTGAGGCTTTTTTGACTTGAGCGGCCTTTTCTTGGTCTAGTTTTTCAAATGAACTCATCGAGCCCATGAATGCATCAATGGTCTTCTCATGAAGAACTCGTATCTTCTTTTTGATTTCTCCCAAATAACGATCAAGTTGTGATGACATTCTTCTCACCTACCCTATACGACCAGTGATGAAAGCTTCTGTTCGTTCATCAGCTGGTGCCTCAAGAATCCTTCGAGTTTTATCGAACTCAACTAATTCACCCAAATACAGGAATGCAGATTGGTCTGATACTCTAAATGCCTGCTGAACATTGTGTGTGACTAATATAACGGTGTAATCTTTCTTCAGCTCTACAAGTAGTTCCTCAATTTTCGCTGCACTGGCGGGGTCCAATGATGATACAGGCTCATCCGCCAATAGGACAGGAGGGTCAACTGATAAGGCTCTGGCGATGCAGAGACGTTGTTGCTGTCCTCCTGAGAGATTTAGCGCTGGTTTGTCAAGGTCCTCTTTTACTTCATCCCACAATGCTGCTTTCTTCAGTGATTGTTCTACAATCTTGTCTAACTCATCTTCATCCTTTGTGCCATGAAGCTTCGGACCGTACGTAATGTTGTCATAGATACTCATCGGGAAGGGGTTAGGTCTCTGGAACACCATCCCAATACGCTTGCGAAGATCGTACACGCTTGAACCGGGAGCGTAGATGTTCTCTCCTCCGAAGAGGACTTGACCCTCAAGCCGAAATGACGGAACTAGGTCATTAAGCCTGTTGAGAGACCTAAGCAATGTACTCTTTCCACACCCCGAAGGGCCCATAATGGCCGTGACTGTGTTGTCCTCGAAGTAGCAGGATATGTTCTTCAGGACAGCATGTTTCCCGAACCAAGTTGAGAGGTTTCGTACCTCGAGATAATTTTCATAGTCTGTCATTAGACAAGCCTCCTAGTAACTTTCCGTGAGATGATGTTGGCGACAACGTCAACAGTGAGCACCATGATCATAAGTGCAAGAGCCGTTCCATGGGCCTTGGCTTGCAAGTATTCACGAGGGTCACTGACGTATGCCCAAATTGTGTACGGCATTGAAGCCACCCAAGAACCAGAGCCAGTGAGCTCTGTTGGTACACTCAGGCTGTTTCCAGCGGTGAATATCAGGGGAGCAGTCTCTCCCATCACTCGACCAATGGCAAGAAGGATCCCTGTGATTAGTCCGGGAAATGCAGCACGCAAAGTGACGTTCCACGTCGTTGACCATTTTGTAGCTCCTAGTGCCAGAGATGCTTCTCGTAGAGACATTGGAACCGCCCTAAGTGCTTCCTGTGTTGTTCGGAGGACCGTTGGAATCATCATGAACGCGAGTGTTAGACCACCTGCAACTATCCCTATTCCTAAATGGAGGAAGTCCACGAGGAACGCAAACCCAAAGGCTCCGAATACAATGGAGGGAATTCCTGCCATAACATCTGATGCGAACTCAACAATTGAACGACCCCAACCTGGTTCTGTATATTCAGTTATGTAGACTGCACCGAACACACTCAGGGGAATGCCCACTGCACTCGCTAGGACAATCAACTCCACGGTACCAACAAACGCATTTCGAATCCCACCCTCCAGACCGACACCTGGGAATGTCGTGAAGAATTCGATTCCTTGACCGGGACTATTCCCAAATACTTGCCAGAAACCAATGCTTGCCACCTGAATGAGGATGAGAAAGAAGGGTGATACAATGATCACTATGACAATCGCGAGAATGGTCTTGAAGAGGAAGTCAGTGAAGTGGCGTCGAGACTGCGTCACAGTAAGCAGATATGCAATCAGCGCGTCGCTCCTGCCACTCACCTAGATATACCCCCTAGTCTTCATTCCCCAGCGAATGAACATCTTTGCGGTCAGCGTGAAACATATCGACATAACCATGAGCACTAGACCTACAGCGAAGAGTGCGGATCGCCATAGGGGAAATACGAAAGCGTAACCAAGTTGGTTTGTGATGATGCTGGTCATGACATACGTTGGGTCGAACAATGTGTAGGGAATCTGTAGTGAATTCCCGGTGACCATTAAAACAGCCATGGTTTCTCCTACAGCCCGTCCCAAAGAAAGCACAACTGCAGCACCTACACCGGGTAGAGCTGCTGAAATCACAATCTTCCGTGCGGTCTCACTCTGAGTGGCACCAAGTGCAAGAGACGCCTCACGAAGACTCCTTGGAACCGTCTGTAGTGCATCAGTTGTGATGGTCACAACGGTGGGAAGTAACATTATTGCTAGAATCACACCTCCGGCTATGAGACTTAGACCATTGGTGTCGCCCTGAAACCAAGGCATCCAAGCGGTGAGAGGATTACTCTGAAGAGCTGGGGCTAGCACGTTCTTAATGTATGGAACCATCACTATGTAAGCCCAGAGACCGTAGACAATAGAAGGAATTGCTGCCATCATTTCAGTTATCATTTTGATGGGCTGGCGTAATCTCATTGGACAGAACTCTGAGAGAAAAACTGCTCCACCAATACCAACCGGTACTGCAATTCCAATCGCAATCACTGTACAAAGTAGGGAACCTACAATGAATATTGCTATACCATAGAGATCTCTATTTGGATCCCAAGTTGGACTAATGATAATCCCTGGACCACCTACAGGGTCAGTCAGGATTGGCACTGATTCATACCAGAGAAACCCAAAAATCAGTACGATGATCAGAGTGCTAGCAAAAGCGGGAACTAGTAAAAACACCTTTCCAAGCATGTCAGTCTTCCCTGACCTGTCAGCATCAAGAAAGTCGATGATTGGAGTTTTGATACGCTGCTTCAATCTTTGAAGGGGATGTAGCTTATCCTCAATCGTCGGGTGCTCGATTGCTTGATTCTCAGTCTCAGTCATTCACGTCTTCCTCGGTGATGATTTCATTCAGAGGGTGAAAGATTACTCATGATAGTTAGAGAGTAGCTTTGAGCTGCTGTCCCATTGATTGGTACATAACCCACAACACTCACGAATTTTTGTCCTTGAACAAGACACCATGTTACAAACGTGATTGTGTCTTCACTCAAGTGATTTCGATTGACCAGATAAAATAGTAATCTCGCGACTGGATAGGCTCCTTCAATAACTGAGTTCATAATGTTCTGTCCGGGTGTCGTAAGATTGGACGGGATTGCTCTAACGGCATTCGCAACAGAAGGGGTGACCCATTCACCATTGCCAGGATTGTAGAGATCAACTGCAACCAGATCACCCAAAAAAGCAAGACCTACGTAGCCAATTGCTAGCTGATCACCATCAACACCAGAAGCCACACCAGGATTACCATCCACGGCATTAACACCAGCAGGGAAAGAGAGCGCTTCCTCATGCCCCAGATACCATTCATATTCCGCTCCGTTAGCATTGATGTTCTCATCCGCGGTCTCAAGCCATTTTGCCAACGTTGCAGTCGTCCCACTAGCATCAGACCTGACAAAGACGCGGATTGTACCAGTCTGCTGAACGCTGACACCAAATACTGTGGAGAAATCAGCCCATGTGGTGATGTTTCGCTGGAAGACAGCCACAACCATATCACAATCCATCTTGAATGTTGTTCCATTTAGTCCTTCGTTGACAACTATTCCTAAACCGTCAGCTGAAACGGGTAGAATTTCAATGTCTGGATTCTCATCGATATATGCCTGTTCGGGATACGAACTAGATGCTCCGATATCGATTAATGCTTGACCCACTAGAGACTGACCCAAGCCAGAACCTCCTGAACTTGGATTCACTGTCAAGCCTGGGAAAACCACATTGAACTCTGT
>JAGXOC010000280.1 GCA_019894665.1 Candidatus Thorarchaeota archaeon
CGAACCGGAGAAAAGATTCCCTTACGGTTAAGTGACATTTCCTCGGTTTTTGATGTTCTTAAGGGCTTCATAAACATTCTCAGAGTCTACACCGACGAAAAATACGTCGATAGGGTAAGTGTTGCCTCAATGAAGGTCATAGGCGGAACGCCTTCCTCTGCCAAAATATCATTCTAGTTGCAGAAAACTTAAAACGTAAGTTTGTTTATGTGATTGATGCCCTATTTAGGCTCCGATAGTATAGTCAGGTTAAGTATTTCGGCCTTTCGAGCCGAAGACCCGGGTTCGAATCCCGGTCGGAGCACCATTTTACCAGTAAATTTTATAACCGTACCCACACATCTTATTCTTGGTGTGTTGTGCGGGAAAAACGGAGACCATCAAGGAGAGGGCAATTTGGGTTTACCTTCCTAGCATTGAGCAGAAGGAGCGTTGGCAGGAGCTTGCAAAGCAGAGTGGTGTTTCTCTTTCAAAGTGGGTTATAGAAACCGTTGAAGAAGCTGTTCGCCCTGCAGAAGAGCTTGAATGGAAGCCTCGTAAGGATCTTGAGGAGGAAAATGAAGGTTTAAAGAAGGAGGTGGCTGGTCTTCGTGGTGAGCTTCGTCAGCAAAATATTATTAGGGAGAAGCTGGAGCGGGAGTTGAGAAGGTATCGAGCCGAACCATTTTTAGTGCCGGAGTTTGAAGGCGTTAGACGCTACGATAAAGAGCTCATTGAATTGCTG
>JAGXOC010000281.1 GCA_019894665.1 Candidatus Thorarchaeota archaeon
TTTCTGATTGATCTCAATCACCAAGCTCAGCCGCAAATCGCTGACCAAACTCTCGAGCCTTGGCTGGTTCAGCGGCATTAAGTGGACCCTTTCTACCATCCACAAGCGATGCAAGGCCAGGAGTGAAGAGTCTAGCATTTGGTACTTTTTCAGCTATTTCTTCTTCAACATATTTGACAGCACGACCAGCATGTCCAGGAGACTGATAAGTTTCGAAAGCACCCACTAATTTCCCAGCCAAGCCTGCATTGATGGCATTCGTTACTGCACCCCTAAGTCCACGGGCGGCCCTAAACATATGAATTGGTCCGCCAAGAAGGACTCCATCAAAGGCTGTAAAATCATGAGAACTGACTTCACTTACTCCAATCACAGTGCAATCAGCTTTACCAGTATCTGTGATTCCCGCCGCGATCTCTCTGGCAAGTTTTTCTGTGTTCCCGTAGGATGAATCGAAAACTACTAAGACTTTTTTCATCGTTAATACCACTCTATTATTAGACTCAGTCTTACCTGAGTTGATATAAGAATTAGCAATCTCCGCGGCAGGAGAGGGAGCGTCTGTGGCAATAGCCATTAGAAACTACTTGAAAATACGGTAGATGTGTATTATTGTGCTCAGCTGCAGTTGGACACCCCAGCTCACGCATAGCACAAAATGGACTCGTTCTTTCTTTTTTCTACCTATTCAGGCGCGATTTTTGTCATAAGCCGCAATTGGAA
>JAGXOC010000282.1 GCA_019894665.1 Candidatus Thorarchaeota archaeon
GCCTAAAACAGCGGAATAATTCTTGGGATTAATTTGGTCATCTCGATCCATCCTGCGAATCAACGGAAAGAGTCTCCAGAAGAAAGAGGCTATTGCGATGACCAATGCAGTGCTGCTAAAGACCAGAGTTTGATCATCTGCTGTGAATAAGATAACGATCAACAGCAAGATGAAGATAAGTTTCGTCCCGGCGACCCAGTTGACCAGGTATTTGACAAAATTATGGAGCTCGGGATCAGCCTTTGATTTTTCCCAGGCTTTGAAAACACCCACACTGTTTGCGTATTTTGATCCAGGAAAAAAATAGAGCGCCAGCACATTGGTGGCTTCTAAGATGAGAAACGCGATGGTTACTATCTTTATAGGATTCATGAAGTGCAAACCTTTGGATCACATTGCCAGATTAAAGAACATCGGGCTGAAATACGGGATCAACCAGATCAGCCAAACCACGATACTGAATTTGTGAAAATTCACGATAGCTTTCTCGTCTTTTTTGAGCAGCACAACTAAAGCCCAGGCTGCATGGATAAACATGAGAACAATCGCGATCACACCCGTGATCCCGTGAATGTCAAAGGACATCCCGCCGACCATTTCAAACATCATACTTGTCCCCCAGGTATCGCAGATCAACCCAAGGACAAAGAAAACAAAATGCCACCATTTAAGGCGACCTGATATTCGTTCCCCCCAGACGCCAATGGAATAAAACACTAAAGC
>JAGXOC010000283.1 GCA_019894665.1 Candidatus Thorarchaeota archaeon
TCTTACCCTTAAGCTTCTGGATTAATTCGAGTAAGTATGGGACATTTCCACTACTATCCTTTATTCCTACGACATTGTCGATATCAGCAAGATCCTCGACAACATTGGAATTGAGTTGACCCAGAGTACATTGGGGAATATTATAGAGGATAATCGGGAGATCACCTTTGCTAGCTATGGCTGCATAGTGCTCGTAATATCCCTTATCGGCAGGTCGTAAATAATAGGGCGAGATAACAAGAGCTGCATCACATCCAAGGTCTGCAGCATACTTTGTCAACTGCACAGTTGCTTTGGTGCTATGTAGTCCAGTACCTGCAACAATGGGAACTCGTCCATCGACAAATTCAACTGTTAATTTTAACAGCTTCTTACGTTCCTCAGTACGCATGTAAGAGAATTCACCAGTGGTGCCAGCTGGGACAACACCAGTCACTCCCTTACTGATTGTGTAGTCAATAACCTGTTTAAAGCCATCCTCATTGATATCACCATCTCGTGAGAATGGTGTTACGAGGGCAGGCATTACACCCTTAGGTATGAATTTACTCACAGAATCACCGGGTATCGAGCAATTTGGTGGTGTATAAATGACCTTCGCTTGATGTACTTAGGATACAAAACGGAAGTCGCAATGACCTATGCAATATCAGCTCGTCGAGCTGCATATACAAGTGATTCATTGAAGTATTTACCAATGACTGCACTCAATGCGGGAC
>JAGXOC010000284.1 GCA_019894665.1 Candidatus Thorarchaeota archaeon
GTATCATTCAGTGTGAAGGTACCGTCAAAGACACTAGAGTCATAGTCATAGATGGCAGAAACCACAATACCCGTTGCGTTTGAATTGACGTTGTTCCTCTGGTCTGAAGGATCGGTGATTGTGATGGTCAAGCTGTCCCAAATACAATAAGTTTCGTCATTGGTAGAGATTGTGGATATTTCGAAAGCGTCACCACTAGCAGATGAAACAGTGTATCCCTGTTTCTGTGCTGTGGCATAAATGTACGTGGTATGATTGAGGGTGAGAGTACCATCGAACGGAGTCGAGTCGTAATCATAAACTGCACTCACATAGATTCCAGTAGCATTAGTGTTGATGTTGTTGTGTTGATCTAATGGATCTGTGATGGTGATTGTAAGTGAATCCCAGATCATAAAGGTCTCATCGTTGGCACCTATTGTTGTTATACCAAAGGTGTCTCCAGAGACACTGACCACTGTATAGCCCCACTTGACAACAGTTCCATCACCGTTATAGTCGGTGTTGTTCATAGTGAACGAACCATCAAAGACAGAAGAGTCATAGTCATAGATTGCAGTCACAATTATTCCAGTTGCGTTTGCATTAAGATTGTCCCGTTGGTCACTCGGGTCAGTCATTGAGATTGTAACAGAGTCAAAGATACACCAGGTCGCATCATTGGTCCCAATAGCGGTGATACCATAGGTATCTCCTGAAACAGAAGTAACTGTGT
>JAGXOC010000285.1 GCA_019894665.1 Candidatus Thorarchaeota archaeon
GCATATCATAATATCGGTTATTGTTTATAATATTCGAGGTATCTGAAATGCCACGATGGAACGTAGAACCTGAAACGAAAGCGGACCTCAACGAATTCAAGATTGAGATCGAAAAGGCGTTGAACCTACCGCAAGATAGCCTGAGCCAAGATGGTCTTTTGCGTCTTTTTCTCAAGTATAAGACCCAGGTGAAGGATGTAATCGTGACTGCAGAGTCAGTCACCAACAACGGGCAATCTCCAGAGAGGGTGAAGGCATAATGGGAAAGGCCAGCTCAGAAGAGGTCACAGATGCCGAGCTCGCGGAGATGGAGGACATCGCAAAGAACCTTCTCACGAAGGAAATCTCTCACGATGCGAGTGATCTATTCTTAATCAAGAAACTGATAGACTCAAACCAGACTTGGTTCCTCCTAAATTCTATGAAGCATATCAAAAGAAGGTGGAAGGAGTTGCTGGGTACAGCTCACAGGCCAAGATCCAGCAGGAGTTGAATTCAAGTAAGGGGACAGTCTGGCGTCACTTCAAGACAATCACTGATGAGATCTCAAAGATGCGTGAGGACGCCTTTGAGACTGCAGGAGAAGAGATACCTGCACTCACCCAGGAACGCACTGCGCAGATCCTCAAGAATGGTGTGCATGTCCAGCTAGACCCGTACACACTACTTCCACCAGAGGGTCACAAGCATTACAAG
>JAGXOC010000286.1 GCA_019894665.1 Candidatus Thorarchaeota archaeon
CCTGATATGCATGCATTATCCTGATACTGGTCACGGTTTGATGAGTTCAAATCTGAAGGAAGGTTTGGATGTTGTTGTGACTGCTGTTCCTGCACATGAGCGTCTGCGCTTTGCAGGAAGTACTGAGATTGGAAAGAAAGCATTTTCACCAGAGCGTTATGGTCATCCCGAGCTTGAATACAAACCAATGGAAGAGATAATAGGAAAGCTGCACTAAATTCGAATGTCAGCTTTTCTCTCTGCTGATGCAGGAGTAGGTATCATATGACAAAACTAGCCCTGATTGGTGCAACTGGAATTGATTGGTGGACTGATCCAAAAAAGAAAGCCTTTGTTGATTTACATACTCCTCCAGGATGTGAGATTGGGAATTTTACACCTAGACATGGCACCTATAGTGTCGAGTCTATAACTGATGAAGCGTATAATGCACCCTTTATCCTTGAGCAGGTAGTCAAAGCAAACAAAGAAGTCTATGATGTTATAGTCATAGATTGTGCCTGTGATCCCGTATTAGAAGCGGCACGAGAGATTTCTACGATACCTGTTGTTGGACCTCGAAATACTGCACTTCACTTTGCTCTCACCCTTGGGACACGATTTGGTGTTGTTACGGTTCAGGGTCAATCATTGAAGAGATGTATTGAACATGGAATTCGAAAAGAGGGGTTAGAATCGTTCAGTGCTGGAGTTAG
>JAGXOC010000287.1 GCA_019894665.1 Candidatus Thorarchaeota archaeon
GAAATGAATGAGTGGTGGATCTATCTGCGTAGATGGTGGGCATATCTCATTGGAGAAATAATAGACATTGAAAAAGACGGGTTCAATCTAGTAATGTTCACCGAACTTGATGAGGAGTTGTTTTGGAGGAGTGAGGGATGAGCGAAAAAGAACGCTTCTCTTGTGGTTGTGAAATATGGCGAGAAGGGACCGTATTCTATCTTCGCTCTTGTGGTGATGAAGTCTGTCCCGTGCTCCTTGAAGTCCATAAACAAAGCAACAAACGTGGAAACCCAATAGTCCACATTAAGGAGGAATGAGAGATGAGCAATATTCAAAGAATGATAGAAGAAATGAATGACTCCACAATATCAAATGTGAACAGATACATCAAAGGAGAACATGTCCACTATAGACGAGGCCGATATGAACGCGAACACGTCACGGCAATGATGATGATACTCATTGAACACAATCTTCCGATTAAAAGAACTGGGTCTGAAGTCGCCATATTCTATTTTGGGATGTACAAACGCGAGATGCAACGAAGAAAGCGAAAATCGGATTATGTGCCTTGGCACCTCAGGAGGAATGAGAGATGAGCAAGACCAAAGAAACTCTGGAAGATATACAAAGGAAAAGTCTGTTCGAGAGGCTCAGAGATAACAGAGACAGTCTGGTCATCATGGCAGTGCTGCTTGTGCTGTGTTATAAC
>JAGXOC010000288.1 GCA_019894665.1 Candidatus Thorarchaeota archaeon
CAGCACTCGAAAAAGATTGGAGGATGAATACTCGAATCGTGTTTTTTCAGTAGTTGCATTCAGCTATAACAACCCGACAGCACAACAAAAGAAGCGTGTAGAGCGACTTATCAAGAAATCTACAGGCATCCGACTAAGACCAGGGGTAATTCTCTTTCCACTTCTCAAGGCTAAGGAGCAAAGACGCATTCTGGGACCAGAAGACGAACGAGTACTGATTGGTTCTAAGGATTTCAGCAGACTGATTCGTGAGAATGGAAGTACTACCATACGCTTGTCCCGTCTTAGGATAGTCAATCTGGATGGTGTTAATAATCTCAAATATGCAATTGAGCAGACGCTTACTAGAGACCTGATTCCGTTAGAGGAAAAGATTCGTTCTCTTCGTGAAACGATTAGAGATACTACTGTGCCAATTGCTCATCTGAAGAAGAGCTACACGCCATTGTCGCATAGATTTCGAGAATTGAAAACCAAATGGATGACAGCTAGAAAACTATGGTTCTATGATGCAGGAAAGGCTCTCAAACGGACATATAATATGCTAATCACCACCAGACGTGCGATTGTCTCTGAAGAGGTCAGACGAGCAGGATGAACTTCAATTTTCAGATTTGCTATTATGAATCGTAATTCTTTGCTCTTCTTTTAGCCCCTGCATGTAGCCCGAACAAAGTAGACTGGATCCGCT
>JAGXOC010000289.1 GCA_019894665.1 Candidatus Thorarchaeota archaeon
GAGATTCTCTTCAGGTACTCAAAGAATTCAGTTCTATCAAAGGCCATATTCTAGACCTGGAATAAGACCCTATTATGCTTATGGAGTAACTAGACCTCATAAACAGTGGTTGTTTTCGTATAAAGTCCCCGTTATGAGGACTAATGACAAAGGCTAGGTTCAAATACTCTGACGACATAATAACCATGTGATCAGGATACGGGCAGTGCCTCGTTTTCGTAAGCATTGAGAACATGCTTCTCGATGGCGGACCATGCCCTCATTACATAACTCCCCCCCTCCTACCACAATGAGCACTACTGTTCCTGGTCACACCTTCTTTTGATTGATCTATCTGTTAGGATAACTTCGGACGTCCGAAGTATAGCTGAACCTGAAGAAACTTCGACCGGTCGAACTTCCTCTTATTGTACTCAATATTGGGTAGTTACTCATTATTGGGTAACATTAGTTATTTGTTTGATAATCAATGAGATTCTATTCAACTATACTCAAAATAGAGTTGTTACTCAAAATTGAGTAACCTTAAATAGATGTGATACATATTAGTGAGTAGTTACTCAGTAATGAGTAATCTCCAATGGAGAAAACAAAAATGGAAATTGACAACAAGAAACTCGTTGCTATTCTCTTGGTCGTTGTCATATCACTTACAGCAGTCAATAACTGGGACGCAATTATGGGT
>JAGXOC010000028.1 GCA_019894665.1 Candidatus Thorarchaeota archaeon
GTTAATAGGTGAATTAAATGAAATACAACAAAAGTCCCCAGAAGCCCCCTACTAGGGCTCAAAGGCCAGCCCTTTTTGAGTGGCTCGCTGGAACTACTAGATAATTGAAGTAGTTCAATAACATGAGAACAGACCGGATTGTCACTTTGGTGTGACTCCTTCTGTTCCGAACATGCACCCTCCTTTTATCACCAAGAATTTGGATATTACTCCACAAGATATTCTTTGATCTTCTTACACTATTCAGCACGTTTCGCATAGCGGAGAATACCTTCACAAATCACTCCTAATAGAATTAAACCGAATAAAGGGATGTAGAGGATTGCGAAGGCAGCATAATTCATACCTGGAGCCAATATTCCTACAGCTATTAGCCCAGTTATTACCGCCAAAAGAACACAACAGATTAGTATTAGCCATCTTGGTCTATTCATCAGCACCATACGAAACACTTGCTCCCCAGGCATATTGCATGTTCTGTATCCATATATACCTTCAACATCGTTGTGTTGAGGCCATGTATGATTAGTAGAGCGAGTAGACGGAGCAACTCCATTCGGTATTCAACAGAAATCCTTATCACCGATACAAAGTGGAAAGAGAATTACCCTCATGAGATGAACTCTTACACTTGCGGAGGTTGCCCAGCCAGGTTAAAGGCGCTAGGTTGAGGGCCTAGTCTCGTAGGAGTTCGCGAGTTCAAATCTCGCCCTCCGCACCATCCTTTTCATTCTAGTTCGATTGGTTCCATCCTGAATTTCCTCATTCGTTCATCAATTCTTGAGCCGAAAGGAGCCATAAATCTCTGGATAGATGTAAATAGTTCTTCAGGGACTTCTAATGCAGCTTCAATGCATTGAGCAAGATTATCCTTTGAAAGGTATTGAGTCAAGGGACAATGGACCAAATAATGTTCTTCCCCATCTATTGAGAGAATAGGATATATCCTACAAAGCAATGGGCGCACAGGATAGATTTCACAGGTGGATTCTTTGAGATAAGGACAAATCAGGTCCTCTCCAAAATCTGTAACATAACAGTTCTCCGTAATTTCAATGAACTTGTTCGGATATCCAGCCTCAATAACTTGGTCTACTTCCTTCCTTGTCGCAGAAGATCCTCCTTGTGCGCAACAGTATCCACCACACTCTTTGCAGATATTAGAATAATCGTAATCTGTCATCAAATAACTACAAACGTTCTACTCCCATATCAAATCTCGCCCTCCGCACCACTTCTTCTTCTCTTCGGCTGAAAAGCATACAGCATTATAAGCTCTACAAAACAAGAAAATAGAGATTACAAAATGACAGAATGGGATCTACATGCCGAAGTTTCATTTCAAGGAGAACTCGGTGCATATAGTGAAGCCGCGGTTCACAGAATCTTCGGTCCTACAGCTAAACCAAAACCGTGCAAGAACTTCTCTGATGTCTTTAGGGACGTTTGGACTTATACAACCAAGTATGGGGTAGTTCCTATAGAAAATTCGATTGAGGGGAGCGTTAGCCCAGTCTATGATTTGTTTCTTCAATATGATTTGAAAGTGTGTGGTGAGCTGCCTCTGAAAATATCACACTGCCTTATAGCTAATCCAGAAACCGATTTGGAAGCAGTCAAAGTCGTCTACTCTCATCCTCAAGCTCTGGGACAATGTAGAAACTATTTGGAAGGACTGGGTATCGACTTGGTGTCCACTTATGATACGGCTGGAAGCGTGAAGATGATCAAGGAGCAGGGACTGACAAACGCCGCAGCTATTGCAGGAGAACGAGCAGCCCAGATTTATGGAATGAAAATCTTAGCTAAGGACATTGCTGACACTCAGAACAATTACACTCGCTTCTTTGTGTTGTCCAAAGGCGAACTTCCCCCTACTGGGAATGATAAAACATCAATAATATTCTCGACTAAACATGTTCCAGGCGCACTTTACGAAGCTCTAGGAGAACTCGCGACCAGAGGCGTTAACATGACTAAGATAGAGTCGAGACCCACTAAACAAAATCTCTGGGAATACAACTTTTACTTGGACTTTGATGGACACATGAATGAGCAAATCTGCACAGACGCTTTGGATGCACTGAGGACTAGATCACTTTTCGTCAAGGTTCTAGGTTCATATCCAAGGGGAATTGAATAATCCATTAGTCTATTTTCTTTTCTTTAGGAATGCAAGAAAAGAAGTGCCAGAATCTGTTTTAGATATTCAAAGTCAAAAAAATAAGAATTTGTGAGCAATCAATATTGATTGCCCACAGTTGAACAGCTAATGCTGCTTTAGATCACTTTCAATTAGTTATCTAGTATCTACGGCCACCGCCGCCGCCACCTCGGCCGCCGCCACCTCGGCCGCCACCGCCGCCTCCGTAACCGCCACCGCCGCCTCGGCCACCGCCGCCACCACCGTAGCCTCCGCCACCTCGGCCGCCACCGCCGCCTCCGTAGCCTCCGCCACCTCGATCACCACCGCCGCCACCACCGTAGCTCCTGCGGGGTCTGTCGTCTTCGTGCTCTTCAAGGGACATATCGACGTCCATGTTGATTTCTTCGATGGCTTCTTCAGCCTGATCGAGTTTACCGTATCTACCAACATTTAGTCGTAGGTTTCCTCGAAAGAGTCCAGTGTATCCATTGGTTAGATTGTAGGTAGCACCTTCTTCAATGCTATCAATAGTCTCATCCCAGAGTGGAACTTGAACAGTTCCGCTTGTGTCACCAACAGTGATATCACAGACACGATGAGATGATCCATCCCTGCGGGATTCAATCTCACGTGTTTCGCCCATACTAATCACCTTGAAAGAAATGGTGACATTCTTCATTTGTGGCTTTAATTCAGCCACTGTAGCCTCAATTGGCTCACGTTCTTCATAACCCATTGTTATTCACTCGCTAATTGCGATATGCAAGTCGTCAAAACTAGTGTAGTATCCTTCCGTGAAATTTACGATGCCTCAAAAAAAGAACTCTCGATAATTCCTATGATAGAAAACGCTTCTCGCTTTTCGTGTACCTGCAACAAGCTTCTCAGAATAACTCCTTATGAACTTGTGCACAGCGGCCTCTTTCGCGTAGATCATCAATTTTCTAATTCCGCGCCACTTCTTCTTCTCTGGAGTTTATCCTGAGACCTCCATCACGAGATTTTGTCCAATCTGAATTTACGTATTCTGTTATCAAGAATTCGACCATACGGTTTCAGATATTCGTTCACCCCATCTAACACCTCATCAGGGACTTTAGATGCAAATTCGATTAGACTGTCAATATCATTCTCAGAGAGATGCTTCGTCAAGGGACAATTAAATGCTCCTTGTTAGTAAAAGTAAACACAGGAAACTTTCGACACACCAACGGGCGAAGGTTATAGATGGAACAGGATGCATCTTCCAGATAGGGACAGAATCCATCCTCTCCCCACACAGTTGTGTAACAGTTGTCAGAGATTTTGACAAAATGATCCTCATTCCCTGCTCTGAGAATTGATTCATGCTCTTCTTTCGTTGCTGTAGCTCCACCAAAACTACAACAATAACCACCACATTCCCTATAGACGGAGCTATGCTCTTTGTCAGTCATTTCGTGGATAACTGGGAATCATCCCTTAGAGTGATGGCCAAGTTCTAGAAATTTCAAAACGAGGTTGTAATAGGACCCACCCCAGGTGCGATGAGGCAAATCGCACAGCTGGCGCGGGGTGGGTCCGAGGGAGGGAGTTGTCTTCTGCAGTATAATGGGACTCTGCGCGACATTGTGATCCAAGACCTGCATTGTCTTTTGGGCGAGTCCCTGAAGGATTGTATGAATCTTGGATTCATACTTCAATCCGGAGAAGTCAATATAAGACCGTCACGACAAAAATTGCCGCTTTTTCATCGCAAAGTTGCAAAAATTATGCAATCTCAATACAACTAGGAAACTATGGTAATGTATAAAGGTCAAGACTAACGCGAGCAGTCTGAACCCAAAAGGAGTGGTTGATAACGTCATCTCGAAGGATAGTTATTATTGGAACAGGCAACATGGGCAGCATACATGCACGTATTCTTAGTGACATGGGAGTTCTAGTGGGTGTGGCTGACAAAGACAAAGCCACTGTTGAACAGGTGGCTAAGGATTACAATACGACAGCATTCAGTGACTTCGAGAGCATGCTTGATGAGACAAAACCCGACGGTGTTGTTATATCCACACCCACCTCAACTCATGCGACAATCGCTCACACCATAGCCACAAACTATGATGGGATCAAGGGAATTCTTATCGAAAAACCCCTAGCAAGTACGCTGGAAGACGGAAAGAAGGTTTCTGAGATAGTGAAGGAGCGAGGAATTGTCACTCTCATCTCTCACTCGGAGATCTATAATCCCATTGTGGGGAAAGCCCTATCCCTCATCGAAGCCGATGCAATTGGGACACCTCGAACAGTGATTCACGATAGACGAGGATTTGTATCACCCGAAAGAATTCCGTCGCTTGGTGATGTCTTCGAAGACATTGGAGTCCATGACTTTGATATTATGGCAAGAATTAGTAATGGACCAGGAAAACTCTACGCCCAGAGTAATACCGTAGGTGGCATTCACAACAGTGGAACCGTCATGGTGAAGTTTGATTCTGGAACAGAACACTTCTTCCATCTATCCAGACAGTATGCTGGACGTCGACGGTATATGGACGTGTCAGGCACGAAGGGAGCGTTAGTGCTAGACCTGTTTGGTCAGATAATCAAGGTACTGCACCTAGACCAAGCTCCTGTGGCGAAGGGCGACACAATCAGACTCCCAGAGAGAGGTGCCACGATAAAGGTCTATGGCGAACCGCTACGAGAAGTACTCAACGACTTCCTGCGATGTATCAAGACAGGAGAGACCCCAAGAGTAAGTATTGATGACGCTCTCTGTGCTTTGGAGATTGTTGAGGCCGCAAGACAGAGTGCTGAATCAGGACAGGTCATTGATATCGAGGTCAAGCCTAGGGCTTGACTTCTCCAATCAGGTGTGTTCGCTCTGATGATGTGATCTCAACACCGACTGTAGTTCCTGGGCTCAGATCCTCATGAATAATCACTGTCTTGTAAGAATCGTTACGTCCAAGCATACCACCTTTCGAGCCCTTATCGGTGATTATGACTTGACCAGACCATCCAACCCATGCCTCATTAGACTCTACAAGGATTTCATTTACAAGCTTTGTCAAAGTTCTACTTCGTTCCTTCTTCAATGAAGTTTCTACTTTATCCTTCGACCTTGAAGCGAGGGTATTGGGTCGGTCACCATACTTTGAGATATTGGTGACAGAAGGTTTTACTCGTCGAATCAAATCCAGGGTTTGCTCGAAGTCTGACTCAGTTTCACCGGGAAATCCAACGATGATGTCAGTAGCAATCGTCGCATCCTTGAACTGTTTCCGAACCCTCTGAACCACTCTTTCCCACTCACTTACGATATACCGACGGTTCATTGTCTTCAGAAGTCTGTCACTGCCAGATTGGAGGGGAATGTGGAAGAACTTGAAGAAGTGCTCATCATCCATTGATTCTATCAGTTCATTTATCGAACTCATCACTATGTTTGGATTGAACATCCCTAATCGGAATCTATGTGGTCCTACAATGCTGCCTACGGAATGTAAAAGGTCTGCAAGAGATTCACCAGTGTCACTTCCATACACAGCAGCATCTTGCGATGTCAACCGAATTTCGCGATACCCCAGGTGGACACAACGCTCTATCTTTTCATGGATATCCTCGATAGAGTAGCTTCTGACCTTACCCCGAGCAAATTTCACAGCACAATAAGCGCAGTTTCCAAGACATCCCTCGCATATCGGTATCGTGCAGATTACGCTGTCGGGAGGACCAGCAAACCACTTCAGTTTGTAAGCATCATCGGATTCGATTTGTCGAATACCCCTCTCGCCCTCAAGAATACGTGGAATAATAGAAGCCAAGGTTTCTATGGATTGTGGTCCTAATAGTGCAGCAAATCCCGGAATAGCTTTCTCGACTCGACCAAGAGATATCTTTGGAAGACATCCAGTTACAACAATTGGAGTGTTTTCCTTAGCTAATTCTTCAAGTCTATGGACAATTTTGTCCTCAGTTGGTTCTTTCACACCGCATGTGTTCAGTAAGATCAGTTCTGCGTCACTAATGTTTTCGACCCGTTGCCCATCGATAGCCTCAAGACGTCCTACCATTATGTCAGAGTCGGCTGTGTTTAGTGAGCAACCATATGTTTCAAGATAATACTTGAGACCCATACTCACCTCACCTACCCGCCTTGGACATGAGGAAGAATAGTAACTTCATCACCATCATGAACGATTATATCAATTCCACCCAATGTTTCAACGTCTTTCTTGTTTAGCATCACAATCAGATTGCCACTGATGTCATCATCGTGCATTATCAGATTTCGGAGCTCTTCCCCTCCTAGCTCAACAACTCTATTGACAACTTGTCGAACTGTTGAGTAATTCGGAACCTCGACATCTATGACCTTTTCTTTCAAGAGCCTTCGCACGGACCCAAACGACTTGAACCTGACTTTCAAATATCTAACCAGTTTAGTTGAAAGTTAGACTGCTATTCAGCCTTTTGATAGTGCTCAATAATCTCTTCTACAAGAGCATTCACTACTGAAATGATCTCCTCAATCTCCTTGTTGCTTGCATTGTCATAGTGAATACCTACAGTGACAACAGTGGGTACCTCAAGAGCTTTGCAGATTTTCTCTGCAGCTGTATTTGCTACGACGTAGTCCTTGTGTCCGGGTAGGGTGAGTGTACTCACGCTGACTGTTGTCGCATCTCTGTAGTGACTCTCTGTGGGATATGCGGTAGCCACACCGCCAATATGGTGGGTATCACCACCATATATCGCAATTAGAAGGTCATTCCCAATCTCCTTTGTTTCAATAAAGATTGGGTGTCGACCTGCTTTTTTCTCGACTATCATCAGTCCTTAGTATGCTCAACTTGCCTCTAACACTTTCGGTGAGTCAAGATGTGCTCCTATTTGCCTTCCTCTTTCTGACGCTCTTGATGCATCTTATAGGAGAGTGTCAAAGTCTTTGGGTGAGCAGACCTGTACTCATCTAGAAGACCGACTGCTGTAGAATAGGGAGCATTCTTCACCTTTTCAGGGTCCTCATGAGCCTCTTTCGATATCTTCTCAAGTACTGAGATGAAGAAATCAAGCTCTTGGCGTGATTCTGTTTCGGTCGGTTCAATCATTAGGGCTTCGGGGACTATGAGGGGGAAATACACAGTAGGAGCATGTACACCAAAGTCCAGCAGACGTTTGGCCACATGCATGGCAGTAATCTCTGTCTTTTCCTTCAATTCTTCTGCAGAAATAACACACTCATGCATTCTGGGTGCATCCTTTGAATAGGGTAACGTGAATCCAGGTATCTTGCTTACATGATGAGCTACATAATTGGCGTTTAACACAGCTACCTCGGATGCACGTTCGAGACCTTCTGTACCAAGCGCGTAGATGTAGGAATAGGCTCGGATGAGTACACCGAAGTTTCCATAGAAGCTCTTGACCTTTCCAATAGATTGAGGATAGTCATAGTCCAGTCCAAAACTGTCGTCATCCTTCTTCACTACACGTGGGACAGGAAGGAAGTCTTTCAATTTCTCAGTAACACCAACTGGACCTGCACCAGGTCCACCGCCACCATGAGGTGTAGAGAACGTCTTGTGAAGGTTCAGGTGAACCACATCAAAGCCCATGTCACCTGGTCTGACCTTGCCCATGATAGCGTTGAAATTAGCACCATCGTAATAAACCAAACCACCAGCATCATGCGCAATATCAGCGATTTCTCCAATGTCCTTCTCAAACACACCTATTGTGTTAGGATTGGTGAGCATCAAGCCTGCAGTTTTAGGACCAGTAGCCTCCTTCAGAGCGTCCAGATCCACTAATCCGTCTTTGCTGGAAGGAATCACGACTACTTTGTATCCAGCCATTGCTGCGGATGCGGGGTTTGTGCCATGTGCTGCATCTGGAATGAGCATTTCAGTCCTCTGATCACACTCTTCAGTGACGCAACGATGATACTCACGCATCATCATGACTCCGGTCCATTCACCCTGTGCGCCAGCTGCTGGTTGAAGCGTGACTGCATCCATTCCTGTGATCTCACCCAGCCACTGCTCTAGTTCCCACATCATCTCAAGGGCGCCTTGGGTCATTGATGGGTCTTGAAGTGGATGTAACCATGCAAAACCAGGAGTGTTGGCGGCCCAGTTGTTCTCAGCTGGATTGTACTTCATCGTACAACTACCTAATGGGTAGGTTCCAAGATTGACTGAGAAGTTCATCTGTGAAAGTCTGGTAAAGTGACGAGCCACTCCAGGTTCTGAAACCTCAGGTATCTTGGGTAATTCTTTTCGAGCCATCATACTGGGGATGATATCATCGAGTTTACCAACTACCTTTTTCATATCAGGTTCAGCTGGGGGGAAGACATGTCCTACTACTCCAGGGTTGGATCTCTCAAAGAGCAATGGTTCGTCCCACTTTGCCTGACGTGTTTTTGTATCATCAAGGCTCCGATGCTTCATTATTTAGCACCTCCCTGTGACACAATATCTTCCACTGCTTGTATCAGCTCGTCAATAGTTTCTTTGCTGTGTACTTCAGTGACACAGAACAACATTGATTCTCCAAATGCGGGGAACTCATCAGTGAGGATTCTCCCGCCATGCAGACCTCTCTCAAGGAGACCTTCGTGTATGTCTTTTACAGTGATTCCACTCCCAAATTGCACGACAAACTCTTTCCAGATGTACTCTCCAATGAGCGGGGCTTGAACTCCAGGAATCTTGTCAAGCATTTTTGCAGTGTAGTTGGAATTGTAGGCGATAGTTTCACCAACTTGTTTTAATCCAGTCGGACCAATAAGTGCCATGTAGATCGCAGCAGTCACCGCGGCAAGTGCTTGATTGGAACAGATATTACTGGTGGCTTTTTCTCGCCGAATATGTTGCTCTCTCGGGCTCAGTGTTAATACATATCCATCTTCGTAGGGTTCTTCTTTTGTTCGCGTCATTCCAACTAAGCGACCGGGCATCTGGTAGATGAGTTTGCGATCATTTCTGCAACCAAAAATACCAAGCAATGGACCACCAAATGTCATGGGAGACCCGAGGTGTTGACCTTCAGCCACCACAATATCTGCACCATAATCACCAGGAGGTCGAATAAGTCCCAATGAGAGGATATCTACACCAGCTACAAGCAGTGCGCCATTGTCATGCACTATCCGCCTTATCTCATCCACTTGAGTTTCAATGAATCCGAGATGACTTGGATTTTCAAGGTAGACTCCCGCGACTAGGTCGTCTATCTTAGACTCCAGATCGGACAGTGACATCAACCCAGTCTTCTTGTCATACTCAATTCGCTCTATCTCAATATCAGCAGGCTCTGTGTAGGTGTGGATGACGTTGTAGTGTTCAGGATTTATTGTTCCGGGCACAAGAAATCTTGACCGTTGTTTCTTGACACGGACTGTCATTCTGGCGGCTTCTGCCACAGCAGTTGCCATGTCATACATGGATGAGTTAACCACATCAATCTCTAATATCTCAGCTAGGAGACTTTGGTATTCAAAGAGTGTTTGGAGCATTCCTTGACTGACTTCAGCTTGGTAGCTCGTATATGATGTTAGAAACTCGGATCTTCCAGCTAGTGCAGGAACTAATGCGGGTACATAATGCATACCTATTCCAGAACCAAGAAAGACGCGTCCGGTGTCGGCAGGTCTGTTCTTTCCAGCTAATTCCTGAATCCGTCTAGTGACCTCAATCTCGCTATGTGATCGCGGAATCTCTAGGTCACGGGATAGTTTGAATTTCTCAGGTATATTTGAGAACAGCTCTTCAAGACTTTTTTTACCGATGGACTCTAACATCTCCTTCTCGGTTGCCTTTGTCATCGGTATCCAAGGATGCTTGTATTCCATTGTGGACTCCTCCAAACAACGGGTTTGATGAAGCGCAGCTAGCCACCCAAATAGCCTTTCGGGTTGAACATTCTGAGGCATGTTTGCTAGAATACTTTTTAACGACAACTGATTATTCGACGCCAGTCACAGATGTGATTGATATGAAACGCTGGTTGATGGATATCCTAGCCTGTCCCGTGAGCGATTGCAGAAATAAGCTAGATCTAGAGGTCTTTACCTCACACAATCTAGAGACGGATGGCGAGGACATCGAAGAAATCGACGAAGCGTTGATAGCATGTCCAAAATGTGGCAGATGGTATCCTGTCATAGATGGGATAGCATGCATGCTCCCTGATAATCTCAGGATGGATGGCAAGCAAAGGATAGAGGAAACAGCATTTCTCGAGAGATGGAAAGAGCGAATAGCTTCAGATATAATTGAGAACGGTATTCCTTTCAGTTTGGCGTCTAAAGACTGATTTCAATAAGAGCATAACACGATAGCTCCGTGGTGTAGCGGCCAAGCATAGCGGGTTTTGGTCTCGCTGACGGAGGTTCAAATCCTCCCGGAGCTACCACTATTTCTCTTTAGGACTTAGAGGTTCAGCCGGATCAGCCATCTGGATCCGGAATAACCTCTTCACATGGGAGAGGACAAGACGGTTTCCATTCACAAGGATTTCAATTTCGATATGTTCCTGTAGGCCTGATGTAGAAATCTTCTTTTCTAGGACCGCTTCTACCTGAAATACGCCTGCAGGATTATCCATATCCACCGTAATTCGTAGTGGTTTGTCAGTTCCAGGTTCAAGGATGACGTTGTTAATAGCTAGGGCACTGACTGAGTGTATGTCAACCTTACCTTTCTGGAAAGGCACTTTTGTGCGACCCTTGGTCAAGTCGCATCCATCACCAAGTTTTGTTATTCCAGCTTCAAGGGTCAGACATTGTGTATCATCATCATGGGCATAGATTCCATGAAGTATGAAGGAGAGAATATCGGTGGCTTTTCCTGGGTCGTTGTAGATATCCATGAGCTTAGTTTCGAGAATTGGAGCAGACAAATTGATTGACGCCTGAGGATGTTCATTCCTGTGTACGACCATCCCGATATCATGGAGGTAAGTTGATGCTAGGACTATTAGACGAGCATCATCTAAGTCACCAATTCCTTCTTCTACAACATTCGGTCGAAATGTTTCTTCGAGAATGTCAAAAACCTTCAGCGCATTCCAAGTTGCTACTTCAGCATGGACTGGACCATGATCTGTGTATCCCAGCCTAGATACTGCCATTCGATTCGCTGTACGAAGATAGGACTGGACTTTGGGAGAACCGGTCAGGTATTGATACATCTCAAGAGCGCGTGATTCACCATTTAGTAATTCTCGTGCGCGGATGTTCTCCCGTTGAATGACTTCACTTGTATTCATCGTAAACTACCTACATAGGGACAGTTTTGGTCTGCCTTTTGTTTGATAAGAGTTCCTAACTGGTCCCATACAGGATGTATTCTCGTAACCAATAAAGGAAAAGGACTAGGTAGATCAAGTCTACCTAGAAGTCTCCAGCTTCTTCTTGTAATGACAATAGAATACGGTCGCTTGCACTAGTGGCCTTCTGAATGGTCTTCAGATATTCCTGTCGAGACTTTTCGAAAGCCACACGACTGATTCGCTGTTTCTTCTTACGTAGAAGGAGCTGACGTAGACCAGCCTTTGCGCCCTCGATTCTTTCATCTTGAAGCTCAAGCTGTCCTACAAGATCGCGGTATCTCGTTCCATGACTGATCATATCCGCTCTCAGACCGGGTAGCTTGTCATCAATTTCCTCAACTTGTTGCTTCATGTCCCGTTCACGGATCATGTACTCCCTCTTCTTCACCTTGCCCCTTCTTCGAGCCGCATCAAGCTTCTCCAAGTCCATATTGAGGCCAGTCTTCTTTGAATAGAGGTTGGCAAACTCTCGGAGGAGTTCAGAAGGTGCACCGACTTGTTTGGGTTGAGAATCTATGACGTCATCGTCTTCTCGTGGCCCTGTGACTTCTTCAGGTAATTCTACCTTCCTCAGAGCCACATAGATGAGACCGACTAATCCAATCATTATTGAGAAGATTGCAGGTCGCGCTGCCGCTCCAATTGTTGTAGTATAGACTATTTCTATCGAGAAGGGGTTTTTCCAAGTTGTGTTGAATGATGAGTATCTAAGGGTGATATCAAAGATACCGTAGACTATTCTATAATCATCAGCTGCATCAGTCAATGAAACTGATGAGGGCAAAACAACATCGATAATGTGTTCTCGAACAAGAATATTGGACAGATCGGCCATCGGTATATCAAGCCGATTCCCGTTTGCTGCAGCTTCTTGGTAGCTACTTGTCTGGATGACGTAATCTACAGTGAAGGTGTATCTGAATCCTGATTCCAGACCGTTGCCAAATCTATCAGCATCAAGATTTATGGTGATAGTGCTGGTCTCATTGAACTCTCTATGTAGTATGTTCCTCTGGGACACTGCAAGGATACCGACCTCATCAAAGATACTGATTGATGTGGAATATGCAGGAATATTGAAATCAGTGGCATGAAGTGGGTTTGCACCCGTGTTGATGATAGTGATTGTTTCTCTATAGGACAACCATCCCCATGCGTTCACTGTGACTGTAGTTGTGCGATCAGCAACAACATGAATGTTGGTGAGAAACAAATCCACAGTGAACTCGTTCATTGTGAATGGTGCTAGATTGTGGTCTGTTGAGTCTGGGATTTCCTCAGTTGATACCAAAGAGCCACCCTGTTCAAAGCCTAGTGCGAACTCTGCATTGCGAATAATATAGGGGAGAAATGGATATCTCATGAAAGAAAGTTGATACTCCCAGTCTTGGGGGTTCGACAGCCAGAATAAGGATGACATGTACATCGAGGTTGTGAAAGAGTATTGTTCTTGAAATCCGATGGGATCTTCGAAATGCAATCTCCAGTGTAACATACCATTAGAGTCTTCAAGACGAATAAGGAGAACCTCGTTGCCATCAAGATCTACAGCATCCATTGACAAGAAGTTTGATGCATATTCACCTGGTAGATACACGTCAATGGAACTGATTGGAGCTGAACCATTGTTGACTACTGTGTAGGTGTCATCGACTCTGGATCCAAAGTGGGCAGCTGGGATAAAGAGACGATTAACATCCACTTTCATTCCAAGTAGTGGAGTGAAAGGTCTGTTAATAACGACATTAACACTATCTACTGCGGTCGCATTTGATATGTCAGTTGAATTGAATGTGATGACATGAGCTCCTTCAGCATATTCTGATAGGTCAACATTTGCTTCCCAAAATCCGGAGGTCAAAACGTAATACAGAGAGTTCCAATCTTCCTGATCAATTCGGTATGCTGCATTTTTGACCCAATCATCTGTAGCATTAAGTTGCAGGTTGATGACCCATTCTAGAGTAGCCCCATCTTCAGGATTTTCAATAACCAAAGCCGGTGGAGCATTTGGTTCAATGTTCGCTAAAGCTGGTTCAGACCAGTAGGTATGTTGCACTGGTAATCCGTTTAGTTCCTCGTTATTACCAAACATGAAGACGAATGGAAATTGGATATCTGTGCTAATGAATATTGGAATATCATCGATATCAGTACTGTTTAACAGAATCGCAAACTCAAGTTGTGTATAAGTGCCATTATCGGACCCATCAGCTTGTAGAATTCTTGTTTGGTCTGAGTCAGGACGGTGTTGGAATGTGTTTGTTCCATACTCATCACTGTATGTAATTTGACTCTGGTCAGCAGGATTATCAACCCTATCAACAGCACTTCTGAAGATTCTCATAAGTTCTATGTCGTATACCAGGTCTTCTCCATACAGAGCATGACCTTTTTGGGTATAGGCTTGGTCTGCAGGTATTGTGAAATGACGAGTTTCACCAATCCTCATTCCGATAATTGCATCTTTGTATACTTGGAGTGCAGGCAAATCTCCAATAGGCTCGACTGATGAACTGTCTGGATAGTCAGCCTCTTGGATTGCTGTACCGTTCCTCAAACTCAGGATGTAATGTACTGTTACCGCATCTGTGGGTAATACTCTCCAATATTCACCAAGAGCTGCACCTGGAGAATATCCAACTATGACGTCACTGTTGTTCAAGCCAGCGCTGGTGAAGGTGTCACTATAGTTCTGCCATGCAAAACCAATCCAGCCTGATGTTCTAGCTTCTAGTCCAATATACAATACGGTGCCATTATGCTCAGCATAGAAGTTAACCCCGGTCACAGGATCAGTGTAAGTGTAAGTGTATTCAGTCGGGTCAATTATTCCATCTGTTAGTCCATAGTAATCATCAACATAGGGGATGGATAAATTCACAACTGACTCAGCTAAGGTTGGTCCAAAGTCCTTGTTTTGAGCCAAGTATTCCGATTGTGTAGTCTCCGAGATGGGACTTACAGCCATGAAACTACTCGTCACAAATAGAGCGAGTAGCAGTAGGGTTCCTATCTTTTTATTCAACAGGCTCAAGACGAATCACCGTGATTTAATCTGGGTTTCTGTCCAGTGTTTTCAGATTCCACTAGACGGGGATTGGTCGCTCGAGCTTCTGGTTTGTTATTATAGATTTCGGATGTTGAAAGCATGCACGAACAATCCAATATGTCCCGAAAAGGTCAAAACTGAAACGAATTGCAGTCAGACATCAGAAGTGGTCAATATTGATTTCAGTTCTCATTGCGATACTGGCAGCATTTGCGGTTGTTGTTCTTTTCATGCCCGGAGCAATCAAAATGCTTCGTGAGGCAAGGATGATTGGAACTGATGTACATAAACCTGAGAAACCAGAAATCCCCAAAGGTGGAGGTATCATAGTCCTCTTCGCAATAGTCTTCGGGCTGCTATTGGTCATGGGCATCACAACATTCCAAGACCAAGCAGAGGTGCGCGAGGGTCTGCTTGCTGCGCTGGTTTCGATTCTCATGGCAGGTCTTATTGGACTTCTTGACGATACTTTCGATTTCAGAAACAGGATAAAGATTATTCTTCCAATTGTTGCCTCCATTCCAATGATAGCAATCAGCGTTGGAAATCCGACAATGACTATTCCATTCATTGGCACCGTCAACTTTGGTCCGTTCTACGCTCTTCTCATTGTCCCACTAATGATGACTTTCATTGTGGACTCCACTAACATGTATGGAGGAATGAACGGTCTCGAGGTAGGTCTAAGCAGTATCAATGCTTCAGCGATTATCCTCTATGTCGTTCTTTCGCCATATGTTCATGGACATATGATCACGACCGCTCAAACGGATGCTGGATTGGTGGCTGCAGCACTATTTGGCGCGTCTCTTGCGTTTCTTATCTTCAACAGGTTTCCAGCTAAAGTACTACCCGGAGATGTTGGTAGACTGCCCATTGGAGCTGCAATGGCTTCAGCTTTAATTCTGGGTAACATGGATAGGCTAGCAATCATATTGTATATACCATTCTTACTAAATTTCCTGCTCTACATTGTTTATCGTGTGTATGTCAAACGAAAAGGAATTGAGTATGCCAAGTTTGCAACTCCAAGAGAAGATGGAACTCTGGAGGTGGTCGGCCCATTCACGATGTACTGGATATTCCCTCACTTTTCGAAGAATATGACAGAGAAACGAAATGTACTGCTGTTATTGCTTATTCAGGCACTGATTGCATATGGAGCTGTTACGTTTCTCCTTATTGGATATCCGCTTGGATAGGTTTGTTTAGCTAATCTTCTTTGAGAGGTACGTATCAACTACGTAGTCCATTCCAAACCTACTGAAGGCTTGTTGTTCTGCTTTAGTTCGTATCTTTTTGAACTGCTGAATATGGTTCTGCCATTCGGGCTCACTATATCGAACATCCTGAGAGAGCTCATCGAGTCGTTTTAGGTCTGCATCGCTCATTGGTTCTGTTGGTAATGAATATTGTACAATGTCTTCGGGAGTGACACCAATCCACTTTGCGTGAGGAATTGTCAGGTCCTGGATATGTGCAGAGTTCGCACTGCCACTAATGATGACTTTTGCAATGTGCATCCCCCAGGGGTCACCATCCGTGAATATGTATACTGGCAGTCCAAGAGAGACATGCAGGTTTCTCATGAGACGTCTAGTCGACCTAGGAGATTGCCCCCCAAGTTGTACCAGCACTGCATTGAACCGTTTCCATGCCTTAGTTTCAATCAATCGAGAGAACATCCCTCCGGATTCTACAGCCAAGACAATTTCAGCATTTGACTCAAGAGGTTCAGCAGTCATCAAAGCGGGTCCCACAGGTAATCCATCGGGACTTACCGTGAGGTCAATCTCTTTTCCTTCATAGCCAGAAACAGTATATCGCATAACCACCTCGCCATAGATTGATGAGTGTTCTTCGGGATAGATGCCAAAGCTTTCGCGGGGGAAACCAGTGAGGCACTCAAGATCTGTCACAATCCTATCAGATTCCGACTGGCTAGAGAACCCAACACCAAATGCTTCTGAGGAGTAGTACAGGTCTCTTAGTGAACTGGTCCTAGATGCTTGAAGTAGTTCCTTAGCAAAAGATGCAACCCAAGTCAGCTGTGCAAAACGTTTCACATGTTTCACATTGCTGGAATCGCGTATGCTTCGAGAAGAACCAAGGACATAGTGATTGGAGTTTTCATCGTATACTATATTGCTAGTTCGTCGATCAGGAATCTCAAGCACAGGGTATCTGTTCTCACGTAAGGATTGAATTATTTTTTGGCCTAGTGAAGCCAGGGTCTCTATGGCGGGTTTTGGATCATTCATCTGGTTCCACCTCAAAGAGCTGTTTCACAAGATAATCAGTGGAGGGTACTTCATCGTGACCTGCTAGCGCTGAGCTGAACCTAGCTATTTGTCTGAATGATTTTGAGAACTCTCGCATCTTCTTTGTTTCACGTACGCTTCGTTTTGATCGGGCACTAATCTTTCCGAGCTTTCTTCCAAGTTCTTTGAAAAGTTGGTATGCCTCGTGTTCAATCTCAGGGATAGATGCAAGTGATTGTTTTCCTGCAGCCTTGAAAGGAATCTTAGTAGAACATAGGTGGATGAATAATGCAACGGGTTCTGACGAACTGACACTATATCTTGACCAGTTTACTCTCTTCAGAACTCTTGTCAAGACATCATCGCTTGAATCATAGAGAAGAGGAACTCTGTTCACAAATCTATAGAGCGTTGGAATGTCAGACCGAGGAAAATCATCCCCCATGGCAAGAATAGCCTCAATCACATAGGGATTACCTTGCCATTCATTTACTCCGCGACTTGCATATTCAGCTTGTCGCACATTGAAGACAGAGGTTGTGGCAATCAGAAAATCACTTTTCCCAATAGGACTGAGGCACTTGCTATCAGGACGTTCAAACCCATCATATTTCCTCAATGCATGTGCGAATTGGGTTTGTTCATCTCTAGTGAGTTCTGAAATGATCCGGTTTGGATTCAAATTCATAAACCTGAGAAAACGTGCAGAAGTTCTGGGCCCTATCTTCTGGAATGAGCTGCAGAGAAAGTCATCAAGATTCTTTCCCCCATGCCTTGATGTGAGTCTTCGAAGGACCTCCATGTCGACTGATCTCGGATGTGGTTTTGATGGTCTGATCGGCTCAGGAAGGGTTTTGGACCAACTCCCCAGATTCACATGTATTTCATCATCAATTTTCAGTGTGAGTGCTGCGTGTGGTGTTGATACTGTGGAAAGACGTAGGTACTCTAGAATTCGGTCTTGTGCCCTTTTCAGGTCACCTTTTAGTTGAACTATGACTGTGGTACCAACATTCGTCCGCTGAAGTTCTTCTTTGCTCTCTACAAGAGGGAGATTGTTCTCAACATCCACTAATAATCGGTAGAGCAGTCCCTTGTAATTTTGAGTTCTTGTGTGAATAATTACAGGAGAATCTGTAGTGATCTGACCATACAAAACTGCCATGGTAACGCCTAGACCAAAAGTTCCACGTTTCTGTTGTTGTGAATATTTACTTCCATAAAGCACTCGACCGAAAGCGTGGGGTACTTGTTCTGGAGGGACTCCTGTGCCATTGTCTGAAACTTTGACAGTAATTATGTCGGATGTCACATTTTGAATCTCAATGTCTATCAACGGATGTGTTCGAGCATCATCACACGAGTCCAAACTGTTTTCAACTAACTCTCGTACTGTAGAATAGACAGCCTGTGTGGGATTACCAAAACCAGCCATCTGCCGATTCCTGTAGAAGAACTCTGCGGGGGAGATGCTTCCAAAGCTGGTGCCTACGGTTTTTGGATGACTCATACTACTCGTGAATCAATGAACGCTCTAGTCATATTAGACGAGGTATTACGGGCATCATAGGTCTGTATCTTCCCATAGCTCAGCCTCTTGACGATTCATTGCTCTCCGCATCTTCTCCAAACGGGAATAGACTGCACTATGTGGCGCCCCAGCGACGAGCATATCAACGGCTCTTCTAGCATAGTCCAGACCTGAACCCACTCCTATTATGGAAACTGTTTTTCCATAGATGGATATCTTGGTCTCGGTAGTCTCTTCAATGACTCTCCTTGTACGGCCGTTCTCTCCAATGATTCGGCCTGCTACTCGCTTCATTTGACTTTGTGAAGATCCTACAACTTCACGCAGAGAGATCACCAGCAGTTGCATATCATCATCAATCAGAGAGAGTGCGTTCTTGGGACTGAATCCACGAGCCATTGCTCGAATAATATCACGAGCCTTCCAGGCTAAGACGGGATCCTCAGTATTTTCAGATGCTGTAATGGTCACAATTCCTTCAGAAGTCACATCTATTTTGACGTTTGTAAGCTTTTCAACACGTCTTCTAACTTTACCATTCCTTCCTACAATCACGCCAACTCGATCTTGAGGTACTTTGATTGTTTTATGATAAAGCATTCATTTTTCACCAACTGTGATTATATGTCTTGCAATGACTTCAGGGTCCTCTGTTTCGACACCTAGTTTAGTGAAGTAATTGATTATGTTTTGAATGTCACGGAATAGATACTTTTTCGCATAGTCATGACCAATCAGAACAGCCTGTGATACATCTATGACCACCGGTTTTCCTAACCATAGGATGTTATACTCAGAGAGGTCAGCATGCACAAGACCGGCTTTTGTATAACCTGTTTCAATAATACGAATGATTTCATTGAATGTCTTTACGGGAGATGGTATCTCGACGTTCTTGATCAGTGGCGCTGCTAGATTGTTTTTGGTGTCGCCTATGAATTCCATGATCAACACATTGCGTTGAACAACTATTGGTTTTGGGACTCGGATTCCTGCGTCGTGATATCTCATGAGATTCTTGAATTCCTTTGTTGCCCACTGAGGAATCAATGATCGACTACGACGTTTTACTCTCTTGAATCGGGGGTCTCCTACAATATATTCAAGCATGAAATCTGTTTCAGCTGTGGAAACACGGTATATCTTAACAGCAACCGGTTTTCCATCTGCATCCTCTCCGCGGTATACGTTTGCCTCCTTTCCAGTACTAATCGCACCATGGAGTGCACGGAGAGTGCCTTGATTCAGGAGCTTGTAGAGTGTCTTGAGTGTGGGTGAATCAATTACACCCTCAACTACTTTGAACTCATCTACATCTTTCCGTCGCTTTTGTTTGCGACGATCGAGTTCCGAGATTATTTTCTTGTGTTGCTCGTCAGCTCGTTTCAATTGTGATTGCCATCCCAAATACTACTGATATGAAATCATGTGAAGTAAGATATTGTTCTAAAAAAGCATTGACTTTGCTTCAGAACACCTTTAGAATACCCTTATTCTGCAACCAGTCGAGCTCGTTGCCTCGGTATCGATAGACAACATCACACTTTTCATCAGTCTGAAAATCCCAAGGTGTGATAAGGACTGTATCACCGACTCGCATCCAGACTCTCTTCTTCATTCTACCTGGAATCCGACCTATTCTAATGTTCTGATCTTCACATCTAACTCGAACTCTGTCAAACCCCAACATCTGGATGATGATTCCAAACATCTCTCCATTATCACGTCTAGGGGTTCTGACCCTCATTGGTTCGTCGGGGTTAAAACCTTGGTGCGGTCGTCTGCCGCCACCGCCTCCTCTTCTTCTTTTGGACAAAATATTCCTCCGGTTATACGCTGGACCATGAAGTCCTGTAGCGACTGATGCAGAATTCCGGTAGAGGCCATTTAAGCGTACCGAAACCTCGTTCTACTCCGGGGGAAGTAGAAAAAACTCTTCATCAATTATCAGACCATAGACTGTAGTCCCTGCTTCAATAGCATCATCAAGAAGCGATTCGTCGATCTCTGTAATTTCAAAGGTTTCTGAATCCATCAGTTGAATAGGTTGACCATACACCCGTGTTGTAATCATAAACTCACGTCGGTCATCCTTTGAGGTCAGATATTCAAGAGTACGCCATTTGGAGCTTCTTGGATTCATTGTGAATCGTTGTCTTTTAGCTAAATCAAAGTAGGTGAGACCGTTTTTGCCCATTGCCATAACTTGGCAGGGTTTGTCAAGAACTTTCACAAAGTCTCCAATCCCAAATCTATGAAGGCGAATTAGAATAGTTGTACGATACTTTTCTTTGCCCCCCTTATCTTGACCAATCAATTTGTAGTTCTGTTTTCGCTGGGCAAGATATCGGGATTCAAGGACATCAGCAATGGAACGACAGAGATGGTCAGAACCCATTTGAAAATTCATACCATACTTGTCACTGGTGATTTTGGTCACAAACGCCTTATCATTAGAACCATACTGTGCAATAGTCATTTCTGTCACAATACGGACAATATCGTCCTCTTCTTCGTCTGTCACCCGTCGTCCATCTGCACGTATCTGAAGAGTTGCTTCGTAGTACCCACCACTCTTCATGCCACAGGTGTCACATGTCCCATACGAGAAACGGACTTCAACATCGTATTGCTCCTCGTGTGGAGGAAGGTCTTCATGAGATTGTCCTAGGACTTTCAGGATGACATGAAGAACGCGGTCTAAACGATTCTCCTCTTCGATTGTAAGCTCGATTCCACGAACTAGAGGTTTCACTTCAATGTCAAGGAGTATGTCCAGTTGATGAGGCCAGAGATCATCTGAGTCAGCGGCTGCAATTGTCAGTTTTTTCCAACCACCTGGTATCTTTACTGAACCGCACTTTTTGCAGGCATGCAGTGTAAGTGGTGTTTTGACCTCAATCAATGGATGTTCTTTGTCATAACATTCAGCACATAGACCATCCAAGACTGCAGGTTCTCCACATTGATAACAGGGGGCTTTCAATTGAACCAACCTGAGTTTGTCATACAAATTCGCTTAAAACGTGGACTGTTGCGGTCACCACAAATCTTCAGAATTTAACCCACTGTGCGTGTGGATGACCTTCAATGTACAAGACGGCTTGCTCATGAACTAGACCTGCGTTCATTGCAGCCTTAACTGTCTTCTCTCCGACCATGTTTGCAATGGTTGCTTTCTGTAGGTGTTTCAAGCATATCTTCAAGTCTACGAGGTCTCCGCCATAGAATTCCTTACTGACCTTGAACCTCAAATCACCCTGTTTCAGAGTTTTTCCTAGGAGAGGTTTATCGCACATTGCCACTACATAGTGCTCGTGAGTTTCGTTAACACGAAGGTAGACTTGAACCATTCTTTATGCTCTCCGATATTAGACCGGGCGAATTGATGTGCGGGCTCCACAAGCACTACATTGTAAATAGTAAGCTTGAGATTCCTTGATAATATCAGTATCAGGACGTGTACAGACTGGACATGTGACATAGGATTCGATGTAACGATTGAGAACTTCAGCTGCTTGCTCTGTGGTGAACTTACCATTGAACAGGGCATTACCACCCTCTATGGATCCGGCAGTCCCAAGCTGTCCTGAAACAAACTTCAGGACCTCCTTTCCGGGGCGGTTTAAGACAGTGATGATCTCTTGAAAATTCTGCCAGATACTTCTGTTACCTTGAACTATGAGCTGAACAGCAGGAACCTGAAATCGTTCTCCTGATTTCTTGAAGGCGTCTTCGGGCACCTGTGATCGCGCCCTATCCAGAAGCTTGTCATAGTCGTCCATACTTGATTTCTTTCCTATACGCTATTGAAGGTATTGCTCCGGCGGATGTGTTCAATTGTAATTGGTGTCAATTACATATCAGAGGTACGAAATTGTCCGATACTAACCTCGTTCAATACTCCCTCGGCAACAAGATTGAACACTTTTGTTTGTACTTTGTCAGAATCCTGGCCTTTCTTCTCAAAGTATGCCATAATGTCCTTCAAAGGAATTCCTTCGGGAGGGGCTTCCAACCTAACATAAGCAATGATATCATTTGCGAGCTTGCCAGAAACAGTTTTGCTAGGCGTTGTGGGTAGTAATTCTTGTTGTTGTTCCTCTGTGTCTGGTAAAGATATGCCACTTCGATTGAGAACGGCCTTATAGCGTTCCATAAGATGAAGACTCATGAAGTTAGGGTCTGTCAATTCTCGAACAATCTCGGGAATCAAGTAGACTTCCTCATTGTACTGCCGTACCTTACCAATCACCAATGCTAGAATGCTCTCCTTCACTCCTTCCAGTATGGATGCATCTTCTTCACCCCATACCTTCACTCCAATCGTATCAGTGCCATCATCCATTGTGATGCTTTCGAACCGCTTCTTCCCAGCGTCATCGCCCTCTCTGTAGAACTTGTTTACTACAAAGCCTACGATCACAACTCGCCTCAGTTCAACCCCGAAGGGAGATACTACATGTGGACCGTTGTCATCAGAAAAGGAACCGTTGGTGATGTCAGAGATGGATGCTCTGACAGCTGTCATTCTCTCTCTTATTTGAGCCATACACTTGTACCCTATTACTGCCTCGTTATGTCACTATATATCCATCACGGAAGCTAGAAGAAATCCGAAAGTGAGCTCTGATGAGAAGAACCCCGAAGCTCTTCAAGCGCATTCGTCAATCTCTCGAGCGACTTTTGCACTCGAGACTCGCTGAAATCGTGCTCTGCGCATAGAATCTTTTGTAATTCATCAGACTGGGGATTGGACCATTCTGGAGCTGGAGTGTCCATCTGTGGGGGATTGAGAAAGATCTCTCGAATCTCATCATATGGAATATCTTGTAGCTCTGAGTATTTTTCCTTATCTTTAGGATTCTTGGAGCTCTTGAAGGCAGACTCGATATCCTCTATAGACCCATGTTTCTTCACAAGCTTCAATGCTGTCTTCGGACCGACTCCAGTTATATTATCGTTATAGTCAGTTCCAATCAGTATTGCAACATCAATAAGCTGTTCTCGAGTAACTTCCAAAAGACGGAGGTTTTCGTCAAGATCTATCAACTCTGGCGATATCTGTTTGTATGTCTTTGATTGCCCACCACGTCGTCGACCAGAGAGTGAGAGATTCCGAATCATTCGAGGACAGTTGTAGAGCAATGAATCATTGTCTTGACTTGCACTTGCCCACACCAGCCCATCACGAGCCATCTGTGCTGCTAAAGCTTCACCCTCAGATGGTGCTTGAATGACGGGAATTCCTAATGCAGTGAGTAAACTCTTGCTCTCCTCAATCATTGGAGAAGTTAGTCTGGAGCTTCCTTTTGCGGCCTTCAGAGCATCCTCGATTCTACCCTCAGCCTTAGCTGTCTCCCACTTTGCGTATGCAGCTTCGCGAATCTCTCTCCTCTTTTGTTGTTCTTTAGCCTTCAGCTTTGGAGCTTCACCATCGAAAACATACACAGGGTAGATTCCATTCTCTAACAGGCTTATGTTGCGATAAAATAGCCCACTCAGGTGACTTGTAACTCGTCCCTGCCTGTCAGACAAGGGAGTTCCATCGGGTTGTCTAATGCTGGAGAGAAATGCATAGATTGTGTTGAACGCGTCAATTGCTAGTTTCTTTCCCGACAAATCAGCAAGTGAAATGGC
>JAGXOC010000290.1 GCA_019894665.1 Candidatus Thorarchaeota archaeon
AGTTCACTCCACATGCTACGATTGCAAGAGTTCGTTTTGTTAAAGATGGTGAAAAACTCGTCAAAAATCTTGATGAGTTAGTAAATGAGTCAATAGGTTCTATGACTATATCAAGATTCAATATGAAAAGGAGTACATTGACTCCTTCAGGACCTATTTATGAAACACTATGGCACATACCTTAGAATCATTGTGAGATGAAAATGAGTGGTGGGCCGGGGGAGACTTGAACTCCCGGTCTCTTGCATTCTGTGGCCCGAAACGCAAGTCCTAAGCCGCCCCAAGCAAGAATCATACCAAGCTAGACTACCGACCCATGTTAATGAAGCCGTTGTGTGAATCCAAGATAAAGATTGCCTCATGAGTGATGTTTGGAACACGTGTTCTAGTAATATGTTTGAGAATGAGTTGTAGCTTGCTCCTTGGCAATGTTTATTTTGGATTCGAACAACGACTCAATCACTCATGGGTCGGTAGTCTAGCTTGGTATGATTCTTGCTTGGGGTGATATCGTCCTTTGGTCGGTATCCCAACCTGCAAGAGATCCGGAGTTCAAAAGTCAGCAGGAGTTCCTTGTTGGCGGGCAATCTCCGCCGGCCCACCATTTTTCTCTAACATCTATCTAATCTTTTTGCCGGCTACTTCCCAAAGGGTATTGTAAATGGCACCAGATGGGGTTAGAG
>JAGXOC010000291.1 GCA_019894665.1 Candidatus Thorarchaeota archaeon
GCTTCCTGTATCTCTGACACACAGATTTTCTCTGTAGATGTTTCATATGATCGAAAATGATCGGAAACTAACAGTAGTTCGCTGGCGAGACGTATCAGTGTAGACTCAGCGTATTTCTGGTCAGATTTATGAGCGAGATAGCGCTCGCGTTCCTCAGCAAAAGGCGCGCTTTTGTGCCTTGCCAACACTTCCGGATTCTTGAGAAGTTTCTCTAACATGGCTAAATCTCCTTGTGTTTTTAGTGTCTGTTAGGAAATTTAACCAAAGGAGCGTATTTTGATTATGTTGTCTACAGTTTGAGAGAATGCTCTAATAACAAGGACTTACGTCCTCTATACAACATAATGGGCTACACAACATAACAGGGAAAAACCGAAACCTTTTTCCTAACGCGTTTCTTGCTCGAAGTGACGCAACATATTCCCCCGCGCGGGTCGCAGTATATTCGGCGCTACGGATTATATGCCTCTCGTACAAAGGGCAAGTGGCCGGATATGCCTCATGTGGTCCGGCTTGCCCCTGCCGGATGGAAGGCCGAGCGCTTGCAGGCTTCTGAGTCGATTCAGCCCTGGGTGGAAGAATCGGCCCACCCTGTTTCTGACAGAGAAACTCGCTCCGCCTGGGCCAGGCTCATCGCTCAGGTGTACGAAGCCGACCCCTTGACCTGCAGTCGATGTGGC
>JAGXOC010000292.1 GCA_019894665.1 Candidatus Thorarchaeota archaeon
GGTGAAGAGCTATCCTTATGCTTCTGACAATACCGATTCTTCGAGCACGGTTATCTAGGACTTCTTTTCCAATCAGTCTACCGGGCATACTTAGCTCGTAAAGTTCGGCTTCAATACTTGCCATTGGTTCTTTTGTTGTAGAGGTCATCTCATCTAGGCTCCTTATACTGTATGATGTAATTGTAGGAGGCTTTTTACAGTGAGTATTATCGTCTAAGCATTCTTTATTGATGTGTATTAGATATTGGAGGTGTCTTTTCCATACGGATTTGAATTCATTGTGCAAAATTCAATGGCGATTATGCACAAGAGTAATGAGTTCATGATTGGTTTGCTTGAGTTGATTCGGCGTTACCTATTTCGGTCTACAACAATATCTCCATTTTTAATTATCATTCTAATCGTATCACTATTCTGAAGAAGTTTAATGTCCTCCAAAGGATTCCCATTTATTACTAAAATGTCTGCGAGTTTACCCGATTCAACCGTTCCAATCTGATCTATTAGTCCCAATGCTTCTGCACCTATCTTAGTAGCAGCCATGAGAGATTCCATAGGGCTAAGTCCACATCGAGTCAAATATTCTAGTTCAACTGCATTCTTACCCATTGGATATCCTCCGAATAATGGGGCTCCAGTTATGTCACTACCAGCAGCAATCTTAACTCCTGAAG
>JAGXOC010000293.1 GCA_019894665.1 Candidatus Thorarchaeota archaeon
AAAATGGTTTTGGACCAATGTAAAGAGCTGAAGATGACCTGGCCCAAGCTTCGAAGCATTATGTTCTCTCACGCAATCATTAGAGGACAGGATTGGAAGAGTCCAAGAAGAGTCAGGTTTGAGGTTTCCGATACCACAGAATGGGGTATAATCCTCTCAAAGCTGGGTGAATCAAGTAATGAATCGTTGGACCAGATAGAGGCATTACAAGAAGAAGAAGAGGAAGAATCTTCTGAAGGAGTGACTCGGATTGAATCAGTAGAAGATATAGACAGGCAAGATTACACAAGGACCACAGTTGAAGACACCGCAGACACATCCAATGACCAGCTTGTAGATTACAAATCTGCTGAAGGTTGGTTCAGTTTAGCAAGAGTTCACATGAACGCAGGCGAGTTTAACAAGGCCGAGAAAGCATACATGAGAGGTCTATTAATAGATCCTGAGAATGGTGAGGCTTTGCTCAGAGTCGGGACCCTTCTATTGAAACGGAAAGTGTATGATGAGGCTGAAGACTCTTTGAGATTAGCTGTGAAGTATATCCCTACGAATTCCGAGGCATGGCTTCAGCTAGGCATTTGTCTACAGGCCTCAGAGAGATGGGCTGATTCAGTAGACGCCTTAAAGATGGCAAGTGATAAGAATCCACAGAATGTTGAGATATGGGT
>JAGXOC010000294.1 GCA_019894665.1 Candidatus Thorarchaeota archaeon
ATGCAAGACTAACCCACACCTTATCCCCTTCAGCAATGATATCTTCAATAGTTTCATGCCAATCGGGAACTCCTTTGAGACCCATGTTCATTATTTGTTTGAGGCCTTCCAGACCTTGAATGTTATTGGCGTGGTCAACATAATCTGGTGCCACAAACTCATCTAATGAGTTTATGTTTCGCTTATTGTAGGCTTCAATAAATCCGCGAACAATCGCCTTATTCTCTTCCAATGACATTGTATATCTCCTTTTTCATTATTTTTTTTATCTTTAGCGAGGCTACACTGCTGGGTGCAGTCTGTGGCTGTCAATCACTACTGGCGATTGAAGGCTTCGCTGAGTGCAGGATAAAGGCCGCTCAGCGACGCCACAAGCACGGCTAATTTCAACGAGGCGAGCCATGTCAGGTCTGCGACAATCAGACCCTCTTCGACCGCTCCGGGGAACAGGTCGGGGACGACCCACGCCCACACGAACTTGAACACGACTATCGAAATGACAAAAGTCACGATGACTGTGACCAGAATGGTAACTCCCGAGGTCACCCCTTTAGTCACTCGTTTTTCTACCTCTTCTGCCATCTGTTTTTCAACTTCGTTTCTTGGCTCTTCCATTGTAGAATCCTCCTTTTGTAGTTTACACTTAATGTCTTGAGTATATTAATAC
>JAGXOC010000295.1 GCA_019894665.1 Candidatus Thorarchaeota archaeon
GATTCGATCTACCGCGTTCCAAGATAGGATTTGATATCATCTAGGACCTCTTTCTGAAGTCTAATGACATCATGAACCTCAATCTCTTCGGCATCCTTTACCACAGAATTGAGTTGAACGACTGTACCTACAGCATCAACCTTTGAAAAATCAATCGGGAACTCAACTTCCGCGCCTTTCACGATGAGTTCTGAACGAGTTGGATGAAGTGCTATCCTGATACTTCTAACAATACCAATTCTTCGAGCTCGGTTATCCAGGACTTCTTTTCCTATCAGTCTACCAGGCATACTTAGCTCATAGAGTTCCGCTTCAATACTTGCCATTGGTTCTTTTGTTGTAGAGGTCATCTCATCTAGGCTCCTTATACAGTATGATGTAATTGTAGGAGGCTTTTTACAGTGAGTATTATCAAAGATATGCAAGTTCACTCTCTTTGGGAGGCGTAGCTGTGTCAGTAACTGAAAAGTATGTAGAAATGCCATTGATAAAAGAGAAGTCAGTGGACTACAGGTCTTATCAGGTCAATCTAGCAGATACAGCAGCAAGTCAAAGCACTATGATTGTATTGAGTACAGGACTTGGAAAAACTGTGATAGCCGCCCTAGTAGCTGCAAAAAGATTGCTAGAAATCCCAGATTCAAAGGTGCTATTCCTAGCT
>JAGXOC010000296.1 GCA_019894665.1 Candidatus Thorarchaeota archaeon
GTTCTGGGGAGTCCGCGGCTGTTCGCTTTGCTCAATCGAGCCTTCTTAGTTTCGGTGACGAAGCTAAGGGGAGTGATAATGATCCCGCCGTGGTAAGAACTGTGGAAACTCTCTCTGTGGTCGGAAGTGATACTCCGATAATAACACAGGAGAAAGAAGCCAGGACAACAGGAGGGACTCCGTCCCAATGAGTGTAGTCAATGCCCTTGCTAACTCTAGATTCGTTATGAATTTGGAGGGTGGCAACACTGGCAGGGGAAGGGTGGAACATAGAAGTTTCAATAGTTGTTGTTCACTCAACATCTTTCGAGTAGATCAAATCCAAGCCTGGTATGAATATTAATATGCAATTAATTGAGAAAGAGTGGCGCCGAGGGAGAGATTTGAACTCTCGCGTGCAAAGCACACTGGATGTTTGCCGAATTGCTAAGAACGCAATCAATAGCAATCCAGCTCCTTACCAGGCTGGGAAACCTCGGCACTAGTGATTTGTTCGGAAAATAGGATTCTCTCATAAACATTGTGACAGGTCATATGAAATTACTTTTAAATTCATCAAAATAGAGTATTTTGATTTCGATATATGGAATATCCGTTACAGACTTCAATTGCAATGACCAATATTCTTCATTCTTCAACCCGATGATGTACTTAATTAC
>JAGXOC010000297.1 GCA_019894665.1 Candidatus Thorarchaeota archaeon
GTATGTTAGAAAGTGATTTAAAAGTTTCGGTCAACCACCATCTAAAAAGAATTTCATCCAGATTTGGGTACGGGACTAGCTTTGTACATTATTATATTGTTGCTTGTCGCGACTGGTTTTACTATAGATTTCAGTTTATTCCTCAAATTAAGTATCAAACAAGGAAATTTGTTCATGTCGCCTTGTTTTTAATTCCATATGCTAATATGCATCCACATATTACATGGTTTAGATTTTCTTTAGAGTTAAATTTTAACACCCAAACCCAAACCCAAACTGCATTCAACATATTACATTTTAGCTTTTACTAATAGTAGGAAAAAACTCTGGATTACGAGAATAATAACAGTTGATTGTTGAAAACAGCCTTTTTCCTGAAAAGTCAGAAGATAAATATGGTGCTCCGGCCGGGATTCGAACCCGGGTCTTCGGCTCGAAAGGCCGAAATACTTAACCTGACTATACTCGGCAGAAAAGGAGCAGATGTCCCTTCTTCTACCGGAGCTTAAACCAGAGCATCATCCAAATAAAACATACTTACGTTTTAAGTTTTCTCATTAGAAGGATATCTTCGCAGAGGATGGGGTTCCGCCTATGACTTTCGTTGCGGCAATGCTCACTTTGTCGACGTATCTTTCGTCGGTGTAAACTCGGAG
>JAGXOC010000298.1 GCA_019894665.1 Candidatus Thorarchaeota archaeon
TCTGTAACGTTCCAGAAGAACAGGTAATTTCGAACCCTGATATCCCGATAATCTACCAACTTCCATTGTCATTTGAGGAGGAAGGTCTAGGGGAGATTCTTGTCAATCACTTTGCCCTAGAGTCTCGAGATCCTGATACTGATTTATGGCGTAAGATAGTTCAATCATTTGAGAATCCTAAAGAAAAAGTAGTAATCGCAATGCCTGGGAAGTACACTACACTAGGTGATTCTTACAAAAGCATCAATGAAGCACTTAGCCACGCTGCAGCTATGTGTGATACTCAAGTCGAGATAAAATGGATTGAAACTGAAGATCGGGCCACTGAGGAATGTCTCACTGAAGACCTCTCTGATGTTGATGGTGTACTACTTACTCCTGGATTTGGAGAACGTGGTGTTGAAGGTATGATTTGCGCAGCAGCAGTTTTACTAGATTCAAAGATACCTCTCCTAGGAATTTGTTTTGGCGCGCAACTATCAACTGTAGCCTTTGCAAGAAAAGTAATGGAATGGAAGGGTGCCCATACCACTGAAGTTGACCCAGATAGTCTCTATCCAGTTGTAGACCTCATGGATGAACAAAAACTCAAAGAGGATAAAGGTGGCACAATGCGACTTGGTGGACATGAAGTCGTAATTGTAAAAGGAACTAAG
>JAGXOC010000299.1 GCA_019894665.1 Candidatus Thorarchaeota archaeon
TCCCTGAACGGCGTGGTGGACTACGCGGTCCTGGCCTCAGGGAAGCCGATCCCCGTGATAAGGGCCACAGTCTCCGTGAGGGGGGAGATCTACTGAGCCTAAGGAGGAGGCCGGCCCCCTCCAGCCCCGATGCCTGCCCGGGGATCAAGGATCTCCTGAGGCCCACGATGAGCTACGTGAAGTGTCATTCGTGCGGGGGCTCGGTCGAGGTCTGGAGCGATGAGGACGAGGGGGAGTGCCTCGATTGCGGGGCCAAGTGGCAGAAGCCCGACGGGGGTAACTCATGCCTCGAGTACTGTGAGTACGCTGATAAGTGCAGGGAGATCGTCGCCTCCCGGAAGCACTGATCTCTTTTTTTGGGGGATCGGTGGGTGTTAAAAGGTGTTCTCTGGATGGTGCTCCGGCCGGGATTCGAACCCGGGATCTCCGACTCGAAAGGCCGGAATGCTTGGCCGGACTACACCACCGGAGCACGGGCTCTTATTGGGGTCAGGGCGTTAATAAATGCTGGTTACGCGATCTTGAATCCCGCCCAGAGGCCGACGATGAGTCCTCCGATGAAGGGGAGGCTGCTGACGGCGGGCATCATGCCTCCGTACTGGTCGACGATGTCTGCGGGCTGGACGGGGAGGAGGTCGAGGATGGGGTTGATG
>JAGXOC010000029.1 GCA_019894665.1 Candidatus Thorarchaeota archaeon
GCATTCAACATCACAATGGCAAGTGTTATCGTGAAGAGGATTTTTCGTTTCATAGTTTATCTTTCCTAATGGAATATCTTGCGCGCAATTACGTTGCGCTTTTAAAATTCAGGTTGTGGCTATGTTGGACTTTTAGGAGCTGAAAGAAAAAGGGATTCCAGATGCCGAAGCATCTGGTATCACCCGTACGAATGTTTGTTTCTAGCAGCGTCTATCGACGTCTGCCAACCAAAACTCCTAGGAGTAGGCCAACAATAATACCACCTGCGGCTCCACCAACAACAATCAGAGTATCAAATCCACCAGTAGGTGGAGGTGAAGTTGGCGCTGGCAAATTCTCATAGTACATTGCCTTAGCGTCAAGAAGGTCTCTGAAAGCTCCGTTCACAGCGTCAAATGTTTCCATAGGATCATGGAAGGCGCCTGAACCGTCGTAGCCATAGAAGTGAGCTACACCAACTGCTAGGTCAATCTCGTCTAGTACATCTGATACTAGAGCATGATCAGCGTCAGCTGTTGCGTTGTATGCCATTACTATGGTTTCGAGAGCTGTAGCTTCAGTTTCGAGTTCAAGAACTAGGTCTTCGAACGCGCCCTGAATCTCTTCTAGTTGGTTGATAGCCCATTCTTCATGTCCTTCGTGGCACTCTGGACCTTGGCCACACGCTTCTTCTGGTTCAACAGTGAAGGTGTGGTTCATTGATGGTCCATGAGAGCCGGTTCGGAATCCATGACAGTCTGTACATTCGACATTCGCAAGATCATGCGCACCTCCACGCCATACGGTGTAGGAGGGATGATGATCACCCACGTGACAAAGACCACAGAGTTCTGTGGCATTATCGGCACGTATCTGTTTCGGATTCGATGAGAATTCCGAATGGACAGAGTGACATGCCGGACATGTCAATGGATTGTAATCACCAGTAGGGTCGAAATCAGTGACTTGGTCGATGAACCCTTCGGCGGACATGCAGTGCATGCAGGCAGATCCTGCGTGGCTGCTGGTTCGGAGATCTGTTAGTGAGTTGGCATGAAGCGACTCAGTCCAACCATCGAGACCACCATGTCCATCATGGATGTGACAAGTGGCACAATTCTCGCCATCAACCGTGTAGTACGGTGTGGTTGCGTCGTGGCACGTAAAGCAATCGGCTCCAAAACCGTCATGTGTATTCGGGTATGTGGAGTTGTCCCAATTGAGTGCGTGACACTGAGCACAAGTAGCGTTGAATTCCTCATATGTTTTTGCTCGTGCACCGTTGACAGTGACAATACCTGTTGATTCATTCAAATACACGAGATTGCCAGAATGAGCGGTCTCATTGAAGTAATTGAATTCATCAGTATGGCATGTACCATCTAGGCATCCAGAGCCATATGTGGGATCGGCTAGTTCATGAGCCTCACGAATTCTATCATCAATTGCTGTGATAGGAATTCCAGATCCCGTTGGTCCTAGGAGAATGGCGAAACCAATTAGGCAGAGGAAGAGGTAATAACCTGCTACCATCCGCTTGTTGACCCCTGGGGTCTCATCAGTGTAGTACACCATTGGTTATTTCACCAAAACTCCAAAGATTTGGGTGTGTGATTTCCGCAGGTGCCCCAATAAAAGGATGTTGTATTTGGACTAGCTCATTGTTAGCTTCAACTTACAAAATGTAATTACGCAGTTACGTATGGTTTGGTATTGATGTTTTTCGTTACTTATCGTACCTTTCCGCTTTCATTTTAATTACAAGATTGTTCAACCGCAATAGGATATCAGGAAATATGTAACCACGCGTTTTGGTACAAACCGTAACATTTTGTTCAATCCGTAACATTTTAAGAGGGCCTATTTCCTCATCGGCTCAGTTACATGGAGCTATATTCAGAATAGTATAGTACCGAAAATGTATAGTACTGGGTGGCCTACATGAAACGAAATGTCAGAATCGGACTTGTTATTTTTTCGGCAACAATCATTATCATGCTAGCAGCAGGCAATGTTCTTGCTAACTCAGACCGTGAAGATAACTGTACTTCTAGTTGTCATAATGATCCAACAGGGATGTCAATAAGCACAATATCAACGATTGATGTAGGTCCAGGAGAGACCTTTCAGATTGATGTTGTCGCGACCGGTCTAGCACAGGACGTTTTTGTGTTAAGGATTCCTGCCGATGTAGATGATAATGACCAGTTCACAATAGAAGTGCCACTAAATGCAGATGACCCCGGACTCGTTGATGATAACGACGCTCTAGACTTAGATCTAGATGACAATGAAATTCATGCAATCTATAATCTCACAGCTCCAGCCTTTGCTGATACGTACACATTGACTGTTTTTGCTGCCCAACATTATGGCGTAGGCATAAGCAGCTCAATCACTGTGAACGTTATTCAAGCGGGCCCCGGCCCATCAATTGGAGCTCCTTCAACCACACCTGAAGTCCCTCGTGCAAATGAGGAGTTTACTGTCGCAGTCAATGTCACATCATCAGACACGATAACCTATGTCAGACTTCAGTACAGCCTTGACAACGGCACTAATTGGATTAACGTCACCATGACGGAGTCAGCCGGACAGTACACTGGCACAATTCCTCAACAACCAAATGATCAAGAAGTGCTCTGGCGAATCGTAGCTGCTGACACCTCTGGAACGGAGAGAACCAGTGAGGAGAAGTCATATATTGTCGGACAGATACCCGTTGAACCCGTGGAGGTTCCACAATTTCATTATGGATGGTTGCTTGGAGCACCAGCACTCTTTTTTGCATATCTTGGAACAGCTCTCGAATATTATGATGAAGAACGTTTCACAAGAGTTCATGGCATGATGCTGAGTGTTGCTTACATTTTGACAACAATCAATGTCCTGAGTCTACTAATGGAACCAGCAAGCACATGGAGTGTTATGAACCCCGCACTCTTGTTTGATGTGAGCAACATGTTATTGTTCATGCATGCTTGGCATGTCTGGCTTGGAATAGTGAGTATGATTTTTGGTACACTGGCGCTCTTAACTCACCTTGGCGGATGGAAGACATGTAACCTGGGGCTTCCAGCGGTTGTGCTTTGGACAATACTTGGAATAATGGGAATCTATCTTGGAGAGGTCTTTGTACCATGAGGTGATCGAGATGACTGAAACAAAAATAGGAAGCAAACCTGAACCAACTCCACCAGCTGCTCCAGATACGTCAATCCTTGGCCAGCTTAGAGAAGTTGTAGGCGAAGAAAGAGTTTCAGACTCTGAACTGGAACGAGTTGTTTACAGTGGAGACCCCTCATCTCTTCCTCAGTATCACTATCGGTGGAAAGGAAAATATCTAGCAGATTATGTGGTACGAGTAGAGAATGTAAACGAGATAGAGGAAGTTCTCAAAGTAGCTCGCGAGCATAAACTGCCAATCATCCCTAGAGGTGGAGCATCAAGCTGCATGGGCTCTTCAAGTCCAAGTCGTGGAGGCATATCCCTCGACATCAAACCTATGAACAAGATTCTAGAGGTCAACAAGGAGTCTATGTTTATTCGAGTTGAGGCGGGAGTCACCTTTGAGAGACTTGAGAATGAACTAGAGAAGCAAGGTTTGACCTTAGGGATTTATCCTTCAAGTGCGAAGTCGGCTGTCATTGGAGGCTGGATTGCATGTGGAGGTAGAGGAGGTATAGGAACTCCGTATTATGGATCTCTCAGAGAACACACTCTATCACTTTCAGTTGCAGGTGGAGATGGTGCTGTACATACTATAGAGAGTGAGGATATTGACCTCTTCTCAAACTCCTATGGCATTCTAGGTGTTATCTTTGAAGTCACACTTAAGGTCCACGAGCTTGCTCACGAACACAAGACATTTAGCTATGGATTCCGTGATTTACAGGGACTTTGCAATGCAATGATGGAAGTAGCTGGACTTGAGAAGAAACCAATCTATCTCAAGATTGCAGATGAAGAGCTTCAGAAGTACAGCAATCCACTTGGAAATGGAAGGTTTGTACTCACTGCGACCTATATCGATGCACCGAATAATATTCCATCAGACGAGCTCAGTTCAATAACTGGCAAGAATGATGGTGTCTTCCTTGGAGAGGAATTCTCAGAAAAAGAATGGGAGCTCAGATATGATGCTGAGTTCAATCCAAAGGAACATACAGAGACCCTGATGTTCCAAGAACTATGGATGCCCATTGATAGAGTGTATGAGATGCTTTCAGCTTACGAGTCATATCGCAAGTCGCACAAAATCTCTGCACTTTGGTTTGGAATGCTTGGCACCCCAGATGGGATGCGACTTGAGCTCATGACGATGATTAATGCTGATCAATACCTCAAGTTCATCTCGAGCAAAGGAATCTTGCATAAGATGGTGAAGAAAGCCATCAAATCCGGCGGCGCGCCATACACAATCGGACTTCAGAATTCAATCTATATGACACGGGCATATCCCGACCGTCTAGTTGAGATGCAGGAGGCAAAGGAGAAGTGGGATCCTGACGGAATCATGAATCCAGATAGAGTGACTAGCTGTTTGACTTCGTTCAGGAGAATAGATGTGCTGTTTGCACTGGCCACCGCGTTTCGGAGGCTATCAAGATATGTGGGTAAGTGAGGTGTTACAATGAATATCGATAATCTATCAGAAATACTACGAAACTGTGGTTCATGCAATTACTGCAGAGATACTTGTCCAATGTATATTGAACTAAAATCTGAGCTAGATAGTCCTGGGGGAAAACTTCGAGCACTTCGAGCTTATGCTACAAAAATGAGAAATCCTCCAGCTGAACTTTTACAGAGGCTTTATTGCGCAGACTGTAGACGATGCGAGGCTATCTGCCCAGCTGGTGTTCCGGTCACAGATATTTGGCATGATGCAAAGGGACAGCTTCTGAAGACAGGAGCTGAGATGTCAGAGCCACTTCAGAAAGTTCTGGCTTGGATTGAGAAAGAGGGCACGCCATTTGTTGGCTTTGACTCTGTTGACAGAACCATATGGGCCGAGGACCTTGAACTACCTCCTGAGTCGAATACAGCAATCTTCTCAGGATGTATGGGTTCATTCTGGTATCCGGATCAACCTGAAACAGTTGTTGATATGCTTCACAAACTAGGGGTCAATGCAGGCTATGTTCCCAGTGAGGTGTGCTGTGGTCTATTCAACTATTGGGCTGGTGACGACAAAGGATTCGAAGCAGTAGTCCGTAAGAACTACGAGATGTTCAAGAAAGCAGGTGTTGACCATATTGTCACTGGTTGTGGTGGATGCTATGGAACACTCGCTGAGCATTATCCCCATATCATACCTGATTTCGACATTAAGATTCTCCACACAGTAGAGGTCTTAGCTGATATGGTACAGAATGGAGTTCTTACTTTCGAGGGGTTGGAAGGAACCTATACGTTTCATGATAGCTGCCATCTAGGCAGAGCCCTTGGGATTTACGAACCCCCTCGAGAGATTATTAGAGCTGTTCCAGGACTTGAGTTAGTAGAGTTGAAGAACAATCGGGCAAACTCAAACTGTTGTGGTGGCTTCCTCTCTGTTCTAGACCCAGACATCGCAGAGTCTGTGGGAAGGCGAAGAGTTGCTGAAGCAGAGGAGTTAGGGGTTGATGGGATAATCACAACCTGCGTGTCATGCTATAAGAACCTGAGTTACAATGCAAGAGAAACTAATCTGAAGGTAATTCAGCTGGACGAGCTAATCCTTGATAAGGCTCAAGCCTCTCAGGTAGAGGAGTAGGAAGAATTAACAGGAACGAATGGAGATGTCAATTATGAGTAAAGAGAAAGGCACACGCGTTGTAATCGTTGGCGGTGGAATCTCTGGATTCAGCTGTGCACTGGAATTGAAGGGTCTGAAAGCCCGATGCACAATTCTGGAGAAGGAGAAGACAGTCGGCGGCCGTGCAAGATCATATACTGAATCAGGCTACGTCTTTGACCAAGGTCTACACTTTTTCGTTGGTGGTTTCAAATCACTGATTCCAATTCTTGAAAGAAGCGGAGTCAGAATGACCACTGTCGGAGAGGGTGCAGTTTGGTTGAAGGATGGTGAAAGACACATCATTCGTAAGTCAGCAATTGAGCTGGCCAGGTTCGGACTACTACAAGCAACTGATAGGGCGAGGCTTGGATTACTCCTACAAGAGAATATCAAGAGATCAGAAGAGGAGTTCAGAGAACTCGATAAAATGACCTTCACGGAATACGCTGAGGATAAGAAAATTCCAGAGGCTATCCAAAACGAGTTCTATGGCCCTCTTATTAAAACAGTGACATTCATGGAACCAGGTGAGGTCTCTGCAGGGCAGTACCTCTACTCCGAACATCTAAGATTTGCTTACGAAGACGGGTTTAGTGCTATGTACCCCGAGAGAGGTGGTCTAGGCAGCGTAGCTTATACTCTAATGCTTCAAGCTCGAAACTTTGGAGTTGAGCCACAGGTAAACTGTGCGGTCAAGCAAGTCATCATTGAAGATGGCAAAGTAGTTGGTGTTGACTATCAGCAAAATGGAGACAGTAAGCACCTCGACACTGATGCAGTTGTATTGACAACACCAATCGATCTTCTACCAAACTTTGTCAAAATGAGTGACCTACCCAAAGACTTCACTGAAAAGGCAGCGAAGTTTGAGTACGCTCCGTCCACTGTTGGATACTTCGGACTGAAATCTAGAGTCTTGGATTTCAATGTGGGCGCATTTGTCCCAGGGAGAAAAATCAATATTGTAGCTGAAGCCAAGAGAGTTTCAGGAGTGCTAGCACCGATTGGAGAGTCACTTCTGACAGTCACAGGTATCGATAAAGAACTTCTCAAGATGAGTGATGAAGAGGCAACAGATGCCATCCTCGAGGAACTTGAGATTCTCATTCCTGGTGTAAAGGATAAGATCACTTGGAAGAAAAGCTGGAAGATTTGGAAATCGGTTCTCAAGCAACCGCCAGGAATCATGGATGACCGTTTGACAACCAATCGAACTGGTGTTGAAGGCCTCTACGTTGCAGGACCTCATGCTAACTGTGGCATGTACTACGCCTCAATGGAAGCAGCTTCAAGGTCTGGCACAGCATGCGCTGGAGAAATGATTGAAGACCTGAAGTGAAACAGGGTAATCAGATAATGTCAAGGGTTTAACAACCCTTGGCATAACTATATACTCCGGGGTAGATGACCAAAATGGACTTTCTAGAGCGGTACGGGCAAGAAGATGAACCGTATGTCTGTGCTTCATGTGGGAACTGCACTCTAGTATGTCCTGTATTTCGTGAACTCAAATGGGAGTCCTATGGGCCCAGAGGAAAACTTCACATTGTGAAATCAATAATTGAGGGAGAAGGGGAATTCGGAGAAGATTTCGCCCACAAGATCTTCCTTTGCAACCTCTGTGAGCACTGCACATCGGTCTGCACTACTGGAATCAGTCTTGATCGATTCTGGGAAGTTGCTCGTGCTGAAGTGCGACAACGTGGACTCATGCCGAAGCCTGCACAGTTTGTCCTAGACTCTTTGAAAGCTCGTGGCGACATAATGTGGATGGGTTCAGCAGATAGACTTCTCTGGATGGAGGATATCGAGGCTATTGTCAAGGATCGAGTGATGAAGTCGGCCAAGGTTGCCTATTTTCTTGGGTGCAATGTTTCGCTCAAGTCGCAACTTCATGATGTAGCAAGATCTATGGTCAAAATAATGGAGTATGCAGAGGTTGATTATACGATACTTGGGGACAAAGAGATTTGTTGTGGGGCACCTCTAGGTTGGGCGGGTAATTTTGAAGGCATCAACGAGATGGCGGAAAAGAACTTGGAGTTGATTCACAGTCTCGGAGTAGAAACGGTCGTCTTCAGCTGCCCTTCATGCATTCAGACGTGGTCAGAGTATAGTAGGTATCTCAAGGAAGAAAATGATCTGGAACTCTTGACAACATCTCAGTACATCAACCGCCTTGTTCGAGAAGGTCGACTCAAATTCGATGAACAGCCCATGGTGACTGTGACATATCACGATTCATGTATCTCAGCAAGAGTACTGAAAGTAACTGAAGAGCCGAGGGAGATCATCGAGGACATTCCTGGAGTTTACAATGTTGAGATGACTCCGTCAAGGCAGAGTACAAGGTGTTGTGGAGCACATGGACTGCTTGATGTAGTCGACCCTGTTCTTTCATCAAGGATTGCCGAAATGCGTTTAAGAGATGCAACAGTGACTCCGGCTTCACGTATCATTACCGAGTGTCCACGATGCATTCTAGCATTTGATCTTGCAAAATTCACTACAGGATATGACATGAAGGTGCAAGACATTACTCAGATTGTGGCCGAATCTCTGTCACCAAATGATGTAGGAGGTGACGAGGCTAAATGAAGGTCGATGAGATTCGTATCGGTGACATTGTTGGTGCAGACAATGTGTCTACGACACACGAAACCTGTATGATCTATTCCAAGGATGTCACAAGTCTGCCTGATATGGCATATCAAATCATTAGCCCAAAATTCGATGTTGTGACTCAACCTGTTGATGTCCCCTCGCTCCAGAATTTAGTGTGGTATGCTCTCGACAATAACATCCCTCTAGTACCTCGAGGAAATGGGACCTCAGGGTGGGGTGGTTCAATTCCAACAAGAGGAGGCATCTGTGTCGACCTATCTAGCATGTCTAGAATTTTGTATTTCAACGAGTTCGAACAAGCTATCACCGTAGAACCTGGAATCACATGGAGAGACCTACTCGCTTTTCTTGGACGTCTTGGTTTCACTCTTCCAGTCTATCCATCAAGTGCCACTGCTGCAACAGTTGGAGGTTTTGTCGCAAGTGGGGGTCTCGGGATAGGATCAACCCGACATGGAAACATCTTGAAACAGGTTCTAGGAATCGAGGCAATCCTTCCCAATGGGAAAATTGTAAGGTTGGGAAAAGTTATGTTGGATCCGAAGAGTGACACGCTTCAAGAGAAAATAGAAGAAGGCAACAGTTGGTTAAGCCAAGAACTGACAGCAGCAGGTCTTGGAACCCCAGAACAAGAATCAAAGCTGATAACTGGAACATATGGAACCCTTGGGATAATCACTAAGGTCACTCTCAAAACAATCCCGAATCTACAACTGGTGCCTTTTGCGTGTTCCTTCTATTCTATGACGGACTTAGTGAACGTAGCGACCAAGATCATCTCAGAAGCTCAGCCATACTACTTGAGATTTCTAGCAGACAATTACACATCGAAATTAAGAGTTCTCAAAGGTCACGAATTAGAAGAAGGAAAATACGTTTTGACGGGTGCACTTCTTGATACAATATATCAGAATGAAGACAATATAGAGAGAATTCAGGTCATCACAAAAGAAGAAAATGGAACAACATTGGATGATAAACGAGCTTGGTTCTATTGGGATGAACGTCTCTATCCGTTGAGAATCAAACGGCATGGCCCGAGTCTAGTTCCAGCAGAAATGCTTGCGCCATTGGAAATGCTGCCAGACATACTTGATGAAACAAAAGCAGAATTGCAGAAGTCAAAAGTCGCAATTGAAGGTACTTTGAGTAATGATGGCAGTAGTTCGTTCATGGTCTGGATTCTTGATGACGAGAGAAAGAAAATATCATTCACTATCGGTTGGCAAAGGTCCTTCCAAATTGCTGCACTAGCTGAAAAGTTTGGTGGGCTTCCCTATGCAGTGGGTCTCTGGAACGGTAGGCATGCCAAGAAGTTCTATGGAGACCATACGTACAAAGAACTCAAAATTATGAAGAAGAGACTAGACCCAAATAATCTCATGAATCCTGTGAAGGTTTTCGGCGGCAGAGTTACTGCAGGACGAATATCGACAACTTTTGGTTTCTTAGTAGGGTTCATCATTGCATTGATGGGAGGTGGGTTTGTACCTAGTTTGTTGGGTTGGGAGTGGTTGACTCAACTAATGAACTCAAGTTTGATTCAGGCTTTTCCAGTGCCATTGTTATTGTTGGTGTCTTTTGTAGGAGGGTTCGCTGGAATAGCAGCCATTAGACTCATGACACTTAATCAAGCCCTCTCAATCGGTATCCCTCTTCTGAGAGTCCTAAGCAAGATTTTGAGAAAGTGAAGATTGAAGTAAGGGAACGTTTAGAAATCTGAGTGTTGCATCAATAAATGGAGCGCTGCTCAACAAACGATTCTCCAATGATTAACACAGTTAACCAATATGCTCTTATACGAGACATATGTTCCGAAAAGAAACTTGGTTAAGGTGTTCAATCACTCTATGAATGTGACATGTAACCAAATCTAGGTGACGACGATATGAAACGTAACCACATCCCGAAGCTCATTGCTGTCATGGGTTTCCTTGTTTTGTTAATTGCTGCTACAGGATCAGTTATTGCATTTCCTGATCAAACAAACGAATGTGGAGGTAGTGGATGTCATGACACACACGCTACTCTCACACTCACAACAAACTCCACTGTTGATGCGACAACTGGAGAGTCATTCACACTACAAATTACTGCAGGAAATGGTGCAAATTATGTGGCCATCAAGGAAGGATGGGCTGATAATGACTATTTCACCGTTTCAGAACCCTTGGTTCAGGATGATTCAACTAATGACACAAATTTAGCTGTCGGAGAAATTTCGGTGGAGGTCACTATCACTCCACTGACAAATGGAACATACACACTACGTATCTGGACTGCATCTGCTGGTGATCTTGCAGAATCATTCGATATCACAGTCACAGTTACTGGTGTGCCAGGAACAACTCCTCCTCCAACAGTTGACTTGTTTGGAATTTGGAGCACGATGATGATGTGGGTACCAATTGCTTCAGGAGTGATCTTGTTGATTCTTGGATACCTAGCTTTAAGGAGGAAATAGAAGTGGCAATACATCCAGTCTTCGTACACTTTCATACAGGAATTCTAGTAGCCACTGCAGTTGTGGCTTTAGTAAATCTCCTACTTCGTGTCCTCTTTCGAGATAACATCAACACACCCGGAACAAGACTCTCCAGAATCTTTCACCAGTTCGATGTTTTCATCTACATTGGAAGCATCATCGGATTCCTAGGACTCATTGCTGGAATGGTCACAGGGTTTATGGAACCTCTTTATCCCATAGAAGCTCTTGTCCAAATGCCGGTCATGCGTTTCAAGATTCTCTGGTCGATAGTCTCGGTAGAGATCTATCTTTATTTAATGATAGTCCGAGCCAAGCTTGGAGACCGTGTATGGATTAAGGCGTCCAGTTATTTCCCCTATGCAATTCTAGGAATTGTTGGTGGTGTTTTGATGATGATCATGGGAGCTCTAGGAGGAATAGCTGTTTATGGCTCATCGATTCTCGGACCAATCCTTGACTGGGTTGGAATACCTTGGCCATAGTAAGGAGATTCAGCAATGACAAAACCATACGAACCCCTCAAATTTGAAGGGCTCGATATTGAGCCGACAGTGTGCGCTAAGTGCGGATTCTGCACATTCGTGTGTCCAGCATATCTAGACACACTTTGGGATTCTCAGTCACCTAGAGGGAAATTGCACCAACTGCGGTCTCTAATCAAGGACAATAAGCCGATACCTAGCGACCTTGCAGCTAGGATATTCTACTGTACATTGTGTGGAGCTTGCCAAGAAATTTGCCAGACCAATATACCTCTGCTGAGATTTTGGCAGCTCGCAAGACAAGAGATTGGCAATCTCAACAAATGGCCTGAGATAGTGAACTACATCGATGACTCTCTTCAACAGACCCAGAACATTATGGAGATGGACCAAGCTGACAGGACGCTCTGGACCGATATGGTCGATGATCTAGTGGAAGATAAAATCGGCATAGAAGCAGAGGTTGCTTATTTTGCAGGATGCAATATCTCATTTAAGGGAACTTTGGCTCACATGGGTGAAAACACAGTCAAAGTGATGAACGCAGCAGGTGTTGATTTTACAATCTTAGCTGATGAAGAGTTCTGTTGTGGAAACCCATACTTTGTTGCAGGTGGTTTTGAGAATGGCAAAGAATTGGCGACGCACAATCTTAAAGCTCTCAAGAGACTAGGTGTCAAGACTGTTGTATTCAATTGCCCAGGATGTCACAGAGCTTTCGCGGAAGAGTATCCCCACCTTCTTGGCAAAGAGGCAGTGGAAGGCTTTGAGTTCCTCCCATTCTCAGAGTTTGTACTTAGATTACTCAAGGAAGGTAAAATCAAATTCGATAAGGACTACCCACATGAAGTAGCTTGGCACGACCCCTGCGAGCTTGGTAGACATCAAAATATATACAATCCAGCACGCGAGGTACTAAATGCCATTCCAGGCCTTAAACTGAAAGAAATGAAACATAACCGGAATAAAGCTCGGTGTTGTGGTGGCGGAGGACTTCTCAAAGGTACGAATCCAGTTGCGTCTGTTAGGATTTCGGCTAGACGGATTGAAGCTGCAGAAAAGACAGGTGCGTCAATAATGTCAAGCGAATGTCCATCGTGTACGATGTCACTAAATGATGGCATAGAACATCTTGAATCACAAATGAAATTCAAAGACCTGTCCCAGATTGTTGCTGAGGCGTTGGGCCTCTAGGTGGTGTTATGAATGATCACAAAGAAACAAAAACAAAATCTGGCAGACATAGTGGGTGAAGACTACTTCTCCTCAGAGAAATTCATGACTGATATCTATTCAAGCGATATTGCAGCATTACCAGGGATTGTCAATGATGTGATAAATCCGCAGGCTGAAGCAGTGGCTCAGCCAACAACTACTGAAATTGTATCGAACCTTCTAAAGTATTGCAAACAGCACAATATCCCAGTGGTTCCGCGGGGACACGGGACTAGTGGTTATGGAGGAGCGTTGCCCACCCGGGGTGGACTTGTTGTCGAGATGACCAGACTGAATGAGATTCATCACATTGATCGAGATAACATGACAGTTGAAGTAGGTTCAGGGATTATCTGGGGGAAACTAATAGAAGATCTTGAAGATGAGGGCTTAGCGGTAGCAGCTTATCCTTCCAGTGCACCATCAAGTACCGTTGCTGGATGGGTGGCAGCTGGAGGAAGCGGTATCGGAAGTACAAAGTATGGTGGTATATCTGAGCAGGTAGTAGACCTCGAGGTCGTTCTCCCTGACGGTGAAGTAATTAGAACAAAAGACACCTCTGAAGAAGTATTCAAGATTGAAACAGGAAAGAAGGTTTTCAAAGGTGATGATAACTTCCACTGGGAAGTTAGTGACAACGTGCCTTACAGCGCAGATTCCACACAACTCTTTGTCGATAGTAACGGCACTCTCGGGATAATAACTAAAGTACTGTTGAAAATCATTCCACTGAGAAACATCAGACCTATTACAGCATCATTTCGAAGTCAAAACCTAATGGCAGGAGCACTTCTGGATATTCTGGAAGCTACTAGACCATTCTATCTACATTTCATAACTGATAAGTTTTATAGAATGCTCAGAAAAGTGGATCAAGCTCCACCAACAACGGGAGAATTCATCATCTCATGTGCTTTCGAAGGAAGTGATGATGAGATAGAAACAGAGATCGAGAAGCTCAAACATATTGTCAGCAGATATAGCGGGACTGTTGAATCAATGGAGGTCGCAGATCATGAATGGGATGAACGGTTCTACCCTATGAGGATCAAACGTCTTGGTCCCAGTTTAGCACCATCCGAGGTTTATGTTCCACTTGAGAATCTTGATGGCTACCTCAACCATGTGAATAAACACTTCAAAGCTGAAGAATTCGCGCTTGAGGGAGCAATAACAGATCGAGGGGAAGTCGCAGTTCTTACATGGTTCCCTGATGATGAGCGTCGAAGAATCTCGTTCTTGACGGGTTGGTACCGCTCACTTGACGTAATTAACATTGGTTTGAAACATGGTGGTAGAGCATACTCCATTGGTATGTGGAATGCCGCTCATTCAAGAAGCTACTATGGGAAAGATAACTATGCAAAAATGTCAGCCCTTAAACGGAAAAAAGACAAAAAAGGATATCTAAACTCTCACAAAGTCTTTCCCGGACCATTGGTTCTAAGTACCCGGCTTAACTTGCTCATTATGGTTATTGCCGGGATAGTCGCACCAATCGTTATTTGGCTTGCAGGTATCCTGGTACCTTCAATAATCCAAGCATATGTCCCTTGGGTTGTAGTGAACAACCTTCCAAGTTTCCTGATATGGTTCGTAGTTGGATTATTAGTTGGTTTCATTGTAACCGAGTTTGCAAATCTAATACCAATCTCAGTTGTGCTTTCTATAGGAACTCCATTTCTCAGATTCTTTAGGAAGATATTCCATTGAAAGAGGATTGATAATATCGGAGGTGACAAAAGCCTGAAAATTATAGGGAAACAACGAAACTCCTCACTAAATTGGGCTTCAAGTCATTACTCAGTCATAGAGTTTTCAATACTCAAAACCATTCAACATTCTAGTTTTTATGAAGAACTAACACAACCAACTGATTCTGTTTTTCGATTTTTTATTGCCCAACGCGAAAGATTTTCGCAAAAGGAGAGATCTGAATGACTGCGCCTTTACCAATTAATCAACTTCAAGCATTGCAATTTGATGACTTGCACATGACAATTATACTAGGACTACCCGCGTTGCTACTCTTGTGGCTTGGTACTGCGTTGTATCAAATTTCCCAGGAAAAGTATACGTTTGCGCATGGTGTATGTGCTGGTCTTTCGTTATTGCTAACAACGATCAACATCGTCACAGTACTCCCTCTCACAGACACTATTCTCAGAGTTGGAGGAGCGGATGTGTTTCATTTGATACACATCGGATTAGGAGTGTTTGGCTACTTAGCAGGGATCGGAGCCTTTCTCACTGGGATTTCCGGAATCAGAACCAAAATCCCAGGATTGACAGCTGCAGTATGTTGGACAATTGTTTTCGTAATGGGGTACATTCAGTACATTGCATAGAGGTGACCAAAGACGAATTCAACAGAACAAATTATCGATTTATCCGAGGTTTCTTGGGTCAGTGATCTCACGGTAGAACGTTTGTCTGCCAGTGGAGATACGACGGGTATTCCTTACTATCACTATAGATGGAAAAAGAAATGGCTCGCTGATTATGTAGCATGGCCGGAATCTACTGAACAAGTATCAAGTATCATGAAGTTTGCGTCAGACCGTAAAATCCCAGTAGTGCCGAGAGGAGGAGGGACGTGCTACTATGGATCGGCAAGCCCTACAAGAGGTGGAATTGTACTTGATACCAAACGCATGGATAAACTCATAGAAGTCAACAAGGAAGAAGAGTGGATCAATGTTGAAGCAGGAGCTGTTTGGGAGATTCTGGACACTGAGTTACGAAAGCAGGGACTTTCACTCCCGGTTGCTCCGCAGAGTGGAGTAGCATCCACGCTTGCTGGATGGTTGGCAATAGGTGGTAAGGCAGGGATAGGCACTCCGAAATTCGGCTCTATGGTCGACAATGTTGTAGGGATGGAAGTTGTAAGACCAGATGGCACAATCGACATAGTAACTGGAGATGACATGATGCCTTTCTTTGGCACATCTGGAATCACAGGAGTTGTCACCTCGATAAAGTTGAAGGTCATCCCAACTCCTGAATCCACAGAGGGCCTTATGTTTGCGTTTCAAGAACTTGAAAGGGCAATAGACGCTCTTTCTCGACTTAGTAAGACCAAGACCCAACCAATCTATCTAAGGCTGACTGATCTTGAATATGAATGGCGTATACAAGGCGGCCTTCCCCCAAAAACAACAGGTTTGTTCTTTGTCGCAGCAACTTACAGTGGAACAACCGATGAAGTTGCAGAGTCAATTAAGACGTCCCGAGGTCTTTTCGAGATTGCGGGTGGCGAGGAGATACAGCAAGCATACTATGAGAAAAACTGGGAAGACAGGAACATCGTTGAAATGAAACTGAAGCTGGAGGTTCCAACCCTTTCCATGCAGAACTTTTGGATTCCGTTACCGCATATTGAGCCCTTAGTGAGGAAAATGTACAGAATAGCAAAAGACTATCGGATAAACTCATGTTTCTATCTAGTTCTCGGCGGTTCGTCAATGGCCCGCCTTTGTGTATTTGCACCTTCAGACCATAGACATTGGATGCATTTCATGTCTGGAAAGGCAATGCTGCACAGATTAGTCAAGATGATGTACCGACAAGGAGGAGAACTCTACACAATCGGGCTTCAGAACACTGTCTACATCAAGAAATACCAGCCTAATGATTTCAAACGTTTCAAAGCCCTTCGTAAGAAATGGGATCGAAAAGGGATAATGAACCCTGACAAGCTGACACATTGCATTATGTCGTATACTCGGATGAATCTGATGTTTACAATGAATGGCAACTTCCGAAGATTACAGGCAGTCCTAAGACGAGCGAAGAATATCTTACAAATTCCAGTTGCATATCAGGAGGGACATTTCTAGATGGCGAGATTCTTTACACCTGAACTTGATGTTGACCCAGACCAAATAGTCCTATGCAGTAATTGTTCAACCTGTAGATGGACGTGCACCAGTTACGAAGAGTTTCGTTCTGAAGCAATGTTCGCTGGTGGTAGGCTTAGACTCTTACGGTCATACGTTGAAAAGAACCTGCCTGTGGATGAAGGTTTCGTCAGAGCAATGTATGCATGTAGTACATGTGAACAATGTGTGGAGAGGTGTCCGATCAAGGTTCCATATGTCAGAATCATTGAAGATGTTCGGAAGAAACTCGTAGAAATGGGAAAGGGGCCTTATGGAAAACTGGGTGTCATGGGAGATATGGCGTTTAAACACAACAATGTGTTTGGGGAGAATCCACGAGAACGTGGAGATTGGGTCAAGCCAGATACAAAGATTTCGGATGATTCTAACTGGGGCTATTATGTAGGATGTACAGCATCTTACAAGAGACCAGAGATAGCAGATGCAACATTGCGCATGCTCAATTACTTTGGAATAGAGCCACAGATTCTTGGGACTGAAGAAAAATGCTGCTGCAGTCCACTGATTAGAACAGGACAGGTAGTTCGACCAATTCACGAGGAAAACGAGCACGGTGAAATGGAATTACTTGGAACCCTTGAAGCTGAAAAGTTCATTGTCCACAACGTCGAACAGATGAAAAGTAAAGGTATCGAGCACGTGATTTTCTCATGCTCAGGTTGCTACAGGACGACAACGTTGGACTGGCCTAGATTCTATCGAGAAAGACATGGTATTCTACCGTTCTCCACCCAACATCTCACACAGTTTCTGGCACTCAAGCTGAAGAAAGGAGAGCTCGAATGGAAGGGCAGCTATCCTGAAACAGTGACCTATCACGATCCTTGTCACCTAGGCCGCCATGTTGGTATATTCGAACCCCCGCGACAAATCTTGGAGAGCATTCCTGGAATTAATCTCGTAGAAATGGAGCGGAACAGGCAAAACTCTGTATGTTGTGGAGCTGGTGGCGGCTTCAAAGCAGGGTTTGGAGAGAATGCAATCAATGTTGCTGAGAGAAGACTGAATCAAGCACTTGACACTGGTGCAACAACGATTGTTTCATCATGCGTATTCTGCAAGTTGAATTTCCTGGATGCCGTCAAGAAACGAGGTGTCGATATCAAGGTTCTCAACATAGAAGACCTATTCATCAGTTTGATGGGACTTGGTTAGGCAGTTGGACAATCAAGTTGTAAAACCATGATTGAGTACCAGCGAATGCACATGCAGCCAATCAATCACATTAAATAGGGATGCCAAAAGCGTTCAGTTGAACCTAAAGGTGAAACTGCTCGTGACAATTGCCGTTGAAACAAATGAACTCACAAGACGGTATGGTTACAGAGTGGCACTAAGAAAAGTAACACTTAACTTTTCCAAGAGTGGCATTCAAGGTCTCTTCGGTTCCAACGGAGCAGGAAAGACCACTCTCATGCGAGTCATATCCACTCTTCTACGTCCTCACGGCGGATTCATCTCTGTAATGGGTTTTGATCCTCAGGAAGAACCTGAAGAAGTGAAGAAACGGATCGGCCTGGTAGGCGATAAACCGCTTCTCTATGAGGAACTCAGTGGCTTAGAGAATCTCCGATTCTATTCAAAGCTTTATGGACTACAAGCTGAATTCTTCGATTCCCAGGTAGAGGACCTGGCAAAACGGTTCGCAATTAATACCTGGCTTGAAGAACCTGTGAAGAATCTATCAACAGGGCTCAAGAAAAGACTCGATATTGTCAGGAGTCTACTGCATAATCCTGAACTGCTGCTTCTTGATGAACCATTTAGTGGTCTGGACAAAGACACCACTGAGGACTTTTGGGAATACTTGAATGAGTATAGAAATTCGAGAACAACAATAGTGACAACGCACAATTTAGCGTTTGGTGCTGCATTGTGTGATGAATACGTGACACTCAGAAAAGGTGTAGTCGTAGGTCAAGGCCCTATTGCTGAGTTTGACCAGACACTCTGAGGTGACAGAATGACATCTGGTCTTAGTGCAGCACTAGCAATCGCAAAGAAAGACATTCTCACTCAGTTTCGTAAGAGGTTTGAAGTTTTCTCAATGTTCCTCTTTGCACTAATAGCAGTTCTCGCATTCTCATTTGCAGTAGTCACAGGAGGCGCAGTCCCTCAGGAAATCGGAAGTGCATTACTTTGGGTCATCATATTCTTTACAGGTATGTTCGGCTTTGCGCCCATCTTTCTTTCTGAATCTGAAACAGGCACCTTGCGAGGTCTCGCGACAGCCCCGATTCCTGCATGGTCAGTATATCTAGGAAAAGTCATCTATGGATTCTTCCTAATGGCGCTCGTTGAAATCTTCCTGGTCCCGATCATCATGGTACTATTCGGATTCTCACTCCTCAATGATGCTCCTCTTGCACTTGCAACACTCTTGGTCGGTACCTTAGATCTTGCAGCGGTGGGATCGATGGCATCAGCTCTTACAATGCCTTCCGAATCAAAGGCGACAGTATTCCCACTTGTATATTTCCCGACCGCAACATCAGCTCTTATGCTTTTGATTGAGATCACAAAAATCATTGTCTTGGGACCAGGTTTGGTTCCAGTGCTGCTAATATTTGAAATACTTCTTGCCCATCTGATAGCAATGTTGACACTATCTGCATCAGTCTTTCACTTTGCACTTTCACCTTGAAGCTTCGTCATTAACAAAACCTTCATATTGCGAGTTACAAACACTCGCGACAATTCGAGTTGAATACCCGTGAGTAAAACCCGATTGATATTCCTCGGAATCACAGCAGCGATATCACTTCTCTATGTCTACATGACATGGATATTTGCTCCTCCAGATGTTGTACTTGGTGAGAATGTACGAATATTCTTCCAACATGTGGCCCCTGCTCTTGTTTCCTACGGTTTGTTTGGGGGGACATTGCTTTGTGGAGTAATGTACCTGTGGAAAGGAGATCTGAAATATGACATCCTTGGAGCGGTAACAATCAAGCTTGGATTGTTGTTTACAACTATAACATTGCTGAGTGGAATGATATGGGCGGATGCAGCTTGGGGAACTCCATGGAATTGGGACCCTCGTGAAACAACCACACTCATTTTGTGGGTAGCGTATGCGTGTATTCTGGCATATCGAGCCTCAGTAAGTGATCGAGAGGCTAGAGCACAATTCGGATCCATCTTTGGAATCGTAGCGTTTCCGATGGTGATTTTGAGTTACCTATCAATTCGAATCTGGGAAACTCTACACCCAATCGTCATTGAGCCATCAGGTCTTCAAATGGAAGTTGAACATATGATGACTCTGTTAGTTGCCATGATTGCAGTCACGATGATTGCGTTGATTATGGTAGAACTATCATACAAAGTTGATTCAGCAAATGAGAAGCTGATGAGAATCAGAATGGAAAGGAGCTAATATTATGCAGCAAGTTGAACTATTCGCCGTAGCCGTAATCTTTTGGGGCGGGATTTTCACGTTTCTAGCATATCTCTTATTGAGAATGATTGGAATCGAGAAGCAACTTAAGATTGTAGAATCTCAGGTCCAGGGAGACCAATAGAAATGAAAAAGAAGACACGGATGGCAGCAATAGCAATTATCCTTGTTGCCACCATTGGCTTTGTTGGATATGCAATGCTGAACCTCTTTGTCGATCCATATCTAGCTGTGGATGCTGTTGTTGAGGACCCAGGCTCGTACATGGGTCGGAGAATCCAAGTGAAGGGAGCATATCTAGCAGGCTCTTTGACCACCACATTAGACAATGTGACGCTTGTTATGGTAGGTGACAACTATACAATTACAGTGCTATTGCTTGCTGAAACCCCAAATTTGATAGATGGTCAGGAGATTGTAGCAATTGGTCTTTTACAATCAGCTTATCTCATGCACGCAAGTGATATTCTCACATCCTGTCCAAGCAGGTACGAGGCAACTACTACACCGTGATGTAATTACTTCCATTCATCACCAAAACGAACTTTCGGACCTACATTTCGTGGCTCATGAATCCATGGCACTGGATTACGGACGAGGGTTGATGCCAGAATAGCGACACGTTTTCCCATTTGAGCAGCCATTACCATAGCCTCAGTGTCTGCGCGGACATCACCCGCGTTTAACGAAAAACCAATTGGCCAATATACCCCACCGGGTACAATCATCTCTTTCACTAGTAGAAAGAAGAGGAGATGAGATAATGCAATTTCTATCCCAGACCGGCGGCCCACCACAAGACCACATCCAACTTTTCCTTCTAGATGCAGAAATCTTCCAATGCGGTCCATCAGATTCTTCATAGATGCAGAAACAGAACCATAGTGGTCGGGGGAACCTAAAATTATACCATCAGCAGCTTTCATTGTTTCGGCAATTTTATTCACATCATCATCATCAATCTTACATTTACCAAGCTTAGAACACTCGTTGCAGTGTTCACAGGACTTGACGTTTTGAAAGGAAAGATCGATGAATTCAATGACAGCACCTTCTTTCTCAGCTGCCGCAAGTGCAGTCTCTATGAGTATTGAGGTGTTACTGCCAGTCCTCGGACTTCCAGAGAGTCCTAATATTCGTGTTCTCAAGTAGTGCACCCAGTTGACAGATTTCCCGTTCATAGGCTCTCTTAATTGTTCCTTTTAACCTTACACTATTCAAAAATGCACGATTTGTAACCCCATTGATAAAATTGTAGACAGCAAGTTACAGATTGAAAGGAGGGAATTTCTATTTGTGAAAATTATTTACACTTATTATGAATCTGTGACCGGAACCGTTTTGTCGATGCCATTATTAGAGAGTCCGTCGCAGAGATGAAAAGCAGGGAGATAGAGTGAGTAAACAGACCCCGATGCAACGGCAATATCTTCAGCTGAAGAGACAATATCCCGATTGTATATTGATGTATCAGCTGGGGGATTTCCATGAGATGTTCAACGAGGATGCGAAGATAGCAAGTAATATCTTAGATATCGTACTCACCGCGCGGGGCGAGGGTGTAGACAAATGGCCAATGTGTGGGGTGCCAAACCATTCAGTCGATGGATACATTGTCAAGCTACTGCTAGCAGGACACACTGTTGCCATTGCCAGACAAGTAGAGGATGCTTCCCAGGCAAAAGGATTGGTTAAGCGGGATGTAGTTCGCGTGGTCACTCCAGGAACTGTCCTTGAGAGTACAATGCTCGACGATACAACCAACAACTACCTTGTGGCCTTGGTTCAGCATGAGGACCTGATTGGAATCTCAGCTGTTGATGTATCAACCGGTGAGTTCCTTGCTGCAGAGTTCAAAGCAGGTCTTGATAGCGAAACCACAATGAATGAGATTGGTAAGTTCGCACCTTCAGAAATCCTCCTTCCAGATTCAACATCGAAATCAAAAATTCGTTCCAGACTTGAGGAAATGGGAATTAGGATCACGTTCCGAAATGACACCGACTACTCAGCAAGAACCGCTGAGGAACGTGTCAAAGAGCAATTCGGAGTATCAACTCTCGATGGCTTTGGACTGAGTGAGAAACGTGTTGCTCTAGGTGCTGCTGGTGCTGTTCTTGCCTACCTGAACGATGTTCACAAGACAGGAACAATTACAGTATCGGGAATTCGAACCTATAGTGTAGAGACCCACATGATTGTTGATGCAACTACACAGAGAAACCTGGAACTGATCAAGAACGCAAGAGACGGTAGTACACGTGGCACTCTCCTCTCAGTTCTTTCAAAGACTGTCACTCCAATGGGAAAGCGAAAGCTGAAGCAATGGATGTTGAGACCTCTGAGAGATTTGAAAGAGATTGAAGCACGTCAGGATGCAATAGAAGAATTAGCCCGCGATGCTCTCAATAGAAAGGGAATCTCTGACAGCCTGAGAGACCTTGGAGACCTCGAGAGAATCACGAGTAGAATTGTCTTTGGTTCAGCCAATGCGAGAGCCCTTCTTGCTCTGAGGAATGCCCTTGCCAAACTACCTGAGATCAGGAAATCGCTTGCCGACTGCAAGAGTAGAATCTTGAAGGAATCCGCGAACTCCATTGATCCAATACCAAAATTGCTCAAGACTCTCAAGTCAGCCATCGTTGATAACCCGCCAGTTTCAGTTCGAGAGGGTGGAATGATACTGCAAGGGTTTAGTGAGGAACTTGATGAGTTGAAGGGGACTATTGCCGCTGACAAGAAATGGATTGCATCTCTTCAAGTCTCTGAACGACGACGAACTGGAATCAAGACACTCAAAGTTGGATTTAACAAAGTCTTCGGTTACTACATTGAGATCACAAAATCAAACCTCTCACAAGTCCCAGCAGAATACGAAAGAAAACAGACCTTGGCCAATGCCGAGAGATTCATCACTCCGGAGCTTAAGGAAAAGGAGTCTACAGTTCTTGCAGGTGAGGAACGGATTAACAAGGTTGAGTTCGAGATCTATGAAAGTCTACTTGATGAAGTGAGAGATGTTACTGGTATCCTTCGTCAAGACTCAGCAGCAGTTGCCGTAACAGATGTGTTGGTGTCGTTGGCGGATGTTGCTGTCACTAGACGATATTGTCGACCGAAGATAACTGAGAACACTCGCATCAAGATTGTTGATGGCAGGCATGCGGCTCTAGAGGTTATGCTCGGTCCCAATGAGTTCGTTCCCAACGGAATCGAAATTGGCGATGGTGGGACTACCCTCATGATCGTGACCGGGCCTAATATGGCCGGGAAAAGCACCTACATGCGTCAGTGTGCAATTATAGTTCTGCTTGCTCAGATGGGTTCATTCGTTCCTGCCAAAAGCGCAGAGATAGGTCTCGTTGACAGGATTTTCACCAGGGTCGGAGCATTTGACGATTTGACAGCAGGGCAGAGTACGTTCATGGTGGAGATGGTTGAGACTGCTAATATCCTGCACAATGCTACTGAGCGGAGTCTTGTCATCCTTGATGAGATCGGGAGAGGAACATCCACCTTTGATGGTATGGCATTGGCT
>JAGXOC010000002.1:0-43390 GCA_019894665.1 Candidatus Thorarchaeota archaeon
CTTCTTCTTCACACCCAAAGTCATCGCAAGATATCAGGAAAGAGTACTGCAGATCTATCGCTATATTGTGGTTGGAATAGTCGGGGCGGTGATGCTTGTAGAGTTCATATTCACACCCAATTTCCTGCTCAACAATCTCACGACTTATCTTCTCCCTGCTGGTGTAGGTTGGATTGTTCTAATTCCCGCATTCATTGTCATACCACTCTTCCTAATCTTTCCGAGATTTATACAAAGCATATGGAATCTAAGACCTAACATCGAGTCGTTCTGGAATGAATTCTTGCATCACAAGATGGGGATGATGGGACTGTTAATCATCTCATCAATCGTCTTGATTGCGGTGTTTGCACCACTAATTGCACCGTATCATTGGGGTGATGGCTCACTTGCTCTTGAGGACCTACTGGCTCTTCCAAGTCCTGAACACCCATTGGGTACTAATATGCGAGGAGAGGATATCTATAGCAGGTTGATCTATGGGTCACAGATATCGCTTATTGTTGGGTTTACTGCAAGTGTTGTAGCTGTGTTTTTGGGTACCATCATTGGTCTCGTTTCAGGCTACTTTGGAGGATTTATTGATACTATCTTGATGAGAATTACAGATGTGTTTCTCTGTCTGCCCACCTTGCCGCTCATGCTCATCTTTCTGGTAATATTTGGGCAAGGGCTTCAAAACGTCATTGTGGTCATCGCCATGTTAAGTTGGACAGGAACAGCGCGAATGGTACGTAGCGAAGCATTGTCTCTGAGAGAACGACCTCTAACAGAAGCCGCACATGCCCTTGGAGGGAGTGACACCTATATCCTGTTCCGCCACATTATGCCCAACACATTCCCACTCATCCTGGCAAATATGATCCTTGGAGTGGTCAATGCAATCCTTAGTGAGGCGGGTATCGCATTCCTTGGATTTGTTGACATTCACGGTCAACCAAGCTGGGGAATTCTCCTACATTGGGCTTGGAAGAACGCCGCGTTATTGTCCAATAAGTGGTGGTGGTTCATTCCGCCAGGTATCTTGATCATGTTAACGACACTCGGATTTGTCTTCATCAGTCACACTGCCGACAAAGTAGTGAATCCCAGATTACGAGGGAGGCGAGGTTAGATGGCAGTCTTAGAAGTCAGAGATTTAGCAACGTACTATTACCTTGGCAAAAAAGAGCTTAAAGCAGTCGATGGTGTGTCCTTTGACATAGAGAGTAGGAGGACCTTGGGACTGGCAGGAGAGAGTGGCTGTGGTAAGACAACAACCGCCTATAGTATCATGAGAATCCTCGCAGAGAATGGGAAAATTGCTCGAGGTAGTGTCACTCTGGGCGGCGTTGAACTAACTGAACTAAGCGACGAGGAAATGCGACAGATTCGTTGGAAGAAAGCATCTATCGTATTCCAGTATGCTATGAACGCGTTCAATCCTGTTCTTCGCATAGGTCGGCAAATAGTGGAAGTGATACGTGAGAAGGATAAAATGTCTGAAGAGGAGGCCGTTCTTACAGTCTCAACGTTGTTTGATGAGGTGGGGTTAAAACCTGAGAGACAGACTGACTACCCGCATGAATTCAGCGGAGGAATGTTACAAAGAGCCATCATTGCTCAAGCACTAGCTTGTGACCCTCAATTGATAATTGCAGATGAACCAGTCACTGCTTTGGATGTCATTGTACAGAATAAGATCCTAGACCTTCTGAGAAAACTTCAGGACAAGTATAATCTTGCGGTGTTATTCATCACGCATGATCTCTCGGTTGTTGCTGAGAACTGCCATGATGTTGGCATCATGTATGCCGGAAATCTAGTTGAGGTAGGAGATGCAGCCTCAGTATTCAAGAAAAGTCTGCATCCATATTCCTACAAACTCATTGGGGCATTTCCAAGCGTCGTTGGTCCAAAGAAACGATTGGAGTTCATTCCCGGATCTCCACCAAATCTCTTGAATCTGCCCACAGGTTGTAAGTTTCACCCGCGGTGTCCCTTCGCACAGTCAATCTGTAAGGATGATATTCCAGAATTCAGGGAAATTACTTCAGGTCACTTTGCAAAATGTCATTTTGCTGGAGAACTCGACTTTGGAGGTGGACAGTGAATGACAACAAACGACACAATTCTTAGCGTTCAAGACCTCAGAAAGTGGTTCACACTTCGGGCAGGATTGTTCTCTTTCAATAGACAACCCAGCTATGTCAAAGCAGTCGATGGCGTCAGTTTTGATGTTCCAAGAAGCGGGTCTATTGCAATCGCAGGAGAAAGTGGTTGCGGAAAAACAACATTAGCCAGAACAATACTTCGACTAGTAGAACCTACATCAGGTTCAGTGTTATATAATGGTGAGAACATCTACGAGATGAACCGTCTTGAGCTCAGTGAACTCAGACTCAAGATGCAGCTCATTTTCCAAAACCCCTTCGAAGTTCTTGATCCTCGACACACCGTAGTAGATCTAGTTGGTGAGGGGCTTGTGATTCATGGACTTCAAGAGAACGATGAAGTATTGCATGACCGAGTCATTAGCGCGTTGGAGGATGTCAGACTAATTCCTGCAGAAGACTTTGCGACCAGGTATACGCACGAACTATCTGGCGGGCAGCTCCAACGTATTGCGATCGCTAGGTCGCTGATTCTTAAACCCGAACTGATAATCGCTGACGAGCCAGTTTCAATGCTTGATGCAAGCATTCGAACAGAAGTCATGAACTTGATGACAGACCTTCAAAAAGAGAAAGAATTGACATACATCTTCATAACCCACGATCTTGCTCAGGCTAGATATATCGGCGACTATCTGATTATCATGTATCTTGGGCGTATAGCTGAAATGGGACCAATGGAAGATGTGATTCAAGCCCCACAACATCCCTACACAAAGGCACTTGTCTCGAACATTCCGATACCTGATCCTACAGTAGAACGAGATCGAATCATGCTAGAGGGTGAAACTCCCACACCTGTTGACTTACCACCAGGTTGTAGATTCAAACCGCGATGCCAAGAGATAGGAGTTTATTGTAAGGAGGATGAACCTATACTTCATGAAGTAGCCTCTGGTCACTGGGTAGCATGTTACATCGAATAGAATGAAAATCATCTTCTGGAGGATGACAGGTCAGATTTGACCAGACCTCCAGAAGATTGAAGATATATTGTCAGATTACAAATCCACAGGTCTACAGAGGTAGTCTTTGCTGTTTGCAGCACGACCACAGACCTCACAGATGAATTTGGCATCTTTCACACGAGGTCGCATCTCGTCGACCCCATGATGTTTAGAAAAGTCACACATGTGTTCTTTGTGATCACCCATTATGTTTCCTCCGATGAGTTGTGACAATGAATTCTTTGTTTTTGTAATAAGCATTCAGAAAGCGGAGAATGTAATGTTTATCTGAAGAGGGTTTACGGTGTTACCTCGGAGAGCAATGTGTCTGTGAGCCAGTCAATAACTAGTGACTGGAGAGCCCTCCGTTCTGTTTACAACTCAGCATTCGCCTGCAGTCTTGGATTTTTCGTAGTACGCTTCCTCCTCCCTATAATCGCATATGCTTCAATGGGAGCTAGTGCAATTCAAGTTGCACTCATATTCTCTCTGTTGACTCTTGGTGCAGCACTATTTTCACCTGTTGCAGGAAGAGCCGCAAAGAGAGGAAGAAGACGTGAATCAATCTTCTTTGGTGCTACGGTCCGTGCTTTAGCATACACTGGAATGGCAATCTCGATTATCTTCCTTGATGTAAATATGCTCATAATTAACAGCCTTATCTGGGGACTTGGTGCAGCTTTCTATCAAGTCGGTAGCGATGCAGAGATATCAGAGAGGGTTTTGAGGGAGAATAGAGCTGAGGCCTTTGGACGAAGAGCGGCGGCAAATGGTCGGGGTCAGGTCATTGGTGCATTCATCGGATTCACTCTGCTCTTCACGTTAGAAAACATAATGGTTATTTTTCTCTTCTATGCAGCTTCTAACCTCATAGGTGGTTTGATAGTTGTCAGACATCGACCACCTCTTGAAAAACAAAGAGAAATCCCAAACGGTCTAGGTGGAGTATCTGTAGTCGGTTTGGGTATTGCTGCATTAGTAATAGCGGCAGCATTGGACACCTTCATCTCTGCTCTTCTGTCACCATTTGTAGAACTCTATATCCTTGAAGTGTTCACAACAGATATTCTTCTAGTTGCACTCGTGTATCTTCCAGGAGGCATTATTTCTGGAATGTTTGGGGGATATATGGGTAGATTTGCGGATCATAAGAGTAAGATCGGTATTGTGTCAGCGGCTGTAATTGTTGGAGCATTGAGCACCTTAGGGCTGGTATTTGTCCCAGCAGTGTTTGCATTCCCAGTGGACCTTCTCATGGTTGCCTTGTTGTTTAGTATTGGTACTGTCACTGGAACTATGGCGTACACGGTCATGTCGTCAATATTCGGAACTGCATACGAGGGTCGAGCAAGTGAAGGATTTGGTATGTTCGAGTCAGCCATGGGATTCTCTAGATTCAGTGCACCCCTAGTTGGAGGAATACTATGGGATTTTCTTGATCCAACGGCTCCGTTCATTCTCGTGGGTCTCTCAGGCTTTGTCCTTGTCCCAATTTACGCATACGGAATGAAAAAGTACGAGCAAGCAGTCCAGCAGCAAAAAGAGCCTTGAAGAGATTGGTCCATGAACAAAGATATATCAAAGAGAGGCTACCTCATCATGTATAGTCGCACCATAGAGGTGGCACTTTAATGGCAATTCGAGTTGGTATCAACGGATTTGGAAGAATAGGTCGTGGCTTCCTTCGCGCGGCCTTAGAAAAGAAAGGATTTGATATCGTAGCAGCGAACGACCTCACAAGTGAGGCGGCTCTTGCTCACCTTATGAAATATGATACTGTGATGGGACGTTTTGATGGAACAATCGAAGCAGGAAAAGGTAGCATCACAGTCAATGGAGATGAGATCAAGATTCTCTCTGAGAGAGACCCTGCAAAACTTCCTTGGGGAGAATTAGGAGTTGACATCGTCATTGAGTCGACTGGATTTTTCAGAACAAGAGAAGCAGCTGAGAAGCATATTTCTGGTGGAGCCAAGAAGGTCATTCTTAGTGCTCCAGGAAAAGGTGGGGACATTTTTACCGTAGTTCCAGGTGTCAACGATAATGATTATGACCCAGCAAAACACAACATTATCTCTAATGCATCTTGCACTACGAATTGTCTCGCCCCCTTAGTAAAGGTGATAGATGAGGCTTTTGAGATAGAGCGAGGACAGATGACTACGATTCATTCTGTGACCAATGACCAGGTCATGCTTGATGGACCTCACAAGGATTTGAGGAGAGCCCGAGCAGCATGCTGGAATATTATCCCAACATCAACAGGTGCAGCAACTGCAATTGGACTAGTATATCCAAAAGCTGCAGGGAAGCTTGATGGAATGGCATTTAGAGTACCAGTGATGGACGCTTCAGTTGTTGATATGAATGTCATAATCACGAAAGATGCATCTGTCGATACTGTGAATGAGGCATTCAAGAAAGCATCCAAGACTGGTAGCTTAGCTCCGTATTTGGCATATCTCGAAGAACCCTTGGTTTCCTCAGACTTCATTGGAGACCCCCATTCATGCAGCTTTGACTCGCTTCTAACCAAGGTGCTAGGTAACTTAATCAAAGTCGTTGGTTGGTATGACAACGAAGCTGGTTACAGTAATCGTCTTGCAGACCTAGCAAAAATTGTTGGAAACAAAATGTAGAGAAGACTAAGAAGAGTTCCTTCTGTGATTCAAGGAACTCTCCTTTTCTATCTAAGAGCAAGGATTTGCTTTTCCTATGGAACCGATAAGTAGGATTGACCCTTCAATTAATCAACTCTATTTCAGAGGGTTTAATGCAACATATCTTGCAGGCACATTAGACTTCGAATCGGTACTCTACTTGCTTGTTCATGATAGTCTACCGGATGCGGACCAACGAGTGGAACTTGAGCAGCGTATGATTGAGCTCAGAGGGCTCTATAAAGAAGAAATTCAATCATTGGACATATTGGTCCAAAGTCTTGATGATATAAGAGATGAACACGAATTATGTCTATTTGACACACTGTTAGCTTTTGTTACATTATGTCCGCTAGTAATAGCAAACCAGTTTACTGAGATTCAAGGGAGGAAAGCTGAAGATCCACACAACGACTTTGGACTTGCCGCGAACTTCCTTTGGATGGTACAAGGAAGGAAACCAAAAGAAACAGATTTGGCAGACTTTCAGACTTGTTTAATCCTACACATGGATGATCCAGACAATCCTTCACTTACGGCACTTCTTCATACGCTGGATGAAGGTTCCGCCTCCGAAGCACTTCATGCCGCCCTCTCAAAGCATGTCGGATCACTTCATCATGGTGCTGGAACTTTGGCGATGTCCATGTTTGAAGAAATCAACAAAGCAGAAGATGCTCCATCTGTTCTCAGGAAGCGTTTAGAATCGAATGAGAAAATCTATGGAATGGGGCACAGGATTTACAAAGGTGTTGACCCGCGGGCGATAGTTCTAAGAGACATGCTCAAAAGAAGAACCTTGAGCACCCAAAGTGAATGGCTTGTGGATGTAACTGATGCTGTTGCTAGAGAGGGTGCGGTACTTCTTTCTGAATGGAAGGGAGTCCAAGCATATCCCAATGTTGACCTATACAATGCAGCTGCTTATTCCACCTTCGGGTTTTCTCCTGAACTGAACACATCACTTTTTGCTGTTTCTCGAGCTGCGGGGTGGATGGCACACATTTTGGAGCACAATAAGCTTCAATAGATTCATACTCGGAAACTTCGGAAATTAGTTATATAGTGAATTTGTCAAGCAATGGCTTGCCAAAGAATCTAGAAAAAGAGTCAAACAATCGAACAAAGAAAACTGCAGAATGATGTGATGGAGCTATCATCACCATTAACGTCAGTCTGTCGACTCTCTTTCGCGACTGCGAAATAGCGATTCTCTGGCCTGTTTCTGCTTATTTTCTGTTCAATTTTCACTCTTCATCTAGTGTTTCTTGGTCAGGAGAAATATAATGAAGAATCAAAAAACAATTCAGGAGATTAATGAAAAAATCGAAAATGGTAGTGTACGAGTGGTCACTGCTTCTGAGATGATAGACATAGTTGCCGAGCTCGGTGCTGATGGTGCTGTTCATGAAGTGGATGTAGTCACTACAGGTACATTCGGTGCAATGTGTTCTTCTGGAATGTGGATGAACTTCGGACATGCCGAACCTCCTATAAAGATGTCAAAAGTGTGGCTCAATGATGTCGAGGCATATGGAGGAGTCGCTGCAGTCGATGCATATTTGGGTGCGACTCAGTTGTCGGAAACAAGAGGAATGGAGTATGGAGGGGGTCATGTCATCGAGGACCTTATCCGCCGTAAATCTGTACATCTTAGAGCAGAGGCATATGGAACAGACTGTTATCCTCGGAAAGAACTGTCGATCGATATCAATATCGATGAGATGAATCAAGCAACAATGTCGAACCCGCGTAATTGCTATGAAAGATATGTTGCGGCCGTGAATTCATCGGACAAAACTATCTACACATACATGGGCAAGCTATTGCCAGAGCTTGGAAATGCTACCTATTCAGGAGCAGGTGATATTGCACCGATTCCAAACGACCCTACGTTCCGAACAATCGGAATAGGAACGAGGATATTCCTTGGTGGAGCTGTTGGTTATATCACAGCTAGCGGCACACAGCACAGTCCGGGAACTGGATTCAGTACACTAATGTTACAAGGAGATGTGAAGAATATGTCCCCTGAGTTCATTAGAGGAGCTACATTCACGCGCTATGGCACATCACTTTACGTTGGTGTTGGTGTTCCAATACCCGTTTTGAATTCGGAGATTGCCAAGAGTACTGGGATATCTAATGAACAAATCCAAACCAATGTTTTGGATTATGGAGTTCCATCACGAGGACGCCCAACCCTTACAAAAGTCAATTATGAAGAACTAAAATCCGGAGCAATAGAGGTTAACGGCGTCGAGGTCAAGACCGCACCCATCTCAAGCTTTGGTGTTGCGAGTAAGATTACCAAGTTACTGGCGCAACAGATCAAGTCAGGTGAGTTTCTGTTGAGTGAGGCGGTTCAACTTCTGCCAACTGACACAGCTTGTAATCCGATGGTGCAGAGGGAGTTGACAGCTGTCACCACACTCGCACCAGCCACCGACCAATCTGTTGATGATCAATTCGTCAGGATAAACAAGGACCTATGTGTCGAATGCGGGCTTTGTGTTTCATTCTGTGAACCGGATGTCTTTGCATTCGATAATGACTGGACTTTCACATTTAGGCCTGAGCTCTGTGTGGAGTGTGAGCTATGCGGCGATGTTTGTCCCCAGAAGGCAATCTCACTCAGGAGTTAAGGTGATGCGGCATGAATCGGTATTCGCTCAAAGTTGAGGAAACGATAGCCACTCTGGTTGTCGATGGTGATCACTATGCATTAGCAGAGCTGTTAGTAAATGAGGCAAGAAACGAGATTCTGGAATATATAGATGGCCATCCAGAATTTGAAACAAGCTTCACTCCATTATCAGTCTCTAGCAAAGCGGGACCTGTTGTCCAAAGGATGTCCAGCTCTAGTCATAAAATTGGCGTTGGACCAATGGCTTCGGTGGCAGGGTGCATCGCCCAATATGTCGTAGAGGAATTAGTGAATATTGGAGTTCGACATGTCATTTTCGAAAATGGAGGAGATATTGCAATGTTTCTTGAACAACCATCAGTTGTGGGGATATACTCGGGGTATAGCAGTAGCCTAGGGCTTGGTTTGAGAATAACTACAACAGATCAAGTGCTTGGGATATGTACTTCATCAGGGACTATCGGACACTCAATGAGTTTTGGATTCTCAGATGCATCTATAGTCATCTCGAATGATGTGGCACTTGCAGACGCTGCAGCAACTGCACTTGGGAATCAGATACTTTCTGAAAATCAAGAGCATGTTGCGACTGTGATGAGAGAGATGATGAGTGAGGACATAGAGGGTCTAATGGTCGTTATCGGTGATCTTGTCGGAACATGTGGAAACCTTCCAGAAATAGTCAAAGCAAATGTAGACTATGCTCTGATTTCCAAGGGGTAGGAGAGATGAGACTTGAAGAAACTTAGAGCTGGTATTCTTGGTGCAACAGGGGTTGTTGGACAACAGTTTGTTCGAATTCTAAGCAATCATCCCTTCTTTGAGACCGTTGTAGTTACAGGCTCAGCAAGATCCTCAGGGAAACCCTACAAAGATGCCACAGACTGGATTGTCACAAACAACCCTCCGGAAAATGTCACTGACCTCGATGTGCTTGATACCAATACAAAAGTCATACTGCGAAATGATATTGATTTGGTTTTTAGTTCGCTTCCATCAGATGTAGCTTATTCAATTGAAGACGAACTTGCATCAGCTGGTGTTCCTGTATTCTCGAATGCTGGTGCACATAGAATGAAGGAATCAGTGCCAATTCTCATTCCAGAAATTAATCCAAGCCATCTGAATCTAGTGTCATCTCAGCAGTATGGAGAAGGCTTCATCGTCACCAACTCAAATTGCTCGACCTCAGGGCTTGTCTTTGGGCTGAAACCCTTGATGGATTTTGGAATCAATGATGTGATTGTTACGACCTATCAAGCTGTTTCTGGAGCTGGACGGAATGGCGTGGGGTCAATGGACATCCTAGGCAATGTGATTCCTTATATCTCGAATGAGGAAACCAAGATTGCACAAGAGACCCAAATTATTCTGGGCTGTAAAGAAAATGGGAAGATAGTTCCAGCACCGTTTGATGTAAACGCGAGTTGCGCAAGGGTTCCTGTGTTGAATGGACACCTAGAAAGTGTTGTTGTACAGTTGGAGCGGGAATTTTCTGTCGATCAAATCATTGAAGCCTTCAACAGTTTCAGTGGGGAACCTCAAGCCCTTGACCTTCCGACAGCTCCATCGAACCCCATAATAGTCTGCCAGGAGCCAGACCGTCCACAACCAACTAGAGACCTCTCGCTCCAAGTTGGAGACTTGGGGATGGCTGTGAAGATTGGTCGCGTTAGAAAGCAGAAGGACCGTCTGAACTTCTTCTTGCTTGTGCACAATGCAATACGTGGTGCTGCAGGAGCTTCGGTGCTCAACGCCGAATTTGCTCGTGTCAAGGGGGTAATAGAGTGAAGATAATGAAATTCGGAGGAGGATGCCTTCGTACCCCAAAGAACCTCACTGATATAGCATCAATCGTCAGAAAGGAGATGCCGAACCCGATCGTAATCGTAGTTTCTGCATTCAATGGGGTGACAAATGATCTCGAAGCAGCTGCTCAAACTGCACTTGAGTCAGAAGATCGAATCCCTGAAGTGGTAAAAGAATTGCGAATTTTTCATCAAGAATTCGTGGAGAGCATCATTGATGATCAAGGGCTACTCTTGAGAACCCTCAATCAAGTGGAAAGCAAGTTTCAGAAGCTTGAACGCCTGCTTTTTGGTGTAGCATATACTGGAGAGATTAGTGATGCCGTCAGAATCCTAATCATGAGTCAGGGAGAACGACTCTCATCAATCATACTTGAAGCTGTTCTGATCAATCAGGGAATACAAGCAAAAGCGTTCGAATCAGAAGCACTAGGAATTCAAACGGATTCAGTCTGTGACAATGCAACTGCAAATCTTAGAGCTACGAAACAGAATCTGACGGATCAACTTACGCCTTTTCTGCAGAAAGGAATCATACCTGTGATTACGGGTTTCTTTGGCTGCACTACTGAAGGGAAGACATCGTCATTTGGTAGAAACGGCTCAGACTATAGCGCAGCTGTTGTTGCATATGCTCTGAATGCCGAGAGTGTACATATCTGGAAAGACGTAGATGGTTTCATGTCTGCAGATCCGAGAATCGTTCAAGATTCAGTCAGGATTGATACTTTGTCCTATGTTGAGGCTGCGGAGCTATCATACTTCGGTGCTAAGATTCTTCATCCTCGAACTGTTGAACCTCTTGCCGGTACTGGTGTTAAGATCTTCATACATAACATTCACGCACCTGAGAATTCAGTGACAGTAATTCAACCGGAAGGTCATGAGAAGAGCGATGTAATCAAGAGTGTGACTGCAAATGATGACATCGCAGTTCTGAAAATCCATGGAGCCGGAGTTGGTCATAAACCAGGAATTATCGGTGAGATTGGTAGAACCCTCTCGGGTGCGGATGTCAACATATTCTCAGTCTTGACATCTCAGACGTCCATCAGTCTCATATTGGATTCGGTTGACTCTGGAAGAGGGGTAGATGCCTTGAGACACCTAGTAGGAGGAGTCATAGAGAGAATCGAACTAAAGAAGAATGTATCATTGATCGCGGTCGTAGGTGAAGGTCTCTTGACCACAGAGGGGTTGGCTGCTCGCGTGTTCACAGCAGTAGCGGAGCACGGTATCAATGTTGAGATGTTTGCGGCCGGAGCTTCTGAAGTTGCGTACTACTTTATTGTTGAACAGTCAGAGATGAAAACAGCTATACAAGCAGTGCATGAGAAATTCTTCGGAGCTGGGTCTATAGCAAGGTTGAGCAGGTATTCATAGAGGCAAAGAATGAAGCATTAAAGATGTAAGCAACTACCAGTTCGAAATGACTGCAATGGTTGCATTCTTCTCTTCATCAGAGAGTGGATGGATTGGAGGTCTACAGAGACCTCCTTTCAACCCTACATGGTCCATAGCAGTTTTGATGATGGGAACATTGTTGGCAAAACCACGACCTTCACGAAGATATTCTAGTGGTGTTATCATCTTCTGAATTTTCATTGCTTCTTCAAAATCAACTTTCTTCAAAGCATCGATCATTCTCTTAGAAACCTGCGGAGCAAAGTTGCAGAGACCACTTGTGAAGGCTTTTGCTCCTGCTAGAAAGAAGAAAGGAGCGAATCTTTCTGCAGTCCCACACGACCACACAATCTTATGACCAAGTCTTTGAACGGTTCGTGTGAAGTCCACAATGCGACCAAACGCATACTTGACTCCGACCAGATTGTCGTAGGCAAGAAGTTTCTCTAGCATGTCATCTGAGAGGAGCGGTCCTTTCTTGTAAAGCACAACATTGAGATCCTTCGCAGCTTGAAGGATAGTCCTGTAATAACTAAATAGACCCTCCTCTGAACTGAAGACATGTTGAGGATAATGAATCATCGCAGCACTGACACCGATATTTCGCACCGTGTCAAGTTGAGAGACTGCTGTCTTGATTGAATGACCAACTCCAGACATTATCGTTGATTTTCCAGCAGATGCTTCGACTGTGGCATGGAGAACCGCTGTCCACTCTTCCTCTGACAAAGAATAGAACTCACCCGTGTTGCCATTTGGAATAATCAGAGGAACGTCATTTTTCGTCAGAAACTCAGTATTGGTAGAAATTCCATCAATATCAACCTGAGAGAGGTCATCACTGAAAGGGGTAATAGTGGTTACTGAAAATCCACTCAAAATATCTTTGAATTTTCCATGGTCCATGCAATCACAACAGTCCTTCAACCTGAAGAAAATAGTGACTGAAATATCTCTCGATTGAACCACAATAACTCTACGGAAAGCTGGACATTAGGTTGTACTTGCTCTCGGGTGATTCAAAGTCCACAACGAACTCATCGTAGGTGCTTGTGCATGGATTACCAGCAGCTACCTTGATTCTAAATTCAAGCGTGTCTGTGTCGATGCCAGAAACCTCTGCAACGTAGCTGTAAACGGTCTCACCCAGATATGGCTCCGACCTAGGATTGGAGCAGCTGTGTCTACAGATTGAATCGAAACCCCGACCGTCTCTATGAGTGCTCAAGAGTTGGGTCATGTCCATTAGAGAAGTTGCTTCAGCTAAGAGCTTTGCCGCTTCTTGTCTCCGTCGCTGACTAGTGGTCAATGGACCACCAGCTTCACGTTCAGCCATTGAAGCACGTCGAAGAATATCAGCAGTTGGTAGAATGAGGTGATGATTGGTCCTTGTGATTATCTTAGGGGACTTTTCAAGAACTGCAACGCCATCACCAATTTCGATCGCGCCCACACCTTCAGGGGATGCGAGAACAAAGTTACACCACTGGTATCGATTGCCACTCTTGAGGTCAGTGCGAACGAGCTCAAATGCTTCCTCAATCGACTTTGTTTCTCTGAAGATTCTCTCGAGTAGTGCATCGTATGCATTGTGTGGAGTTACAAGCACAGTTGTGTTGCATCCTGCTAAACCTGATTTGTTGAATCCAAATGAAGCACCGCAATCTTCGCCATCACCGACATTTACGCCAGTTACGAAGAAAACATCTTTGTCAAATACAATTGAGTCCCTGAAACCGCCCCAGATAAGATCACGGTTCTTTAGAAGATAATACCTATCTCCAATGATCTTCGCTCCAGCGGTGCATCCATCGGGCATGATAGAAACTCGAAAGGTTATCATATCAAGTTTCATTGTCTTAATCGATTTGATTGGTTTCTTCAGCAAATGCCAAATCAGAGGCTCGACCATTACCGACTATACCCAAAAGTGAGATACTAATTAGCAACGCTACTAAGTTGAAGGTCATGTTTAACCATGAGATTGGCTGAACTGCTCCGAATAGAAATTGAGCAAAGAGACCTCCGATCACAGGTCCCGCAAATGTTCCTGCATTTTGAGCACCATAGATGAGTGACATTGCTCTACCACGCTCATCCTCACCCGTAAGGTGGGCTGCAAGAGCGCTTGTTGCAGTCAATGAAAGGGGGTAGATTGGGAACGCCCATAGGACACATGCAATGATGGGGTCAGTCACCAAGGCAAAAGCCATCGCAAAGATGGAGTAAGCAGCGAATGCAGCAATCATGACCTTCACCGGTCCTTTCCTGTCGACAATCTTTCCGATATAGCCTGTGATTAAAACAGCGATGATAGTCGCTCCAGAATTAGCAAAACCTACGTATGATGTTAATCCACCCAATTCATCTACAATGATTATTGCCATGATGAATGAAACTGAATTCATTCCAATCTGACTAATACCAACAGCGCTTACCAAACGGCTCATACCCGGTATTCGAAGAAGGTCTCTGATACCCTTGTCATCGTCTTTCTTCTTGGTTTCAAAAGGAATGTCTCGGATGAAAGCAACACAACTAGCAGTCGCCCCAATTCCAAGTACAGCTCCAAGGATAAACAGTGGACGCATGCCGATGATGCCGATCAGTAATCCACTACTCATTGCTCCAAAGAACCATCCACCAGATTCTGCTGCAAGAAAGTAACCTAAACGCTCGCCCTTCTTATCAGTGTCAGTAGTAAGAAGTGCTTGGCCCATTGGTAATGCTGCAGATGAAAAGACTGCACCAACCACTCCAACGAGGACGAATTGAAAAACATCAGTCACCATGAAGTAGAAGAAGAACGTAGATGCATACCCAAGGAAACCAACAATCATGAAGGGCTTTCGACGCCCAACACGGTCTGAGAGAGACCCCCAAACATTCGTTACAATCATAACAACTAACGCAGGTGCAGACCACGCAAAGGTAAGGACTAGAAAGTCATCCACGAACAAGTCATGCTTGACAAAGAAGGTCATCCATTGCCAAATGATTGCTTGTGCCATGGCTTGGATGGAATATGCCAAGTATACTGTAGTGACAGCGCGGTCTCTCAAACCCATCTTTATGCATCCTATTTGTTAGATTTTGCGAGCGAGAGGACTGCCTTAAGGATGTGGCGCGGATGTATAATATCGGATGCGCAAGTCGTATAGTATTTGTGGAAGATGGTACAGAATCTTTTGAGCTAGAATGATTGAGGAAGGAAGCGCTACAATTGAGGAACCATACGAAGAACAATCAGAAAGGAGACCCTATTTCTTCCAACTTGAAGTATTGAAAGCAATCGCCATCGCATTTGTCGTGATGGACCATAGCTTGACTTGGGAGATCAAGGGAGCGATGGGTAACATCTTCTGGGAACGGTTGTCTATACCATTCTTCCTTATTGTGATGGGCTTTAACATGGGTATTTCTTTCAAGTATCGAAATACGAAGAGGCTCAGAGACCTCTATTCTTTAGATTACTTCATACGTAAGTTAAAGCGGTATGTCCTTCCATTCATCATTCTCTACATAGCGTCGATAATTCTAGGCATCACTTTCGGATACACTAATACAAGCGAATACTTATGGCTGGGGTTCCTACCATTCTGGGGACCAGGAAATTGGTTCATTCCTCTCTTGTTTGGTTCCATTGTTGTGTTCCCCATCATATACTGGTTATTCGATAGGTTCCCTTTGGTGACAATCGGATTGTGTTTCCTCAGCGAACTTGTATTCCAGTATATCCTATGGTTCCTATACCCAGCTGCCACAACAGCATATGATGATTTCATCATTACTGCTATTAGGGTCAACACCCTTTTCTTCCTGCCAGCTGTAGGGCTTGGACTCTGGTTCTCGAAAGGCTTTGGCATGGAGGACAAACGTAATTGGTTCGTCTATCCATATCTTGCAATCAGCGCTTTCTTCATGTTTGACTATGCAACTGGTATTGTGAGTTCATTTCCGGGAGCTATCGGTCAAACTATGACTTTGATTCAAGACTTCATTAAGGGAGACTATACACTCCTCTTCTACGGTTATGCTGCGTTCTTCTTCCTGCTAACAATGTCAATCGTAGGGAAAGCTCCAACAGGTGCATTTTCACGAGTAATTCAGCGAATTGGGAGATCAACCTATCACATTCTTCTTTTCCAAATTTTCTGGATGTCCATAGTCTATTGGTTTACATCACCGTTAGCAGTAATGGAACACACCATTCCAAATTTTGCAGTATTACTTCATTGGCCAACTTCTTTGAACTATATTCCATTCTACATTCTTAATCTTGGAGTGTCTTTCAGTGGGGGAATGTTATGGTATGAGTTGGAGAAACGGTTACTTTACAAAAAGAAGTCATGAATTAGAAACATAATGCTTCAGCCAGAGAGTATTTCAATCTCAAAGGGATGGGAAAGGTATGGTCGCCAGTGATGATGAAGTGACTCTCAAGGTTGAGAACCTCCGAGCTTTCTATACTTCAAAGAAGGGGCTTGTAAGAGCGGTAAACAATGTGAGCTTTGAGGTAAGAAAGGGTGAGTCAGTTGGACTCTTTGGCGAGTCAGGAGCAGGAAAGACCAGTGTTGCTCTTTCCATCCTGGGAATGTTCGACCAGCTCTCCCGATATTATGCTTCAACCGCAGCAAATGAAGAGAACAAAAGGTTGTGGTCTCTTAAAGATAAGGCTCGGAAAAAAGGACTCACATCTGAGGAGATGGGAGAGGACCTTCCAGGTGTTGAAGGACACATCTGGTTCAAAGGAAAAGATATCGTGGCTCTAGATGAAAAAGAGTACCGAAAACTACGAGGGAATGAGATAACTTACGTTCCACAGGGCACTACTAAATCTCTGAATCCTTATTCAAACATTGAAGAACAAGCATCTGAGGTGCTCTGGGCACATGATGAGGACAGTGAGCTCGTTGAGTTGCAAGTCATGAAGAGAGTGCTACAGACGCTTGATCTTGTGGAACTTGGTGACGTAGATCTACGAAAAGGAATGAAACCTTCACAGTTCAGTGTAGGCGAAGACCAGCGTGTACTCATTGCAATGGCGCTCATCCCAAATCCAGCACTGATGATTGCAGATGAACCAACCACTGCTGTAGACATAGGACTCCAAAACAGAATACTAGAGGCAATCCAAATCGTTCATGACGAATTGAATCTTTCAATGTTACTCATCAGCAACAATCAAGGCACAATTGCTAAAACATGCGATAGAGTTGGAGTGATGACTGCAGGACATATTGTTGAGTTTGGGGAGACGAAGAGGGTTCTCAATTCCCCGGGACATCCCTTCACTCGGGCATTCATTATGAGCAATCCATCGATGGAACTCATTAGGAAAATCAGGGAAAAGGGTCTTAGGATTCGGGGTATACCTGGCAAACCCCCAGACCTTGCAAATCCTCTGCCAGGATGCCCCTTCAGTGAACGATGCGAGTATGTCCAAGATATCTGTAGAGAAAAGCTACCTGAATATCGTGAGATTGAGAAAGATTACTGGGTACTCTGCCATCGATATGAGGAACTGCCAGAGTGGTAGAGGCCACACCAACATTTTATCAGTGAGTTCCGATAGAAACATGATGAGGGTAGAACGATATGCCAGCATCTTTTGATGATCCACCACCAGATAAACCAAGACCCCCGCCACCTCAACAGGAAATCAGAGATGAGAATCTGGGCACCATTGCCAAAATAGGGGGGTCCACTTTTGTTGCTACTTGCATGTGTGGTTGTGGAGCTGTCTTCCTGATAGTCCCCATGATGATGTTACCCTATGGAATCAATCCATTTTTGGGATTCTTTGTACTAGTGGGTTTAATCTTTGCCGTCATAGGGTGTTATGCAGGATATTACGGATGGAAGGCTGCTGAAGAGGGTTCAAAATGGTGATACCACCAAAGTTGCTTCACGAAAATCAGAACACGGTATGAATCAATTCATCAGCAGAATGGAATTCCTTGAGGCTACCTTCAAACTGCTGTAACACAGTTCCGAATTCATACTCAAATTTTTCAGTGAACTCCTGTACTTTGTCCAGAAGAATCTTGTAAGGTTTCTTTGCAATCAAGACGGAGGTGAACGCGGCTCCGTGTGCAAATAGAATGTCATAATCACCAATGGACACAATATTGAGTCCCGTTGCACTTCGGGTTATTTCCTGAAAGAGGGATTGTACTCCTGCAATGCCTGCTGCTGTAAGAACCTGATCGATATCGGGATTCTCAACAAATTGATGATGGCACATAAGAATTCCACCGCTTTGAATCACATACAATTCTAGAATTTGCTTGTTCCAGTCTAACTCATCCAGTGCAGGTGAGGTAGACAGAACATATCCAAAAATCACTATACCTACTGTAAGTAGCAAAAGACCAAGTGTATAGATAGATTCTCCCAGAATATAGCCTGTGTCTGAACGCGCAATAAAACCAATCCATCCGATGACAAATCCAATAACAACCCATTGCACACTTATCCTTACTTCTCCAGATGTGCCCCCCCAGGTGTATCTCAAGAATTGTGCTATTCCTATGAGCGCGAGTATTGCTACGAATAGGGCAAGTGGCTCAAAAAAGGCTCGGGGTACGATAAGTACCATGAACGTTGAAACAATCCCGATGAGTGTTAAGGAATGACGAGTCCTATATGGTAGAATCATCTCCATTGCAGCAAAGAAAGAAGAGAGAGCAAATATCACAGCTATGTAACCTGCGGCAACGAATGTGGTATTCATCGGCTCAGTCGTCAGCCAGAAATCGGAGATGATGAAGCAAATTGAATTTACTGATAAACCAAAGAAAAATATCGACCAGGCTAATCGGAGATCTAGCTTTTTCTTGTACTTGTCCTTATACCATTGGTTAAAGAAAATTATACTGAAGAGCATTGAGTAGAACACTATACCGCTGCTTAGAATAAGGAAGATGTCGCGTGCAAATCCTCCAACTTCAAAAAGCGGCAATCAGTTAATACCTCCAGTGGTTTCCAGTTGTTCTTTTGAGATGAGAGTCTATTTTAGTAATGCTAGGATGAAAGACTGGTTAACTTTCATCGATTAGGGCTCTTATTATCCCCAGAGTTGAGTCAACTGCTTTCCCCCAAAGGTTGTCAGGATCAGGAGGAAGCTCTGACGCACCAATCATCCGACGTATTTTTGCAATCTGACCTGTATGGTAAATGCCATGCTGCGATGTTCTCAATACAGCCCATGCAATTGAAGGACCCCCATCCTTTGGAGGAATTATGCGGAGCTGTTCCTCAGGACATTCTTTGAGAATCATGGTTATTTTCTCAGTGTTCTCATGAATGCGAGATATGACCTCCTCAAATGTGTCAGCAATCACTGGAGGACCTATCGAGTTGCCAGCCTTATGGAACCAGTAGGTTTCTGCAGTTCCAATATGCATGACGATTCCAGCAATAGACCTCGAGTATTCTTCACTGGTTACAGTTTTGATCAATTCGTCATTGGTCAAACCCTTCAACACATAGTGAAGATGAGTCCTCTGATTCTCATGTGCTTGAATCACCATCTCTCTGAACCAACTTGGTACCAAGCCAATCACGCTCCAGGTTTTTTGGGTGGATCCTTTGTGAGTGTCACAAGTTCGTACTCTCTATTTCCTAATCCCATCTTCTTCGCATGCGAAAGTTGAATCTCAGCAAGCTCAAGAATCTCACCACTCTCAGGATCTTTGCACCCATGAGCCATAGCGAATTTGCAAGCACCACACTCTATTTCACCCACTGAGGAATCAGGGTTTGGCGGAGCATCTTTGATTGCCTGTATTGTAGCCTCATCTATGGCAAGAGGGTCTCTAGAACCGAATATCCCGATGTCATGCAAGAGAAGTGGAGCCCCATAGTTCCAACAATCACACTTGTCTGATATGTCGATTGCGATATTGATGAAGTAAAACTTGTCCACTCCAATTGAGTTGACTACACCCGCTGCGTTCTCAACAAAGATCGGTCCTTGCGTGTGGCTTGGTCGCCAAGTCTGCTTTACCGCTTTGGCTTCGACTCGAGAGCATACATCTACACAATGATGACAAGCTATACAATTCGAGAGGTCAACCTCAGCCTTCTCTTTCATCGTTATGCATCTAGTAGGACAGGTCTTCAAGCATTTTGAACACTCCGGACCCAAACACTTCTCAGGGTCTATCTTTATGTCACCCAGGAAATGCATTGCGGCCTTACCTCTCTTTCCCACGAGTCCAATACCAAGATTCTTGATTGAACCACCAATGCCGCCAAGACCATGTCCCTTTGCATGCGTCAGGACGATTACCTTGTCACAATCAAGTAGAGGTGTCACGACATCTGCACTCTTAATGAAGTCACCATCAACTGGGACATCAAAGACATCGGTTCCCCAATATCCATCAGCTATGACAAGGGGAGCACCTACTGTTGCTGCAGTATAACCATGAAGCGTTGCCATGCCCAAGTACTCGGTCACGGTGGTTCTGCCACCGTATGTTCCTCCACCTCCATACCCAAGCCCAGTAGTTTCTGTGACAAATGGTTCACCACCTACGGCTCGGATAAGGTCAACAATCTTCCTCGCATATGCCGGACGCAGATAGTTAGTGTTACCCCACTGACCAAAGTGGGTCTTTACCATAATCTTCTCGCCGGGCTTAATCGCCTTATCAAGACCAAGCTCATTGAAAATGTGTTCTAATTTGTCAATCATGTTGTAGTCAGTTCGTGTCTGCCTATCAGTGAAGTAGACCTTTGATGTCATGATTCGTCAATCCTCTAGAGTACGATAGTAAGCGGCTAATTAACAGTTCGGCATCAGACAGTCTGAACTTATCCCTCTGGCTTTTCACGAGAGAGTTTGACAAGATCATAATCTGTTGTTCCTAATCCAATCTTGCGACCGTGTTCGAAAATTGCCTCTGACCGTTCTGCAAGACTCTCGAATTGAGACTGGTCCACGCTGGATTCAGCATTCAAGGCGACACCCTTCATTGCATGCATAGTCGCATGGTCGATTGCCAATAAATCGGAAGATCCTAAAATTCCAATATCATGCATCACCAACGGAGCACCAACACAGATGCAGTCGCAGTGGTCGGATATGTCAATGGCCAAATTGATGTAGTAGAACCTGTCAGGTCCAATGGATTTTATAACTCCTAACGCGTTCTCAACTACACGAAGTGCCATATCTTGGCCAGACCAAGACATGAAGATTGCTTTCGCACCAACCTTGTTGGAACAGATTGATGCACAATGGCCACAAGTCACACAGCGGTCCCAATCAATCTTGACGGTGTCTGAAACTTCGATACACCTAACTGGACAGACAGAAACGCACTCTGAACATTCTGCACCCTTACACTTCTCTTGAGAAACCTGAAGACCATCAGGACAGTGAACCGCAGCCTTTCCTCGTTTTCCCACCATTCCCACACCCATGTTCTTGATTGAGGCTGCAATGCCCATATGATGAAACTTTGCGTGTGTTAGAAGGATGATCTTGTCACAGTCTAAAGAAGCGGCTGCAACAGGTACTGATTGAATATGTTCACCATCAATGTCTACATTGAAGGTATCAATACCCCAATAACCATCAGCAATCACAATGGGGGCTCCTAGAACGCCTTGCGTGAAACCGTTCAGGGCTGCACGCTCAAGATATTCAGGTGCTGTAGTTCGACCGCCATATGGACGTCCACCACCGTATGCAAAAGAAGCCGTATCAGATACAAATGGAAAACCACCTGCAGCTCGAACCAGATCCACTAGTTTGCGAACATAAGCAGGTCGAATGTAATTCGTATTCCCATATAGACCAAAGTGAGTCTTAATCATCACCTTCTCGCCATCTTTGATTGAATCTCGTAATCCCAGTTCATTGAAGACGTGCTCAAGCTTGTCGAGCATGTTATAATCTGGCCGAGTTTGGCGATCTGTAAAGAATACCTGTAGATTCGTCATGATGACACCATGCATGTACTCAACAAAGCACAACTTATGAGTTGTCGTCGAGATCTGGCAAATATCTTCGATACCGAAAAGGCTATTCCCAATCCTAGAGAGCACTGAGCTATGCCAGCCAGGTATGAATTCAGCCAGGAAGCCATTCAGAATTTCAGCAATCAATATGGGATTGCAATCAATTTAACATCTGAACAAAAAGAGAAACTAGCTGACATTGGAAAGACTTCTCTCTTGGTTGAGCAAATATCAAGTATTGCTGATCAATTATGTCCGGATGATGTTAGTCTGAAGGACTTCATTGAACAGGGATTGGCAGATTTACATCCTGTAGCATTGACACTCTACGTTCTGAATGATGACTTGTGGAAGATTATGTCTCGCAAACATGAACATCCTGAGAAGATGCTCCCAATGACAACCATTCCTTGGTTCTGCTGGGAAGAAAAGGCAGAAGGTAGAAAGAATCCTACTGGAGTCAAAAGTATCGATGATCCAAATCGACCATTCACTACTAAGATAGAAGATGGTGTCTTGAAAATTAGTGGTAAAGGTGGCGATTTTGCAGGACTACTGGAAGGTCGCATTGTAAATCCGTACAAAGGAATCCGGCCATTGTTCATTCCTGGATCTACTGGTCCGAAGAAGGCTGTGGCAAATTATGAATCTCAATTGATTCAGATTGCAATCAATATTGCCCCATCAAAAATGAAGCTCTATCCAGCTCCCGTGAAAGAATTGGATTATGTGTTTTCAGAGAAGCCCCGAGTATTCTATGATCACGGCATCCAAATCAATGTGGATGGTGAGGAAGTAAATCTGAAAGTTGGCAAAAGGAGAGAAATCACCCTTCGTGGCAAGGTGATGATCTTCATTGGGAAGGATTTTGAGGAAACACCTGACTCTGACAAGATTCTGATGTTTCATGCTTGGCTTGCGGTACTGAATAGAACTCCGTTCCTTTAAGGCAGGATTTAAAATTCATTAACTTTTCTCGACCTTAAGTTTCAATCAGGCAAACTAGAGGAATGAACATGGAATTCACAATTGGTTTACTAATCACGGGTTCGTTCATTCTCATCGTAACACTATACCGCCTAAGAAATGTTAGGCAACATCGCGGTCTTCAGCATCAGATACAAGAAGCATATGATGTGTCTAGTCTTGACGTGAGTGGCAACACTCGCTATGCGAGTTGCTATTCCCACACTTGGGTTATGGACAACATAACAAGAAAGTCGCATTCGAGAATCGGAGCTATGCTACAAGACCATCTAGCGAACAATACTCTACTTGCTGGAATGTGGATAGGTCTTATTGTGGGAACTTCATCAATGCTTCTCACATTATTGCTTGTTCAATCATTGCGAACTATTGGTACAGTCATTGTAATCTTTGTAGTGGGGGCGTTGATTGCTCTAGGGCCAGGAGGACCTAGATACTCAGAAAACCTGCTTGATGCAGTTGTGAAGAATCAAATTGAGGATCTTAATGCACAGGATTTCGTGTACGTCAAAATAGCCAATGATACGATTCAGCGCGCAGTGATTGTGAATGTAGTACTAGCTTCAGTATTCATCATAATCGCGCCTTGGGGGGACATGCTACCAACTCTTCTTGCTCAAGGAATTGCTATATTCACTGTAAATCTGATCTGGGAACCTGCATTCTTCCTTCTAAATGTCCACATCGCATTTGCATTATTCTACATTGCAGCTATTATCGGTTTCAGTAGCTTCGTATGCTTGAAGCTGGGACAACGACTGACCTCACAGGAAGAAGAAGCACCCACTGTTCATTACTAAACTTTTCATTGATCACGGCGGAAAAGCTAAACCTAGAATATAGAAAAATCCACTAAATGCAAGTAGAAAGAATGCGGCCAAGAGATTTTTTTTCCCATAGATTGCATATTGCCAAGACTTGGTAGGATTGCCCTCCGCATCAAAGCGTTTTTCATCATCAAGTGGTTGGCGGCTCATTAGACAAGCTCCAAGAATTAACATAACTCCAAATTCTGGAATCATGAAGTTAGCAGCTGTAAAGAAGTCAAAGGTCGTCGCTGTAGAGATATGAATTGTCAACGCAACAATGACATTGATGAAAGCTAAGAGGCTTGCGATAATCCATGTCTCAAGAAGAAGTTTGGACCGGCCACCCATACTTATCCCGCCACTATCTGAAGCCAAAAATTGAATGCAAGCACTACGATTATGAGGATAACCAATGGAAGGAAGATGGTTTGACATGATGCAATGAATAGGGCGAGGTAGTCTTTGCCATCAAGGGGTCTCAACGCGTCTTGTTCCTCACGTTGCGCATACTGCATCCAGTCGATTTTTTCCTCTTCTGGTTGAATCTGCTCTTCTTCATTATCCTCGAAATCTGTGCCCATGTATTCCACACTCTGATGGGAGGGAATTGCGTTCTTTAATCAATCGCTATGCATGTAATTATGCTATTGAGTCACCGAATGAATCGGCATATTCCTGTTGAGCACTTGCTCCAAAGTCAAGTTCTCCTGCAAAGTGACAGGCAACGAGGTGACCACCACCGACATCTCGCAGTGGAGGTTCTTCCATCTTGCAGACATTCTGCGCAAAGATGCATCGAGGATAAAACCTACATCCTGGAGGTGGATTAATTGGACTAGGAACTTCACCTGCCAAGATTACTGCTCTTCCGGAGAACTCTGGATCGGGGATAGGTACTGCAGACACAAGTGCAAAGGTATAGGGATGCAACGATTTCCTGAAAATGTCGTAGGGGGTTTTTTCAACTATCTTGCCCAGATACATGACAGCAAGACTATCACTCATGTGCTTGACAACAGACAGGTTATGTGAAATGAACATGTAAGTTAAATCGAACTCCTCCTGAAGGTCCTTCATGAGGTTTAATGTTTGAGCCTGTACCGACACATCAGTGCTTGATGTAGGTTCGTCCATGACAACAAACTTAGGATTGAGTGCCAGTGCTCGTGCAATGCAGATACGTTGCCTCTGGCCGCCAGAAAACTCATGCGGAAATCTGTTGAGATGAGCTTCTGTAAGACCGACCTTTTCAAGAAGGCTCAGGACCATATCTCTCATCTTTCGACCCTTTGCAACTCCGTTCACAACCAATGGTTCTCCAATGGAGTTCTTGATTGTGACTCGGGGGTCAAGTGATGCCATTGGGTCTTGGAACACAATCTGCATGTTGAATCGGACTTTCCTAAGAGCTCGTCCTTTGAGCTCTGTGATATCTTCTTCATCAAAATAGATCTTACCACTTGTAGGTTCCATAAGCCGAAGGATAGTACGTCCAAGTGTCGTCTTTCCACACCCGCTCTCCCCTACAACGCCAAGTGTTTCGCCTTTCTTGATTTCGAGATTCACACCGTCAACAGCATGTACTTTTCCGATGACCTTCCGAAATACACCTCCGGTTAGTGGAAAGTGTTTCTTGAGATCTTCAGTACGAATTAATAATTCACTCATTCATTTTTCCTCCTCAGCTTCGCAAGGGATGGTGACAAGCCACCCAGTGACCTGGTTCAAGCTCTTCGAGAAGTGGCTTCTTCTCTTTGCATACGGAAGTTGCATAATCACACCGGGGATGAAAACGACATCCCGTTGGAGGTGTGATTAGATTTGGTACAGTTCCTCTGATCTGAGGTAGTCGATCTTTCACTTCATGGAGTTTCGGCACAGCGATCAAGAGACCAGCGGTGTAGGGATGAAGTGGTTTTGCGAAGATTTCTTCAGTGGCACACGACTCAACAGTTGTTCCAGCGTACATGACATTGACCCAATTGCAGGTTTCTGCAACTACGCCCATGTCATGCGTGATGACGATGATTGAGGTTCCAATTTCTGCCTTCAGCTGGTTCAATAGCAGAAGCACCTGTGCTTGCACAGTGACATCCAGGGCAGTTGTCGCTTCGTCACAGATCAAGATACTTGGATTACAAGCAAGTGACATAGCAATCAATGCCCTTTGTCGCATTCCGCCTGAAAGCTCATGTGGATACTGATTCACGACCTGTTCAGGTGCAGGCATTCGGACCAACCTAAGCATCTCAATAGCTTTTAGCTTAGCGGCTTCTCGCATTGATTTCTTATCTGGTTCAGGTGGATCATCTAGCTGTTGTCTATAGTAGGAAATCTTGCCTTCGATTTCAGCACGATTCTCATCAGACGTTGCTTCAGATAGCGTAAGCTCGAGCTTTGCTATCTTCATGTACAGGACATCCATTGCGAGGTTCTGGTGAAGTTCAATTACTTCAGCAATCTGGTCGCCAATTCGAAATACAGGATTGGGATATGTCGCAGGGTCTTGGAACACAATTGAAATTCGGTTCCCTCGGATCTCAAGCATCTCTTCGAGTTCGAGCTTTGCAAGGTCTAGTTCGATTGTTTCCTTTGTTTCAAAGTCTTGATCGAAGAACAGAATCTGCCCGTCATCAAGTCTTCCAGGAGCTTCAATAAGACGAAGAATAGACTTGGCTGTGACTGACTTGCCACAACCTGTCTCTCCGACAACACCCATTGTGTCTCCACGACGAAGGAACATCTCGACACCATCGAGTGCCTTTACGATACCTTCGTAGGTGTAGAAGTTCACATACAGATCCTTCACATGTAGGACTAATTCATCGGACATAGTTGTGTCATCTCCTTCTAAGCTTGGGATCCAAGATGTCCCTAATCCCATCTCCAACAAGATTGAATGATAGAGCTGTGACAAGTATTGCGAGTCCGGGATAGAGTGTCATCCAGGGTGCGCTGAGAATGTAGTTCTGACCTCTGGCAATCATCATTCCCCACTCTGCAGTACCAACTGGCGGACCAAATCCGATGAAGGCTAGACCAGCAGCTACCAATAGCACGGAGCCAATATCCATCGTAGCTTGAACAATCACTGGTTGAATCGTATTCGGAAGTATATGACTGAACAGGATTCTTGAGTCGCTTGCGCCAGAAGAACGTGCAGCCTCAATGTAGAGCTTCTCACGTTCTGAGAGAACTTGGCCTCTTACAAGACGAGCATACGTAGGCCACCAAGTAATCATAAGCGCAATACTAATTGTCTCTAGACTGCGCACACCTATAGCCATTACAATGGCCATGGCTAGTACAAGACCTGGAAATGCGAAGAAGATGTCAGTGATCCGCATCACGAGCTCATCCAGTTTCCCGCCATAATACCCAGAAGCCGCACCAATGATTGCACCGAAAGATAGTGCAACCATAACTACACTGAGTGCAATTTTCAGGTCCTCCTGTGCACCCCAAATGATTCGACTGTAGATATCACCACCATAACTGTCAGTACCCCAGATATGAACAGGGAAGATACTGAAGTAAGAGATGACAACTCTAGTATTGACAGACCATGCGTTTGTCTTTTGAGATGCGGTGAATTGAAGCTCCCAAACATAGCCACCTGTTTCATCTGGAAGTTCAATATATTGCAATAGACTCTCATCGACAACAGACGCATTCGCATAGAGATAGGATTGTCGTTGGGATACTGTCATATCTTCGTAATCTGTCACATTGAGACTATAGATTCGAAAAGTGATATTCACTGATACGACATCCACACCAGTCTCTAGTTCAGAAACCCCAATGAATAATTTCGGAATCTCAACAGTTTCTAGATATTTTTGTGTTATTGTCAATTGTTGATAGTAGTAATCTGGCATTATGTCAGGATTTAATGTAGTATCTTCAAAGAGATACTCATAGTTTTGTTTAATGTCATTGCTTGATGAACCAGGTGGAAGTCTGACATCATCAAAGACCATGGTTGTTCCTGCGTATGTAGTAGTCCAAGGTGCTGTGATAGCAACCATAACCATGAATGAAATGAGTAGGATACCAACCACAACCAACGGACTCTTCCGTATGAGGTGTAGCGTGAACCGAGTTTCTTTGATGCGGGGTTTCGTGTCTTCAACAAACTCTTCAAACCAGTAGTATCTCACACCAGGTATGAATATCAAGAGTAACTGAAAGACGATGAGAATCATAAAGATGAGACCTATCGTTCCCAAAGTTGCGTAAACAACAGTCAAAAATACGTACAAGTAGAATGACGTTCCGAAAGCATCAGACACGCGCTCCATGACACCCTGATTCGCTCTTATCAGGAAGAAAGACAAGACGAGAATTATGAGACTCTGTAATATCCATTCACTGACGAAAGCTGGGACTTCTAGTGATACCCCCATCCATCCTTGGATTGTATAGGCCATGTTTCCAAGAACTATTATTCCACCGAATAACAGACTGGCCATAACAAATATGATCTGTATCAGACTGAGGAGTTTTGCTATTGTTTCATTTCCATTATTATTCTGAACATCTGTTTCCATAGCTAGCATCCTCCAATCAACCAAATCTAATCCTCGGATCCAAAACACCGTATATCATATCAACTATGAAATTCGCTATGACGAAAATAAATGCAACAAGCAGAGTGAACCCGTTAATGGCGGCTATATCTGAGTTGAGAATTGAATTAGTCGCCCACCGTCCAAGCCCAGGCCAATTGAATATAGTTTCTGTCAAAACAGCTCCGGTTATCAGTCCACCGAATGCCAGACCAATAACAGTCACGGTGGGGATGAGTGCATTCCTCAGAGCATGCTTGTATATCACGACTCTCTCACTGAGCCCCTTAGACTTTGCAAGCGTGATGTAATCCTCTTTTATAACCTCTAGCATACTTGAGCGCATCATTCTTGTGATGATTGCAAGAGTGATGTATCCGAGACAGAAAGCAGGCATAATAAGATGGACAACAGCATCCAAAAACAAGGCTGGATTATGTTCAAACAAAAGCGAATCTATGAGCAGAAATCCTGTTGTGGGTTGCCAAGATCCGAATGCACGAAAATTGTAACGATCTCCACCGGGTAAATGTGGCAGGTCCCAAACGGATAACTGATAGAATAATACATACTTGAGCATCAGTCCAAACCAGAAAATTGGCATCGACACACCAATAAGCGCAAAGACACGTGTGACGTGATCTGCAGCTTTGTCCTTTCGTGTTGCAGAGATAATACCTAGTGGGATACCAAGAACGATAGCGATGGACATAGCAACGATGGAAAGTTCAATAGTTGCTGGAAACAATCTGGCAAGAACGGTAAGAACAGGTTGATCCGCTCCCGTAGTTGTACTAACGCCCCAATCTCCCTGGAATAAGGCAGTCAAATACAGGAAGTACTGTACGACTAGGGGTGCGTCCAGTCCTCGTGCTCGGATAATACCGGGTATTGCTGCGTCCGGGGTTCTCTCTGTGACGTACATAGCTAAGGGATCACCGACTACGTACGAGAGGAACCATGTTATTGTTAAAACACCAAAAATAACAGGAATTGCCAAGATTATCCTTCGTAGTACAAAGTCTCTGAGTTTCATGAGTGAACCCTCGATGATGCTTGTTTACATTTATAGGAATCCAATCTCGTAAACTATTGCTGCCGACCGTGTGTAATACTTAAGGTTTTGGTTGCCATCAACGGTGATTTGAAGCATTTTCAAACACCTAGCCTACCCGTAAGTATATTAGGTGTAAATCCTCTGCGAGGTCTAATAGCGTAGTTAGGTTGGTTAATTGTTTAGTTACATTACTACTTGCCTAGCTTGTTGTTACGGTCCATTCAATGGATCGTTCATAGCGCAACTTTTAGAAAACACGAGATGGATAACATGGAGAGAAATCAATTAATTGCTGTTATCGTAATCGTTGTGATTATAGGTTCTGCTGGAGCATATATATTGTTACAGCCTCCTGCAGTACAACTTGCTGAGGATCAGACAATCATTTTTGAAACGATTGCTCTTCCTGAGTATGTCGACCCACACAAGGACTACGAATCAGCTGGTTCCCACGTAAGTCTCAACGTCTATGAGACGTTGTTTACGTACCCCTGGGATTCCGCAGACACAACACCATCTGTTCCATTACTTGCGGAAAGCGTACTAATATCATCAGATGGAATGACCTACACATTCACACTCCGTCAAGGAATCACATTCCATGATGGAACAGCCTTCAATGCCTCAGCCGTACAGATGAACTTCTGGAGAATGCTAGGACGTGGATGGGATGATGGCTTTGGTCCACAGTGGATAGTTGCTGAACCAATCCTTGGTGGCCAGGCCATTGAGGATGCAGTATACGAGTATGGAGACAGAAGTCCCCAACACATCGGTAATTGGACAGAATGGCAGGCAAACTCTGGCGCAATTGAAGTCGTGAGTGAGTTCGTTGTGGATGTGCATCTTGCATATCCCTTTGCACCATTCATTCCTGGAATAACCTATGCATGCGCTGCAATGATCAGCCCAACCTACTTCATGGCTCACGGTGGAATGTCGCCTGAGAGTGATGATTTTTGGATGGATAGTCATACATGCGGGACTGGTCCATACATCTTTGAGGAATGGATTGATAATGATAGGCTCACGGTAGTTCTCAATGAAAACTATTGGAGAGAAGCAGATGCAAAGACCACTCATCCCTTTGCAGGCTCCATCACTCAGGTCACATGGAAGAAGAACATAGATATCAACAGCAGGATGTTAAACCTCCAGGCTGGAGAAACTGACTACTGTGATTGGCAGGCAACCAATGCCTATGACATCTACAACAACGTTACCGACCGTGGTGACGGTACATTACAGAGCATCAACCCTGAGGTCAAGGTCTGGACAGGTCTACCAAACTACAACGTCATGTTCTTAGGATTCAACATGAACGAGTACCTGAACTACACAGGCGAGATCGTTGAGAACCCATTCCAAGACTGGGAGTTAAGAACAGCGATGTCCTACGCATTCGACTATGATGCCCTCATTGACAATGTCATGAACGGAATTGCTACACCGTTAGCAGGCTGTATTCCAAAAGGTCTGATGGGATACAATGATGCTTTGCTCCCGTACGTACAGGACTTGGATGAGGCAGTAATACACTGGAACCTAGCCATGGACAATGGTCTGGATGATATCCTAGCAAACAACTCCTTCCAGGTGAACATCTACTACAACGAGGGTAATGACGCCCGTGAGGCCTCAAGTCTGCTGCTCAAGCAGGCCCTTGAGGAGATCATTGCTGATCCGGCTTCCGAAGATCCCTCCACGACACTTACCATCGATGTATATGGTCTTGAATGGGCAAGCTATCTATACCAGGTCAGGAACAGACAACTACCGGTCTTCTTCCTCGGTTGGATGCCTGACTATGCACACCCAGATAACTACGCAGGACCCTTTGTAAAGAGCACTGGTACCTACCCGTACAGGATGGGTCTAGAAGGCTCAACCGGTGAAGGCGGTGTTGTTTGGGATCATGAAAAGGTCAATGGTTGGATTGCTGCTGGATCTCAGGAAACTGATGTTGCTGCAGCGGAAGCAATCTATGCGGATATCCTACAGGAGATCTTTGACCACAATGCGTTCATCTGGGGCTACCAAGCAATTGAATTCCACGTCGAAGGTGCCTGGATGGAAGGATATGTGTTCAACCCAATGAAAGATGAGTACTTCTACCACTACTACAAGGTTGTAATTTAGTAGTGGACAAGAAGTAACTTATCAGCAATAGAACAAAATGTAGACCGGGGTTACCACCTCGGTCTCTCTTCTTATTTTTCGGGCATGTTTTCAAGAGATTGAATGAGTTCATCTCATGGCCGAGTTGGAAACCCTTATAGCAAGAATTTCGTGCACAATTTGCAGGTGCTCGAAAACATGCAAACCCCCAAGAAAACACAACGATTCGCAACAATGACCTCTCACCAAATGTTTACATTATGGTGGGAAGAGCGATGGGTTAGGAATCTTGTATTCTTACTAACACCTGTGGGAATCATCGATGCAACCTTTACAGTACTCCTTTTCAATGAGTTGGGTCATGGCTTCGAGTTTAACCCAATTGTACAGATAGCCCTTCAAAGTGAATGGTGGTTTGTGTGGTTCTTCATTGATGCAGTTTCCTTCTTCCTATTTGTTATGATGGCTGGATCATACTATTTGCATACTCGGAGAAGTCTGGTCAATAATCGGACTGGTCTTGTTTCAGGACTTGTAGCAATTAGAGTAGGTTTGGCTGCTCACAATGTAATCAGATTCCAAGGAGCTTTCTCAGCAGTTTTCGGTGGTTTCATGTTTGGAGCGATTACTTTCATAATCATGGATAGTCTGCTTGATCGTACGAGTGATGTGACTTGGCACGGGTTTAAACAGTGGTGGAAACATAAGACAGACAGATTCCATGATTACAGGCTTACTAAGAAAGTGCGCAAGTCAAAACGAGGAGATGTAACACAGGTGGACGAAGAGAGTGAGAAAGAGATTCGTGCAGATCTGCCGAAAACAGCAGAATCAGATGTATCAAGTAGCGGTGGACTCTGGCGAAAAAGAGCGGCCTATCTAATGGGAGCAGTTGCTCTCTTCCTATTCATGCCCTACTTCCTTGTCTTCCTTGGAGATTTAACTGGAGTTTCTGCATTTACCGATATCTATGGATCTTTGGTGTTTTGGAACGAACTATCCGCACCTGCATTCCTGATAGGATTCGTTACAATCTGCATATTCACTGCTAGCATCATGTATCTCATTCTCCGATCATTTGAAGTTCAAGATGGCGCTTGGTAAGATTTCGACATTCTGCCAAGCATCATGCGTCTTCAACACGCTTTATTAGTGAAAAATCGCAAGCCCGCCTTGGTGTCAGTATGGCCAAAGGTGATCCACTACTCATTTTGAAAAACCTGAAGGCTTACTATCCTTCCAAGAAAGGATTGGTCCGAGCAGTTGATGATGTCTCTCTGGAAGTTCGAGAGGGAGAGTGTGTCGGAATTCTTGGAGAGAGTGGGTCTGGGAAGAGTAGCATGGCACTCGCAATAATGGGACTCTTTGAGAGAGTTGCAAGATTTTCTGCTGGAGCATCAAATGATCCTGAACTACGGAGAGCGTTTGAGAAAGGACTTCCGGGCTCTAAAGATATGCCAGGCGTGGGGGGAAGTGTCATCTTCAGAGGAAAAGACATGAGCACTCTATCGCAGGAAGAACTCGTTGCGATTCGAGGTCGTGAACTCTCACTCATTCCTCAAGGTCTTGGTCATGCTCTTAATCCTCAACACAGTATTGGGCACCAGACTGCTGAACCTCTTGTGGTGCACGAGGAGAATATCAGACTTCTTACACTGAAGAGGAAGGTTCTCGAATACCTGGGTCTTGTACAACTGGCTGATGCTAATCTTCGTTTTGTCATGGATCCTGGAAGTTTCAGTGGTGGCGAATCTCAACGTATACTCATTGCCATGGCGCTTATCGCAGGACCGTATATGGTGATAGCAGATGAACCCACATCAGCTCTCGATGTAACAGTTCAAGCACAGATCATGAATGTCCTCAGGATGGTCCGTGATGAATTTGATGTCTCGCTCTTGCTCATCAGTCACGACGCAGGTGTTGTTGCCGAGATGGCAGACAGAGTTGCAATCATGTACGCAGGAAAGATAGTTGAATTTGCAAGTGCTGTGGCTGCCTTTCACGAACCCCAGCATCCGTATACGATGGGGCTAATGTCAAGTTTTCCAACCATTGCAATGATGCAGATGCGAGCAGGCAAGAAACCTAGACTAAGGGGAATTCCTGGAGACCCTCCTGATCTTTGTAACATACCAAAAGGATGTGCGTTTCATCCACGCTGCCAATACACGATTGACATCTGCAAGGAAGAAATACCAGAATACAGAGAAGTCAAACCAGACCATTTCATACGATGTCATCGATATGGGGATATAGTGCAAGAATAAGGTGTGAGCGCCATCGGGCGCTCACGGAGTTTTCTTAGATCAAGTCTGACCATCGATGGGTACTGTTTGATGTGAAGGTGGTCTGAATATTAAACGTGCAAGCAGTCACTTTTGCAGTCCCGCATCCAAATATTAGACTATATCCTCCCAGCTCTGACGAGTTGTAATCAGACAATACAACTCTCGAATAATATTCTTCCGCTTGCCGGAGATGACCACCACGCATTACAGAATGCGTTCTGAGGAGGTGGCGTTCAAAATGAAAATAGTTGTACCCACCATTGAGTAAGGCAGCCCCCCGCACTAAGCCGGGGGCATGACCTCACCTATTGTTTTCCCATGGTCAGTGCCATGATTGCCTTCTGAACATGGAGTCTGTTCTCAGCCACATCATAGACAATGGACTTAGGACCGTCACAGACCTCATCCGTGACCTCTGCGTTTCGGTCTACTGGACCGCAATGAGTGAAGAAGGCATCATTGGTGTGGGACATCCACTCCTTGTTCGCAATCCAGTCATCATACTTCGCTGCGATCCCAATTTCTTTCTTCTTCGCTTCATCCACACCATGCTTTATCATGTCATCATAGAAACCAGCAGTCATCCAATTTCGTGAATAGACAATGTCAGCATCTTTGTAACCCTCTTCGAGATCGTGTACTACTTCAAAGGAGCCGTCAGCTGTTTCAGCGTTTTGCTCACACCACTTGATGACCTCGGGGTCCAAGTCATAGCCAGGGGGATGAGCAAGTGTGACATCCATTCCAAGTCGGGAGTTGATCAAGATGCTCTCTTGGACACTACACCATGAACGCACCAGTGCTCCCTTACCCCAGACCTGAACAATCTTCTTTCCCTTGAGATTCTTGCCTGCATGCATTCTGTACCCCATTACATCAGCCAAGCCTTGGCAGGGATGGAACTTATCGTGAGCCATGGACACTATGGGAATAGTAGCATTCTCTGCATACTGTCTGAGTATTTCATCGCCCTGGCCATAGTACTCGAGAGCGGTTTCTAGAATTCTAATTCCTAGTCCCACTGCATAACGACTCATCACTTGAGCAGCATCCTCGATGGTCTCGCCAGCTGATTTAGCTGTTTTGAGCCGCATCGACTTTGGCTCTAGAAATTGTGCGTGGCCGCCAAGCTCTGTGGCTGCAGCCTCGAATGACTGTCGGGTCCTGACACTTGGGTTAAAGAAGAACATGAAGAATGTCCGTCTATCCAGAGAGTTGTTCAGGGGATGATCATAACGATTTGCCTTCATCTCAAATGAGAGGTCGAGAGCTTTCTCGAGCTCTTCAACACTCCAATCTTGTGTTGTAATTAAATCGCGTCCGTACAGACTCTTCATTATACTCACATGGCAACTGGGCGTTGTATGATTTTTGAGTCTATCGCACAATGGAGGATTGTCATATCCTGTTGAAAAAGCAGAGTATAAAAAGTGCCAATGAATTGCGATTGACTGTGAAAAAGAGTGAATAATAGCATTGACAATAACGACCAAGTTTGTCCGAAATTTGCTTGGATTATCATGACCTTGCTAGGATGTTTGGATCTCGTGAGAGGATTCATGCATACTGTTCTGCTAGAATATGCAGCTCAAAATATAATGGGACTAGACTTGGCTGTTGCACGAGACGACCAATTGCTATTACTCGGGACTTTCGGTATTTCCAATTATCTTACAGGGATGATGCTCATTTTAGTTGGGATGAAAGCTCGAAATATCGTGCAATATGTGTTCCTGGCAATTCCTGTGAGCTATTTGTTTGGTGGTTTCTTGATTAGCAGGGTTGCATCATCTACAGCAAGATTGGGAGGATTATCAATGATGATAGCATACATCGCACTGTGCATCGGAACATTCGTAGCGGTTTTGATATGGAAGAATTTGAAGCAAAAAGAATATAGTTGACCCAATGACTCGAGAGCCATTGGATCGCCTTTAGTTTCTAGTATTCAGAAAAGTGGACCATGAAGTATCCCTTGTCATGAAGACACGCTGGACACTTTTCAGGTGGATGCTCACCATCGTGGATGTAACCACAATTGTCGCAACGCCACTGAACCTTCTCTGTCTTCTTGAAGATGCTACCATCTTTAATCTGATCAGCAAGGGCTAGGTAACGCTTGTGATGCCAAGACTCTGCATGGGCGATTGTCTTCCATTGATGGGCGACGTTCGGAAATCCCTCATCTTCAGCAATCTTTGCATAACCGGGGTACATTTCGGTGAACTCAAACTTCTCTCCAGCAGCAGCATGTCTGAGAATATTCTCAGTGCTCTCGTAGGATCCGCTGGTGGGGAAGTCCCACTCAACCTTAATCACTTCTGTTGCTCCACCTTCTTTCAGGAGCTTGAAGAATCTCTTTGCATGTTCTTTCTCATGACCCGCAGTCTCAAGGAAGATTGCAGCGATATGAGCGTAACCTTCTTTTTTGGCAGTCGAGGCTGCCATCGTATATCGATTGCGTGCCTGTGACTCACCAGCAAAAGAGGTTAACAAATTCTTCTCGGTCTGGGTTCCTTTTAGATTCATTTACCTCATCTCTCTCAGTGGAGTAAATCCTCCACCATGCTTCTCTGCTTTCGCGAGAATACCAGACCTTACTGTAACTAATTAATAAGACTGTTCTTAGATGGGTCTAACTTTTTGAGAATTACTTGAGACGCTCAGCGATCACCTTTGCAAGGCTCTTACACTGTGCACTCTGTTCCTCAGTTGGTCTACCCTTCACGTGAACAATTGGTTCAAGGATCTCATATCGTGCATCCGCTAACTGCTTGGTGATCTTCTCAACACCGCCGCCTTGCCAGCCATATGTTCCCAGAATGCCAATGGGACGGGGTGGGTATCGCTTCCCTTGAATCTCATTTGCGAAGTTCCATATCTTTGGGAATGGAAATGCATCATATGTGGGGGTTCCTAGAACTATGACCCCAGCGCGCACGGTCTCCGTGATGACCCTACTGAGACCAGTGTATGAGATGTTGAACATTTTGACCGTCACATCGAGTTTCTCCAACTCTTTCTTCAGGTTCATCGCAACTCGGAAGGTGAATCCGTACATACTACCATACACGATGGTGCAGACCTTCTCGAGCTCAGGTCCACTCCACTCATCATACTTGTTGACAATCCACATTGGGTCCTTTCGATAGATTGGACCATGACTGGGAGCAATCATCTTGATGCCAATTCCCAGGTCTTTCACCTTCTTGATACCAGCTTGAACAAATTTGAAGTAGGCTGTGATGATAGTGCAAACATACCGTTTTGCCTCCCACTCAATTATCTCCATATTAATCTCATCATCAAAGTGTAGTCCGTTCAAGGCTCCAAAGGCTCCAAACGCGTCACAGGAGAATAGTATCTCATCCTCCTTGATGTATGTCATCATGGTCTCAGGCCAGTGAAGGAACTTGGCGTGAACGAATTGTAGAGTCTTACTTCCAAGTGAGAGTTCTTGGAGATCCTCTGCAATTATTTCATCGAGGTCAAGATCGAAGAAGGACTTCTGCATAGCAGAGGCTTTCTGCGTATAGACTAGTTTCGCGTTGGGAGCAATCTTTGCTATGTCTGGCAAGGAACCTGTGTGATCGGGTTCCATATGATTCAGAATGATGTAGTCAATCTTTGAAGGATCGACCAACTCTCTGATATTATCAAGCCATTCATCAGCCCACGGTCCTTTCACACCTTCAATGACTGCAATCTTCTCATCAACAATCAGATAGCTGTTGTAAGATACTCCAAATGGGATATCCCAAAGGTTCTCGAATAATTCTGTATGATTGTCGTCTACACCAACGAAGTAGACACCTTTCGTTAACTCTCTATGCATTGCCTTCACCAATTATTCTGGAGTCTTTGATTTATTCGAGTGTTGCGTGATAAAAGACCTTCCCTCGACTTACGTCTTGGTTTCGTGTTAACCATAGTTAAATATTTTTTGTAGTGGAGGATCTCAATGACCTGTATTCGTTCACGAGGTCGATGACTGAATGTCCTATCAGAGCGCCACTGCCTCCTAAGAATCCTCCGCCCAAATTTGATAACAAAACGTCGTTATGAACAATCGAACATAACGATATGAATCAGGATGACATATCGCATATAAGGAAGTTTTTGTATATATTCAACAAACATGGAGGGTATAAAGTGAACAAGGTACTTCGTATTGACATGGAAAATCTCTCACACAAGTGGGAGAATGTAAAACCCGAACACCAAACATACGCTGGTCGGGCATTCACCTCAATAACTCTTTCAGAGGAAGTGGATCCCACCTGTCATCCACTTAGAGCGCAAAACAAGATTGTTGTTTCACCCGGTTTACTTGCGGGTACTCTAGCTCCATCATCAGGTCGAATGAGTGTGGGAGCAAAATCGCCGTTGACTGGAGGAATTAAGGAAGCAAATGCTGGAGGATTGACCGGTACAAAATTAGGAAGCCTTGGTGTGAGGGGTATAATAATTGAAGGTGCTCCACCAGATTCCGAAGACTGGTATAGCATTCTAGTCGGTAAGGACAAGTGTGAGATAATCAAAACAAATGACTATGCTGGACTTGGTCTCTACGAGTTGATTGGGAAAATCTGGAAAGATTATCCAACAAAACCGGGAATCATTGGTTCAGGTATTGCCGGGCAGAGATTGTTGAAATGTGCAGGAGTTTTTGGTAATAATATTGAGAACTCAGACCCGGGTAGATATGCTGGCCGAGGTGGGCTAGGTGCAGTATTTGGGTCCAAAAGAATTGTGGCTATAATCAGCGATGGGACTGGAGGAACCAGACCTGCAGCAAAAGACCAAGAAAAATTCGACGCGGCAAGAAAAGTCTTCGTCAAGTCATTGAATGCTCACGCTGTGACAGGCAGGCTAAACGATGATAAAGGGGAACCCTTTGGCGGTCTCAAGAACTATGGAACCAACGTTCTTCTGAATATCCTCAGTGAAGCTGGAGGACTTCCGACAAAAGGGTTTAGTTCTGGACGTTTCGATAAAGCTGCGAAGATATCAGGCGAGGCTGTACACGATCTCGTAGATAGGACAAAGAAGAAATTTGGTGACAAGGCAGAAGGAAAGTATGCTCATTCATGTCATCCAGGTTGTGTCATGGCTTGTTCCAATGTTGTCCCATACGAGGACACGGGTAAAATGCATGTTTCACCTCTGGAATATGAATCAGTATGGGCACTTGGTGCAAACCTCGGAATTAGCGTACTTCATGATGTCGCTGAGCTAAATCGTTTATGCAACGATCTTGGGCTTGATACAATTGAAGCAGGAAATACAATTGCTATGTTCATGGAGGCAGGACTCATTCCGTATGGTGATGGTCCGAAATCTATTGAGTTATTGAAGAAAGCCTACGATGAGAGTTCTGTTGAAGGAAAACTCGTCAGCTCAGGAACTCAAACAGCTGGTGAAGCACTAGGAGTTACGAGAATCCCTGTGGTGAAAGGTCAAGCTCTTCCAGCTTACGATCCAAGATCAATCAAAGGAATTGGTGTGACCTATGCCACGACACCGATGGGTGCTGATCATACTGCGGGATACACTGTTGCTGCAGAGATTCTAGGAATCAAAGGCACGGTGACGGATCCCCGTGATTTGAAGAAGGCTGAATTGTCTCAAGCGTTCCAAGCAACCACGGCTTACATAGATTCAACTGGCTACTGTCTATTCATTGCGTTCTGCATACTCGATGATGATGATGGATTCAATGCTATGAAGGACACAGTTGATTCATTCTTGGGACAGGATATTGAAGTTACTAGTTATGGCAAAGACATACTTAGGAAGGAGCGGGAGTTCAACAAGAAAGCTGGTTTCACTGAAGTGGATGATAGACTACCAGAGTTCTTCAGAACAGAGCCCCTACCACCGCACAATGTGGTCTTCGATGTGCCAGATGAGGAACTAGATGAGGTATACAAAAATATGTAAATTTTCCAAGGGGACTTAGCTTCCCCCTTGGTTTTTTCTTCATACCATTAGGATTATCTGTACATCCTTCTTCCTATGATTGATTCATATTGAGTGCAGATTCCCTCGAAATCCACCTCTATGGTCGTCTACGCAAGCTTGTCAAAGGTAGTCGTCCAGATGAGGATACAGTTCGAACACTCGAGTACGTTGAAAATGAAACATTTGAGGGACTAATTGATAGACTAGAACTAGAACAGTCAGACATTGGTGATTGCTTTCTTAATGGCACACTAGTAAAACCCAAAAATGTGATACCAAAAGGAGCTCGTTTAGGTTTGTTCCCATTCAATATGGTCTTACTTTGCGGGGGACAACATCTGAAAGGTCATGGTTATACACGTGAGGATGTTGACATAGACTACTATCGGTGAACCAGATGTTGGTAAATGTCAAACTCTACGCAACTCTAAGAAAATTTGCACCTGATGGTGTTGAGATAGGAGAGGCGTTTCCTATAGAGATTGACAAGGCAACAATTGATGGAGTTCTTGAAAGATTGCGAATTGATAAAGAACAGGCAAAAATCATCATGGTCAACGGAACCCGAATTACTAGACTTGATTATGCGTTGTCACCAAACGACACAATTGTCATTTTCCCACCAGTAGGTGGGGGATGATCTTCACGGTGTCGGATAAGTACTCAAATTTAGTCGCTTTTTTATTGCCAAGCTGATATAAGTAAATAGAAAGTTTCGGGATGGTTCATCCGTCTCATAATCATGGAGAGTAGTAATGTGAAGAAACGATTCAGTTTGCTGGTTTTTGTTTTCACATTACTATTAGCTACTGGTGTAGAAGCAAGGGACCACGATTTGATTTCTGGAGAGCAACTCTTAGCGACTCATGATATTGTGATCGAAGCTATTTCGTGGAAATCATTCCCAATATCATGTTCCGAGGGAGATACACTTTCTGGTGAGTTCAGGATAGTTAGCAACGGAGACCTCTTTCCAGGTGACGAAACAAAGTATGATAATTGGTTACTCGGGGGTATTGACTTTCTCATTCTCGATGAAGACAACTATGACCTCTGGGTAGATGATTCAGCAGTTACTCCAATATTCGAAAGATTTTCTCTGGTAAAACTAACATGGAGTATCGAGATACCCTACAATGGAGTATGGTATGTTGTCTACTCAAATGACTCCATTTTCATGAAACAGATAGAAGGTAGTATAATCCGTTCTGGACCCAATGATATTCTTATTCAATTGATTGGGTTGATTGGCCTAGCGTCATTTCTTACTTTGATTCTAATCTACTGGAAAAAAATGAGGGGGCTGTGGCATGATAGCCACAGCAACTAATTGCTTATTCTTCAGTTGCAGCTTCTTCTTCTGCAGGTTCTGGTGGAGGAACTTGAACTCCTCCAGCGTCAGATGGGAGAAACTCATCTAGGAGTTCGTAGAGAGATCGACCAAACATACCGCCAAAACCACCAAGCATCGCACCAATGAGGACACTGATCACAATAACTAATGCTCCAAGTCCATCGAGACCTAGAAGTCCGATGAATATATTAGCTACAGCCATTGCTTGAGCAGTTAATGCTAGATAGACAAAGAGTATTCCCCATGCAAGTCCTACGCCTAGAAATCCTATCAAGAAGGCTTTCCTTATTCTCCTGACAAAGAGAGCTCCGAGTGCTCCTGCAAAGAGCATCAGCATCCAGTTCCCAGCTAGCTGGAAAACGATTCCAAAGACTATGGTGATCACCAGTGCTGGTAGAAAGCCGAGTTCAGGAATTGTATCATCTATTTTTCCCATTTCATAACCTCCTATGGTACAAAGGTGATAGTCCTCTCTATCAGCGAGTCGTCCGTGTCTGCAGTTCTAAAAGCAACAGCTGTCGAATAGAAGTACATCACATGGTATCCGTGTTGCTCAGTGACCTCGTTAAATGAGTACCAGATGTCAAAGATGTCATCCCAATGAGGACTGAACATGTTTCCACTCTGACCACCAGGGTAAGCCATGTATGACATATCAATAGCATTCAGGTCAGCAATCAACCTAGTTGATGGACCGCTTGATGCTATCCAACCTCCAGCGACATTGATTGTGTTCTGCCCGCGGTGGGGGCCACCTCCAATGAAAGTGAATCCGGCCATATGCTCTATGTAGATAGTGTGACGATTTCCATACACCCAGTCAGACTCATCCACCCACTCAGCTGTAAGTGTGTCGATTGCTTTAAAGAGAGCTTGAACAAGTATCTCATCACGGGTCTCGACAGGTACTGTAGAGTGGTCGTCGAAATAGTAGGCATTGTCTGTCACAATGAACTCCTCAAGGATTGGTGTTCTTGAGAGGGGTATTGCAGTATCAATGGAACTGACCTCGTCAAATGTTTCTTCGTGGATAGCATCGAGGAGATACATCCAGATTGTCGGTGCCTCCAAGTCTGGTTCCATATCAAAGTCCCAAGGTCGCAGCAGTTCGACAGCATCAGCTATTGTGGTGTTCCCATCACCCACTGCATCCCAGGCAGCTATGACATACGGAACGATGACTTCTGCCCTAACTTCAACAACATCAGCCTGAAATCGTTTCATGTCATCCACTGTTATGCCATCGTTATTGTCCAAGAGATAGAAAATACGCCTTGCGCGGTATCCATTAGCTTGTGGACCGAGGATGTCATAGGCATAGTTACTTGGATCTATTGTTCGCTGGTTCGCAGACTGAACAAATCCTCTTGAAGGATTGACCTCTCGGGGGTTGTGGGCATATGGGACATAACTCACCATTCCCACCGAGTCATTCAGGGCAGTAATCGGGTACTCGCCAGTGTACCCAGCACGTATTGGAAGTCTTCCAACAACAAGCATAGCGATATTTCCCGAGTCATCCCCAAACACACAGTTCTGGGGCGCAGTGTCCCACCAATACATTGCATTCATGAACTCTGTTAGATCGTCAGCTTTCATGACTTCAGCAATCGCAACCATCTCATGAGTTACACCAGATATTGTCCAGTTCATCGCCAAGTTCGGGTGTGTTTCACTATCAGAACTGTAAGTAGGCTGAACTGAATCAATACAAGGTCCATGAACAGACTCCTTTACAGTGAATGGTATGACCTCACCTTCCTTTGTGTGGATGTATTCCTGGTGGATGGTGAAATCCCTCCACTCACCATTGTACATGTACTGGTCAGGATTCGCAGGATTGAGCTCTTCAACGAAAATATCGTTTACATCAGCTCCTACATTAGTGAAGCTATATGCTACATGATCATTGTGACCAATAAGAACTCCAGGAAGTCCTGGAAATGTCGTGCCAGTCACGTCAAGTACTCCAGGCACAACTATGTGTGTTTCATACCAGACAGAGGGTGCTTGGTATCCTAAGTGGGGGTCTCCCGCCACTATTGGCATTCCTGTTGATGACTTCGAGCCATTGATTGCCCAATTATTACTGCCGACGAATTCGAAGTCACCTAATGGCTTGATGACCTCATTCATCATTTTGATCACTGCTTCCAACTTGTCATTCGGGATTATTGCTTCATCCGCGAGTATGATGCCAGAGAATTGATCGGGATCAGCTGAAACCGGCACCTTTCCAGGTCCAAGAGGGTATTCCCCAATGCTTAGGTTATACTGTTCTTGAATTATAGGAATAGTATTGGGCATAACATCTGGAAACAGGTCATTGTACAATGTGTCATTATCAAGTGTTGTTCGAATCCATTGGCGTTGAAAGTCCATGATTGACCCCGCAAGACCCCATGCCAACATCTTGGCATTGATAAAACAGTCCACAGGAGTCCAAGGTTCTGGAGTATAACCTAATATTTTGAACTCGATAGGCATGTTCGCACTAGTCAACGAATTGATGAAGACATTTGCACCTTCAACTAAAGCATTAACACCGTCCAATGCATCAGCTACTTCAGAATCTGAAGCAGCATTTGCTTCAAACCACTCGAGTGTATCCTGAGCGGATCGCGCCAACCCTATTGATCGATAGAACT
>JAGXOC010000002.1:43488-94530 GCA_019894665.1 Candidatus Thorarchaeota archaeon
ATATCGGAACTGTTCGCATAACCACCCACAATCTCGCTGACCCGTCCAGATGCGAAAAAGTTTTGCATCGTGACTTGGAACAACCGGTCTCTTGCATGCATATACCCTTGTGCCATCATAGCATCAGAGTAAGACTCTGCATAGATGTGGGGGATTCCCAGATGGTCGATAATAACTTCAACCTCAGCATCCAGACCTGTGAGTGTGATTGTTTGAGACCCAGGTCCTGGAGCTCCGTTGTCGAAGATTCCACCAACGGGTTGAATGATACCTAATCCTCCAGTCAAGGGACCAATTGGCATTGTCAGGATTATAATCAATGCTATCGGACCGATGAGCGAGAGGGCAAGGTTCACAACCTTTCTTTTCATTTTCTCTCCAACTCTCAATTGTTCAATTTAGATGCCATAAGCTTCGTGCCCTTTAAGCATTAGGAGAGATGTTTCAGGAGAGAAATCGACTAAATAGCGACATCATCATAGTCAAGAACACCAATCTGAGCAGTCATCTTCCATTCATTTTGGACCTTCGAGTAGATCTTGCAGGTTCGACCTAACCAATGATTATCGACACCTGAGTCGTCACGCCAGAGTGTATCGATGTCGACCACTGCAAAAGCACCGTCACCTTCTTTCGAAACCTGGATTCTTTTGATTATGCGAACATTGTGAACGAGTTTGTATGTATTGAACAGGTCTTGCCAACCTCGTTTCCAACGCTCATCATCGTAGCGACCCCACTCAATGACCCAGTTCATGGGATTGTGTGTCTTTGAATCAGGGGGCCAAGGCCAGACCATATCATGATGGAACACGGTCATCAGAAGGTCTACATCTTGCGTATCCCATGCCTTAGTTTCTCTGTTGACAATCTCTTCAATCTCAGCGACTACCGTTTCCAATGATACCACCAATTGGATTCCACTGAGATTGTGCGCCTTAAGTGATTATTCTATTTTCTCAGAAAATACCATTGAACTGCAAGATCAATCATTGGAATTACAATAAAAGGGAGTCCAAGCATCATCGATACACCCCATACAAGTAATGGATTCGCAATAACTACAGGAATCTGTAGAGACCAGTTCCAAAATATCAATGATTCAATAAGTGTAACTATAACCATGCCAAGTACCCCAAAATACAATGCCTTCTTGCACCCATTGAATCGATCTTCACCATCAGTTGACAGCCTGACAAAACCATAGATGATGATAATCACAAATCCCCAAGATAATATTCCGAACAGTGGGTTTGGGGGAGCAGCGGGGTATCCTTGCATACTGTACGTGTGGGTACCGATGTTATTTCAGTATTCTGATTGAGGTTGTCTAGTGGGCAACCTTTTTCTGTAAGATACAATGCGAGTAAAGTGGTTGTGACCAATAATGGTTAAGACAGAAACCTTTCGCGGTAGGGACTTCATAACCCTGCTCGACTATACAAAAGAGGAGATCGAGACCATCCTTGAGGTTGCCTTTGATTTAAAGCGTAAGTTCGCAATAGGTGAACCTCACAAACTTCTCGATGCAAAGACATTGTTCATGATCTTTTACAATCAGAGCCTTAGGACTCGAAACTCATTCGAGGCAGGAATGACCCAGATGGGAGGACACGCACACTTTCTAGACCCCAGCAAAATATATGCTCCAGCACTAGAAGGTGACGAGCAAGCCTATTCTACAGAACGCGTTTCTGATGTAGCTCGTGTCCTAGCAAGAATGGGTCACGGAATCGCAATTCGTTGTTACGGTGACCCTGTAGGCTGGCAATATGGACGTGCAAACGAAGTCATCAGGAACTTTGCTCACTGGAGTCATATTCCAGTTATCAACATGGAAGATGACATCTATCACCCATGTCAGGGACTTGCAGACATCATGACAGTGAAAGAAAAGTATGGTACATTCAAGAACGTGAAGTTTGTCATGTCCTGGGCATATTCACCATCCGTTCACAAGCCACTGGCTGTGCCACAGAGCGCAATTATTGCCTCGACCAAAGTAGGAATGGATACAGTGTTGGCTCATCCTAAAGGAATGGAGCTTGATGACGAGATCCTCAAACAGTGTAAAGCCCTCTCTGAAGAGAACGGTTCCAGTTTCGAGATTGTGAATGATATGGACGAGGCTTTCGAAGGTGCACACGTTGTGTATCCGAAGGCTTGGACTTGCAAGGAATTCATTCCGCCGTTCAACGACAAGCCTGAGCTTGAGAAGTCACAAGCTGTGTTTGATAAGAACAAGCACTGGATCTGTGATGATGAGAAGATGGCCATCGCAGGACCAAAGGCACACTATATGCACTGCCTTCCTGCTGACAGAGGTTTTGAAGTCAGCAACTCAGTTCTTGATGGTCCACAGTCTATAGCATTCGATCAAGCTGAAAACAGACTACATGGTCAGAAAGCAGTCATGGCATTGACTATGCGATAATTTTGAACCGGGATGGGGTTACTCCCCACCCCTTCACTCTTTTTTCTAAACGCTTGAACCCTCCTAATTAGGGATATATGCACAATTGCTCAAAGAGATTCGGTCACTGAAAAATGACGGATCAGTTAGAACTCATGGTCAAATATCTAGTCCACCTGCAGTTCTACTCAGAGGAAGAGGATGTCCTGTTCAGTCGCGACAAGAAACATCGTCTTTCGATAAAGGGCATCGGTCCCATAGTGATCGCTTTCGAAGAGGAGTTCAAGCGTAATATTCCTCTCATCAGACGAAAAGAGTTTCGTGCGTTTCTCGTTGAAGTGGCTAGGACAATTCCATTCGATATTGAACCAGTTCTTCTTCGATTCAATGATAGTGTTCGTGAAATAGGAAGTCAAAATCTCACGGACGAGTTATCAGCAAACTTCTTGATTGGACCAATCAGGTCAGCTCTTCAGACTAGGGAATTTGAATCATGTATGTATGATATCAGAAGAGATGCGATACGCCGACAGGGGACTGACGATGCAAAGAAGATCGTTGATGAACGAATCTCTGGTTTCTACTCAATGAACGAATTTTCAGTCTCAATGCTTCACAATCTAGCCCTACTAAATCTGCTAACCTCTCTATACGGTTCTGAAGAGGTTCAAGACAGAGTGGGGTTAATACTGAAGCAATTCAGTGAAGAGTTGATTGTCAAGCTTTCCAAGTGATAAGCTGAGAAAATTATTCTTTACTTGAACCTGAAAACCTGAATGATGGCAGTTTCATTGCAGGGACCATACCAATTGGCGGCAGTGCCAAGAAGTCCGGATACCTCCCAATCATATCAATCTCTTTGAAGAATCGCAGAACACCATCAGTGAACCTGATGGTATGTAGAGGATATTTCACCTCACCATTTTCAACATACCACGCCCCATCTCGAGTGAGTGCTGTGAGCACCCCCTCAGTAGGATTGACGGGATTCATGTAGTGGAAATGGGTAACTAGTACACCCTTCTTCGTTTCTGACACCATCTCATCAACCGATGAAGTCCCTTCTCCAACAATGATATGACGAGGGATTGGTTCTGCAGGTCCCCACCACTTGGCATGGTTGCCAGTGCTTTCTACGCCATCTATTGTTGCGGTGAGAGTATCGTAGACCAGATTCTTGACAACCCCATTGTCGATGAGATCCACTCTCTGATGTGGCACACCCTCATCATCGAATAGTGACGCTCCAACAAGTCGTTGTTCTAGTGGATTATCCCAAAGCGAAAGATTCTCTGAGAACAATTGCTCTCCGATGCGGTCTCTGAGAAAGCTCATGTATTCCTGATAGCGTCTTGCCCCGAATCCTATCAGACCAGTGAAGAATGTCAAACCAGCAGTTGCTGCAGGTTCAAGAATAACTTCGTATTCTCCAGGGTCGAGGTATTTCATTCCAAAACCAGACGCAGCTTTTTCAGCCGCAATTCTTGCTATCTCCTCAACCTTTAGTTGATTCACGTCTCGTCTTGCGTCAGTGGCCCACCCTGCGGTCTCTTCTTTATCATCTTTCGCTAGAACCGTGAATTCAGCATCGCTAGTGGTCTGAATTTCATATGCATCAATACCCAAAGAATTAGCCACTATTTTCTCCTTTGTAGTGTTCTGCACGTAACCAGCCACTGCTTTGACTCTACTATCTACCGAGTGTGCAGTATCGATGGCAAGCTTAGCAAATTCAGCTCGCTTCTCAGGAGTCGTATTGTGAGTTGTTTCACATATCATACTTTTCTTGTCAAATGAACTAGAGTACTGCTTAGGAGTAGGTAATGATTTGAAGTCCTTATTCTCAGGGGATATTCGAGCTAGTGAAGCAGCTTGTTCAACCGCTTGTTTGATTTCATGGTCTTCAAAGACTTCAAACTCCACAGATCCACTCTTCTGACCAAAATAAACCACTACTCGAACCAGAGCATGTCTCTCAACAACATTCTGATCAATGATACTATTTGCTAATCTAGTAAGAGCCCTATTTGTAAGAGTGATTGTTGTTTGAGTCTGAGATGCCCCTAGTGCCTCTGCCTCTTTCAGAATAAGTTCTATCTTGCTGTGAAGTAATTCCTTGTTGTTCTCCATTTTATTTCCCCTCCATGATTCCTACTCTGACATTGTGGAACCTAGCCGTTCCACAACCATGTCCAACATACATGACTTGAGGCGGTTGACCCTTTCCGCAGTTTGGAGTTCCCCAGATACGCCAGTCATCTTTCGAAGAAGCATCCATGCTACCCCAGAATTCTGGGGTGATTCCAGTATATGTGGGGTTCTTGAACATCTGTCCAACCTCTCCATCAACAATCTCCCAAGCAATCTCAGTGCCAAATTGGAAGTTCAGTCTCTTATCGTCAATGCTCCAGCTCTTGTTGGTGGACATTAGGATTCCGCACTTAGTATCTTCTATAATGTCGTTTCGAATCCAACCCGAAGGTTCCAGATTGATATTTACCATTCGGACGAGGGGAAGTTTTTGAGGGCTGTCCGCTCGCATAGCTCCTGAGCTTTCAGCAAGACCAACCAATGCAGCCGTTTCTCTTGAGGATTGATATCCAACAAATAACCCATCTTTCACAAGATCGATTCGTTTTGCTTTGACTCCTTCATCGTCAAATCCGAAAGTACCCAATCCACCGGGAATTGTTGAATCGGAGGTCATAGTCACATGCTCACTCCCATATTTCAAAGAGTTGAGTAGATCAACAGTCATGAAACTAGTTCCAGCAAATGCAGCCTCTGTTCCAAGGACACGGTCAAGCTCAGTAGGATGTCCACAACTCTCATGGATTTGGAGCATGAGCTGATGCCCATCTAGTAGTAGAGTAGTCTTCTCGGTAGGGCATTGTTTCGCCTTTGTTAGAGCTATTGCCTCTTCAGCAATATGTTCAACATTCTCAATCAGTTTCTTTGACTCAAAGAATTCATAGCCACTGGTGGAAAAATCTCCTCTGAAAGAACCAGGGTAGGATCTTATTTGTGGCGGTGAGCCGGGAGAGATTGCCATACATGAAAATCCTCCACCACAGAAAACGATGTTCTGGGTTATGTATGCACCTTCAGTACTGCTGAAGATCTTGTCCTCCATATGTCCCCTGTAATCAGCTTTTGTGAATTTGATTATCTCTGGGTTATGCTCCCTTAGTCCTTTATCAACCTCGACGAGTTCAGCGACCTTCTGTTCAGTTGGCACCTTGAACGGATCTTTCTTGATAGGAGTCGAATAAGAACCAGTTTCGGTTTTGATGTCAACTAGTTCAACAGGTTTCTGTCTTGTTGATCCTGATGCTTTTGCTATCTGGACTGCTAGTTCAGCAACTCTGTGTATCTCATCCTTGGTGGGGTCGTATGAGCCCGCAAAACCCAAACCTCCATCTGCAAGACATCTAATGCCAAATCCAATCTCTTTCCTCAGCTCCATTACTGAGATGTTACCTAGTTTGATTGAGATGTCTTCGTCTTTGATGGTAACAATTCGAATATCAGCATATGAAGCACCAAGCTCTCTACATGTGTCTAGTGCATAATCTGTAAGGTCTCTCACCTGAACTTCACCAAGAGCGAACAGAGTTCCGGCCTGATAATACTCTTTCTGAAAGAATTCAATAGATAGAAAATGAGCAGAGAGCGCCGCCAGGAATAGTGAGGTAAAGAGTTAAAGTGTTGAGTTTTATGAAATCTTAGAGAAAACTCAATCGGTCGAAATGCCTCTGCTCAATAAATATTCTAGACAGGAAAAATATGGAATCGAGTAACACAGTGTCAGATATTCAATTCATCGAGACGTCTGAAGAATTCACGAGTCAGAAATGCGCGGTACTTGAAACCACCCCATCCTGAATCTTCCATGAGTTGAGCAACCTCTCCTACGAGTTGCCCACGTGACATCACAGTCGCATCAAAGATCTCTCTTGTGTCAACTGGTTTGATTTCGCCAACCACTGGCTCAGCAAGAAAAACAAGTGAACGCCAAGGAATCGTACGATCTTTGCAGACAACTTCGAGGTGCATATCTAATACAAAACGGGTTAGTCGAACAGTCAAGCCAGTCTCTTCGTACATCTCACGAATCGCGGCATCCTCTAGGGGTTCCCCTGGATTTGCACCACCAGAAGGAGCACGGTATATACCGGTTCTAGCATATTGTGGTTTTTGAATCACAACGAAATTTCCATCATCCTGTCGAATGAAACAGGTGATGTCATGTAGACGACCCTTAGCCTCTGTACGCTTAACAAGCGTACACTCAAATTTCCGAAAATCTGCTGTGAAAGCATGGACTTCAGGTTCACCGTATTTCTTCTTTAGTGCAGCCAATTCGTTGTCCTTGATATCGTTCAGATGACTCGCCATCAGAAACGCAGGGTCAGGTGGCATAAAGGTTGTGGGACGACAACCTTTTACGAAAAGGATTCCTTATTGTTTTCACTCGAAGTGGAGGATGAGGTATATGGAGAAGAAGCTGGGTGCTGTTTTAGTCAAGACCTACCTTGGCGATATAACAGAACTCACCGTAGATGCGATTGCAAACGCTGCAAATTCAGACCTCTGGATGGGATCAGGAGTTGCAGGTGCCATCAAGTCTAAGGGAGGTCTACAAATCGAAAAGGAAGCTATCTCTATGGGACCGATAAGACCTGGAGAAGCAGTGATGACTACTGCAGGAGATCTTCCGTCAAAGTATGTTATTCATTGTGCAGGAATGCCGCCTGGGGGGAAGGCTACCTATTGGAAAGTGCTAGCATCAGTTCAAGCTGCACTAAACATAGCATCTAACCACAATCTGAGTTCTGTTGCGTTCCCGGCAATAGGAGCAGGAGTCGGGGGCTTATCAGAAGAGCAATCTGCGAAAGCAATTGTCGAAGGTGTAGCCCATTATGCTCAGAAACCTGGTTCAGTAAAGGAAATAACACTCGTAGGTTTCAACAAGTATGCTTGTGATTGCTTCTGCAATGCGGTCAAAGAATGTAAGGAGTAAAGATCTTGGGTGGATGGTCTCTAGGAAACTTCAGCGTCATCGTTGAGCTCGGACACAATGATGATTCGGACATTGACTTAGTTGTTAAGACCCAGAATATTCCCGTTGGGAGTGTTACTGTCAAAGAGGGGAGTAATGCCGAAGAAGTGCTATACTGGCCAGGCATCTCAATGACCAACCCAGATCGGCGTGCAGCAATTTTCAATACGGCTCTGGGAGCCCTAGAGAGGGCAGATGGTATGAAAGCTCAGAAGGTAGGATTCTTCACCATGGGACTTGAGGTTTCTCGAATTCCAAGCTGGGAAGTGGCAGAGGAAATAGTGAAAGCAATTGCTAATCATTCAAAGACAGAGAGTAGTCTCAACAGGATCTTACTTATTGCCAGCTCACCTATGCAGGTGAGCTCCTTTCAGTATGCGTTGAATAACGTCTCAATTCTTACTCAAGAGTAGATTACAACTTGAGCCGCCTGCGAGCAGCATCTGCAGATGAGACCAAAGGATCCCAAGTATCACAGATTGCGGGAGCATAACAGTTCTCAAAGTCAAACAGCTCTACGGCGTCAATGTTTTGTTGTATTCCCAAAGTCAGGACATTGAGACGCATTGCTGCATCCTCCTCACCAACAAGCTGGCCACCCACAAGCTTGCCAGTTTCTTTGTTGTAGAAGGTCTTCACCTTGAGTTCCTTTCCACCAATGTAGTATGGGGGTTTTGTGCTGCCCTTCATTGAGCCTTTGACCACAGGAATCTCCAACCTTTTTGCCATATCGTCGGTGAAACCAGTGCTTGCAATCTCAAGCCCGAAGAGTTTCGTTACCTTGGCACCAACAATTCCGGGGAATGTAACATTTCCACCTGCAGCATTGATTCCGGCAACCCTACCCTGTCTGACCGCAACTGTACCGAGACCCCCAGCACAGGGTGTGCGTGTGATGAACTCAACATTCTCCGCACAGTCTCCGCATGCATAAATCTGGTCAATGCTTGTCATCATCTTATCATCAGTCTTGATACCTCGACTTTTTCCAATCTCAGCACCCGCTTTCTCAGCAAGTCTGGTGAGTGGTTTAACTCCGGTAGCAACAACAACAAAGTCTGCAGGAATCTCAGACACTACTTCATTCTCTCGACTCTGGATAACTACTGACTCGGGAGAGCCCTTACCTTTGATTTCTTGTGCCGCTGTGTTATTGAGAATTTTAAGTCCATGTTCTCCACAGTGTTCTTCAACAATTTTAGCCATATCAGGGTCAACCATTGCTAGTAGGATGTGGGGCAAGAACTCAACAACAGTTACATCTAGACCTCTCTCGTGGAAGGCTTCAGCAGCTTCCATGCCCACTAGACCGCCCCCGATTATGACCGCAGTCTTAGCTTTGTCAGCTTCAGCGGCAAGAGCTTTTGCATCATCTAGTGTTCTTAGACCATACACACGCTTCTTGTCTAGACCTTTAATGGGGGGATCAGCATTCTCGGCTCCAGTAGCAAAAACAAGAGCGTCATAAATTAGCGTACCATCGCCCCCTTCACCAGAGTAAAAAAGTTCTCTCGACTTATGGTCAATGTCAGTAACACTGGTACCTAATTTCGTTTCTATTTTCAGTGCGCCCCAATTATCGGGGGGCATCAACACCAAGTCATCAAAATCGGCGACTTTGCCTGAGATTGTATAGGGAAGACCACAGCGGGAGTATTGGGAATATGACTCCGAGTTGAAGACTGAAATCTCGACCTTTCTGTTGAATTTCCGTGCTTGCAGCGCAGCAGTAGCACCAGCAGCTCCGCAACCAATTACAGCAATGTGTTCAACCATTTTGTTCAAACCCCAAGAATACACAATCGGCAAGTGTTTATCTTTGGCTTTAGGTTATCTGTGAGAGCCCGCTCAGAACCGATAAAAGGGTTGGTGTCAACTTTTGCTGACTGCAACGCTACGAGTTCTCGATAGGATGAAGAGGATGCGCGTTATCTTCTAAGAAGAAAGAGAAAGATGAAAGAAGATAATTCAGGTATTCAGCAAGCTATCCAGAAGTAAGATACCAGCAGAACCTGTAGATGTATAGAAAGCTCTAAAGAATAAATGAAAAAGAAGCGCGGCCCTTATTGGGGCCGCCAGATTATCTTTCAGAAGATCCACAAACTACTCTTCATCAGATGTTTCGTCTTCATCCTCATAATCATCAGAAGTGTCAGAGTCCTCAGAGGCGTCAACTGATTCCTCTTCATAACTCTCTTCTTCAGACTCGTCATCAACAGAAGATTCTGATTCCCCTTTGTCTTCCTCAACCTCATCTTCAGAAGTTTCTTCGACTTCCTCAGAGGTGTCTTCTGTTTCTTCTTCGCCCTCTTCCTCAGATTCTGCTTCAGCAGCAGCCTCCTCATCGGTTGGAAGAAGTTTCTTGCCTGCATCTTGATCAGCCACAAATTGCTTGATCTGTGTCTTTCTGGTGATATAGAGGGCAATGATGACACCGAGAGATAGAGCCGCACCTACCAGAGTGATTGTGGTCTGCCAAGAGCTTGAACTATCACCTAGTAGTTGTTGCCAGGTAACAATAAGAAATGCCAGACCTGCAATGTTCATGACAAAGGACCGGAGTGGAGTTCCAACCTTAGTAATCTCTGTTACTTCGGTATCAACCATTGCAGCTGCAATCACACCTGCATTATATTGAGTGGATTTTGTCTTCTTTGCCAAGGTCTTGACATCTGTTGATTTCTTCTTGCCCATCCATCGAAGTGCGGTAGGAACCTTTGAGGCGAGGAGCTCTGCATAAGCAACTCTAGCATCATCCTGTGTGAAATTGCACTTCTTGCACATGTCCAACTTCTTGTCCCAATCACGTTTACATTGAGGACACTTGTCCACTTGCCAAGCGTCGGGTGCGACTTCTCGAAGTCGTTGTCGCAATATGTACTCACTTACACCGCTGTCTTCTCGCCCTTCTTTCTTGCTTTTCTTCATACTATCGAGTAATGAAAAGAGAAGAGGTAACGCACCAAGCACTGTTAGATTTGGTAGCGAACGAATCTCGGATGCTTTCTTATGAATACCTCTCAGTTTGTACGCCGTCTTGAGACCTTCCCAGAGACTGTTGAAACCAACCGCAACACCATAGACAGCACCAACTGTTGCGACACTAGCTGTTATACCAGTGACAGATGTGATTATATCAAAAAGTGTTGAAGGAAGGAGGAACTCGAACTGATGTTGCAGAATATTCTGAGTCGCGTTCCCTTCAACATAATAGCGAAAGTCTACTGTTGCTTGGAAAACACCAGTGGCGAGATTCAGTGGTCCCAGTGACATCATCCCTGAGAAGTCCATGGAAGCGGTGACTGGAGGGATTGATACTGCTGGATCAATATTGAACCAGGTGTTATTGGACGTATCAATGATCTGGATTGGGAACAGTGCAATCCCCTGATACCAAAACGTGATGGTACCACTGACATTGAGATTGTGAGTCCCAGTCGCATTCAACTGCAGAGTCAAATCCATTGGTGCATCCAAATTTAATGGTAGAGGGGTACCAACACTGTAATCCTTGATGTTCATATCATCCAGTGCAACATAGACAAACAGAGTACCATCTTCTATGAAGTCACCAGGGAATACTTGTGCATCTACTGACGTGACACTACCAACCATTGTTACAAGAAACAAAGCCATGAAACCTATGAATATTAGGCGTGAAGGGGAGCGACACATGATATTATCTCATCTCCGATAGCAACGCTAGAATTCGAGAGACGCTTCAGAACTGAAAAGGGTTTTGGAGGCCTAGCTGGCACTGGTTTGAGTGGTGGGTTCTTTAGTTCCTCGAATCATGTCTGCAACTTTTCGAGCCACGGACATGAAACCTTCACTCTTTCTCATCACACCCTTCGCTCCTACTTCAGCTGCCTGTTTTACAGCAGCAGGATCAAAATATGCGGTGAGTAGATGGATATTCTTGACTCCAATCTCAGAGAGTTTTTGTGTACACTCTATTCCGTCCATCACAGGCATCTTCATGTCCATCAAGACAATATCTGGAAGTTTCCCATCATCAAGCAGCTTAGACGCCATCTCAATAGCCTGTTGTCCACTGGATGCAACTAGCAGTACAAAGTCATCTAAAAATCGTTTGAGATATACAAGCATGACCTCATGAATGGCTGGTTCATCATCCACTAATAGTATCCTAAAGGTCATCTGCATCCCCACGTAAAATCGGTTAATGATGCTTTAATTTCGTATAGCCTTAATAACCGTGTGTTATATGGCACTTCGCGAACCTATTTATCTTGGAACTGAAATCAGTCTGCTAGAGGTTAGGAAATTGACATTTGACAGAATGCCCTTGGAAATATGGTTTGACGACTACCAATTCGAGGTTGACTACGACATTGGGGAGAGTGGTACGAAGTTCCAGACAGTGAGGGAGCTTAGTATTGATCTCAACGAAGTAGAACTACGCTATGGATATCATGTGGGTCATCCTATTTTAAGAAAAGAGATAGCAAAACAGTACGAGGGTAATTCTATCGACAACGTTGCTGTAACCACTGGTGCAAGTGAGGCAAACTTTGCAATCATCGCTCATTTGGTTGGACCAAAAGATAACATCATCGTAGAACATCCAACATACCCCTCACTCTATCAGGTGGCACGGTCTCTAGGGAGAGACCTAACTCTCTTCAAACTTGACTGGGACAATGATTTCAGACCGGACATGGACAAACTCAGAAAGCTGGTCAAGCCCAATACAAAGCTGATCTCCCTCACTCATCCAAACAATCCAACTGGTTCTGTGATAACCGAGGCTGAGATAAAAGAGGCTATTGAAATCGCAGAAGACGCAGGAGCCTATCTGATGGTTGATGAGACCTATAGAGACCTCATGTTCGACTCCCCTCCACCTCTTGCTGCAACCATGAGCCCTATAGCGATAAGCCTGACGAGCATGTCTAAAACTTGGGGGCTTCCGGGCATTCGCATTGGTTGGGCTGTTGCAGATAATTCGATTGTTGAAGCAATCAGAGCTGTAAGAGAACAGATCACCATTTGTAACTCATCTCTTGGAGAGGCTGTTGCAATGGAAGTGCTTTACAAGAAGGATGAGGTCCTCGCCAATATTATGAAAGCGGTGCTATCAAATTTCAAGATTGTTAAAGAATGGATGGATTCCCAAGATTGGCTTGAGTGGATTGAGCCAAAGAGCGGAGTCATTGGTGCCCCGAGACTCAAACGGGGTGGGAGCACTGATCCCCTCTGTGAACTTCTTGTGACAAAATACAGAACATTCACAGTTCCAGGCTCTCGAATGGAATTAGATGGTTACTTTCGACTTGGATTCGGTGGGGAACAAGAGGAATTGATTAAGGGTCTTGAGCAACTGGGTAAGGCTCTGAAAGAGATTCACTCCTGAACAAAGTGTGGAGTTCTTTAGTACTCAGAGGAACGCATCTATGGATGAGTGTACACTTTGCAAGATGTGGGTGAATCGATAGAAACTCAGGAAGAGGATTGGACTCCAATTTCAAAACTGACAGTTGAATCAAGAGCAGTCAATGTTCGATTCTGTGTGGTCAAGAAAGGACTACAACGGCAAGTCACAGCAAGAGCCATAGGGAAACCCCATCTCATCACCGAGTGTGTTGTAGGTGATGAATCTGCAATCATTGCTCTGACGCTTTGGAATGATGACGTGGATGAGATAAACACCGGAAAATCATATGAGTTGTTGAACGGGTACATCAATCTCTATGATGAGAGTATGAGCCTTTCAAAAGGACGTTGGGGTATCATTCGAGGAGCTTCTTCAGAAATTGTACAAGTTGATGAAACCACAAACATGAGTAGACCATTTATAGGTAGACCAAAGCGAAGGAAGCAGAAGAGGTCTCCAACAGGTCTTTCATTTCAGGGAACTCCAGGGAGAGAATCGAAGGGTTACTGTTCACGGAAGGGCTTTTGAGGTTGTTCTGATATGACACTGATACACAGGTGCAGATGTCATGAGATTACGACTTCGAGATGAAGAAGTTCCATATCCCTTATTCACTATAAAGGGAAGACTAAGACTGAGTGGACTCAATGATCAAGCTATCTCAGAGAGCATGCACAATTCAAAGGTTTCTACTTGTAAGACTGAAGAGGCACTCCTCAATTATGTGCGTGAATCTCTTAAGTCGTACGAACCTGAAGTCCGTTCCAATTTTGAAACACTCACCAAATATGAAGAACTTAGGGGAGATACTCCAGAGTTGCCTGCGATTATAGTAATTCTTGAGGGAGCATCAGCAACTGGCAAGTCTTTGATAGCCCTCGAGCTTATGCGAGACCTCACTGCGACCAGATTCATCAGTACCGATTCAGTTCGTCAGGTTCTACGAAGTATCATGAACGAGGAGAAATATCCTGAATTGTTCTGTCATACATATCAAGCGCATACTCATCGGCAAGCAGGACCCGAACACTTGGTCCCTGCTGTCAGAGGATTCCTAGCGCAATGTGAAATCATCACACCTCATATTGAAACTATGACAAAGAGGATTATTGCTGAAGGAGTCATTGCAGTGGTGGAAGGAGTCCAAATTCAGCCGGGCACGCTCCAAAGTATTAGTCCTGCCGTGATTGAAGTCCTGATCAATCCAGACGTCAAAACACACAGAGCAATGTTTGCAGGAAAGCATGAGAAGGGTAAACTGACAACAGTATCTGACGACCTGACAGTTAGGGACAAGGAGTTCGTGGCCACACGAGCAATACAGGATTACATGATTGCGATTGCAGAGAAGAAAGACGTTCCGATCATCGCATTGACGGATTACGATGATGCTCGCCAAGAAATCTCAGACCTCATAATCTCAAGAGTAAGGAATCTCCTTAGTTCCTTTGAGGAAGGAGCCAGCACGTAATGAAGTGGAAGAATGAATCACTCGATAAATTGTTCAATCCAAGATCAATTGCAGTTGTTGGTGCATCAGACAAGTCAGATAAACTCGGAGCACTCAGTCTCATAGCACTTCGTGATTACAAAGGTAACGTATACCCAGTAAACCCTCGACTCAAGACCATCGGCGATTTGAAATGCTATCCATCGATTGGTGACATCGGAGAACAGGTAGACCTAGCAATGATTGCTCTTGGACCTCAATATATTCTACCAACACTTTCTGAATGTGCAAAGGTAGGAGTAAAAGGTGCAATAATCTTCTCAGCAGGGTTCAAAGAACTCGGAGGAATTGGAGAAGAGCATCAGCGAAAGGTGAAAGAAGTAGCAGACGCAGGACACATTGCTGTTATTGGACCAAATTGTCTTGGTGCGGGGAACTCTAACATTAACCTGAATGCGACCTTCTTTCCGCATCCCGCTCCCATGAAGGGCGGCTCTGTTGCGATGGTTAGCCAGAGTGGGGGGGTCACAGGATTGATGATCTACCGAGCAGCTGATTCCGACCTCGGGATCTCTAAATTCGCTAGTGTTGGAAATCGAGTGAACATAGACTTTCATGACATGCTGAAATATCTCAGAGAGGATTCAGAAACCGAAGTGATCTGTCTCTTTGTGGAAGGGACCGAGTATGCCCGAGAAATGACGGAAGAGATGAAAAAGACAACTCCAGAAAAACCAGTGATTGTTTTCAAAGTGGGAAAGACACCAGCATCTAGAGAAGCAGCACTGAGTCACACAGGAAGCCTCGCGGGCAATGCAGACCTCTATAGCGCTGCGATAAAACAGTCAGGAGCCATCGAGGCGGCGGGAGTCAGTGAGATGGTTGACACTGCCCGAATACTCACAATATGTAAGCATCGACCTATTGGTCGCAGGGTTGCAGTAGTGACTCATACATTGGGTATAGCATTGATTGCTGCTCAGACCCTTGAACTGAACGGAATCAATCTTCCGCTTCCATCAAAAGATGTTGCTGATAGAATTCAGTCGATGCTGAACATGCCTGTTGAAGTTACCATCAAGAATCCTATTGATCTTCTTGCACAGGGATGGGCAAACCCAAAAATCTTTGCTGAAGCATTCAAACTGATTCTGAAGGAGGACCAATTTGACGCGGTCATGATTGTATTCTCTCCTAACTACCAAGAAGGAATCGGAGGAGGAGTACCCCTTGAAGAGATTATCCAAGCTACAAGGCAGGTCTCTAAACCGGTCGTTAGTGTCTTAGCTTCACCAGATTCTAACAAACCACCAGGCCATGAGATTCTAGAGGCTTCAGGTATCCCATTCTTCTCAAGCCCGCAAAGAGCAGCTCAAGCGCTAGCTAATTTGCTGAATCTCTCGAAATCGTTAAGATGAGAAAAAAAGGGGGCTGCCGCACACAGCAGCAGCCGTTTCATCACATACCTTGCACAGTGAGGAGATCACTTGTGAATTAGGAAATCCCGTTTGGAACATCACCATTCAGTGTGCCATCCATAAGAGCCCCGTATGCAGACATGTCAAAGTGCCCATGACCTGAGAGGTTGAAGACAATAGTAGGTTGCTCATTATTCTTCTTAGCCTCGAGTGCAATGTCAATCGTCGCCTTAATGGCATGGGCAGATTCGGGGGCAGGCACGATACCTTCAGACTTTGCGAAAAGAACTCCTGCATTCAAAATATCAATTTGATTGAAAGCATAAGGGGTGATACGCCCTTCTTCAGTAAGAGCGCTGATTGTTGGAGCAACTCCATGGTATCTCAGACCACCTGCGTGAATCTTGGGAGGAGTGAAATCAGCGCCCAAAGTGTACATTTTTAGTTTGGGAGTAAGCCCTGCAGTGTCACCGAAGTCGTAGCGGTACTCGCCTTTTGTTAGAGATGGACAGGCTGTGGGTTCAGCTGCGATGAACTTTGTATCGCGGAATCGATCGTTCGCCATAAATGGATAGGCTAATCCTGCAAAGTTGCTTCCACCGCCAACACACCCAACGACATAATCGGGAGTCTCATCAACACTATCAAACTGAGCAATTGCTTCTTGTCCTATGACGGACTGGTGTAGCATTACAAAGTTCAGAACAGAACCTAGAGTATACTTTGTATTGGCATTATTTACCGTGTCTTCAAGAGCCTCACTTATTGCTATACCAAGAGTCCCTGGATGGTCTGGTTGCTCTTTGTTAATCTTACGACCAAACTCTGTTAAGTTAGAGGGGCTTGGCACGATTTTTGCGCCATATGTTCGCATGAGAATACTACGGTATTGTTTCTGCTCGTAACTTATTCGAACCATGTATACCATAGCCTCAATATCAAAATATGCACATGCAAGTGCGACTGCACTACCCCACTGTCCTGCGCCTGTTTCGGTAGCCATCCGTTCAATGCCTTCCTTTTTGGCATAGTAGACTTGCGTAGCTGCTGTGTTTAGCTTGTGGCTACCAGTTGGTGAAACATCTTCTCGCTTGTAATAGATTCGACATTGAGTCTTTAGAGCACGTTCGAGACCTAGTGCCCTCTGTAGGGGAGTGGGTCGTCCTGATCTCATTAGTATTTCACGAACCTCTGTTGGTATCGCGATAGTTTTCTCACTAGAAACCTCTTGCATAACACACTCTTTTGGAAAGAGTGCCATGAGAGCATCAGGACTTACAGGCTCCTCGGTTACCGGATTGATTGGTGGTGGAAGAGGATTCTTCAAATGTGGTAGGATGTTGAGAAAGTTTTTCGGTGTATCTTCAACATCTAGCTGGATTCTGGCTTTATCGTGTTTCATGTTTCATTCTCCGTCTAGGAATTGTTTCTGGGTGTGACTATCCTGTGCACTATTTTCATTGATGAAATGGAGAGACATCTCAAAACGAGGAAGACATACGTTGGTAAGTACTACAGAAGAAGTTGACAAGATGAATGTGACATATGGTGTATGTACTAAACGGGCCGCGAAGGACCCGAATGCCATTGGCCAAGGCACACTCTCGTCATTTTTCAACACCCAGAAACGGTTACAGAAGCCGTTTCACAGTACCTTATAAGCATTGTGCATAAATGTCCATCAATGTACGTATATGTACATTGCTAGATTTCATTTTAATTTGAGGTGTTCTATGGATCTATCCAATCTTTTTTGAAGGAAACTTCTCGGATTCAAATCGTTGGTGACCAAGTTGAGTAGCTTGCAGAATATAGATGATGGAATTGATTGTGAAATTAACCATGAGTGATGATGTAAGAGTAGAGGTCACCACAAGCCTCGTAGAAGATGGTGAGTTCTTGCGTTTTGATTTTGAGGACTGGGGACAAGGAATTGTCGAGCGGTTAAAGGAAAGGCTCTTGACGGGAATTGATGATCGGATTCGGAGGGTCTCTGGAGTGGGACTCACTCTTGTCAAACAGATTGTCGACCAATATTCAGGGACTGTTTGGGTTGAGAATCGTGTAGAAGGAGAGTTCACAAAGGGTACACGATTTGTTGTCAGATTACCCAATGGCTGTTAAATTGTAATTTCGCATTAAATCTTTCAATATCTAATTTCCCAGAACGGTTAAATTACATAAATGTTCACAATCTCTAGTCATAGGAAGGGTATGCGTTGGAAGAAGAAGGCCCCAGATATGTGCTTAAAATGGTTGCACTTGGTGACGGGGCAGTAGGCAAGACAAGCTGCATTATGCGATATACCCAGAATAATTTTGGAGAATCATACAAAGCAACAATTGGAACAAACATCGCCGTAAAAGATGTTGACATTGAGCTTCAACCGGGTGAACCTTCCACTGCACAAGTTGTACTCTGGGATCTTGCAGGACAACCAACATACAAGGATCTTAGATCAAGGTATATGGTTGGATCATCTATTGCGTTTCTCGTGTACGATGTGACCAGACCGCCAACATTTCTAAACGTGGCATCGTGGTATGACAGTTTCATCAAGGTCGCTCCTGATGCTATTGTTACCCTAGTCGCGAATAAAGTAGACAGAGATGATCGAGTGGTCCCTCCTGAGGCAGGAGAGATGGTCAGTAGATGGTTAAACATAGAATATATTGAGACCTCAGCTAAAACCGGAGAAAACGTAGAAAAGATGTTTACCAAGTGTGTTGAGTCCGCAATTCGAAAAGAGGAAAAGCGACTTGGTAACAAATAATAACCAAGTCTGTATTTTTCCCACTTCTATGGCACTGGCACTGCTGCGAATGCATAGTCTAGAATGATACTCGGGAAGAGGAAGAGTGCAATCACAGCGATAACACAGATCACAACAGCGGCCATTGGGATTGCTGGCAGCTTGATCCGTGAATCATCAGGAGCATCCATCATGTAGGTGTACCTCAGCACTCGCAAGTAGTAACCAAGTGAGAACACCGAGTTCAGGAGACCAATGAGTGCGAGCCACCACATTCCGGCAACAACTGCACTCTGGAAGAGGACCAGCTTGGACCAGAACCCAACCGTGAGCGGCATCCCTGCCAGGGAGAGCATCAGAATGGCAAACAATCCAGCAGCCAGCGGTGCTCGTTTACTAAGTCCAGCAAGATCATCGTATGTAATCCTCTTAGCCAATCTGACTGAGAGTACCCATACTAGGATGAAAGCTGCAGTCTTCATCAAGGCGTGTGTGAACGCATGGAAAAGTGCGGCACCAACACCCAAATTGTAAGCAACAGAATTCACAGCAGGATCCATAGCGGAGGCTATACCTATGAAGAGATAGCCCATCATCGCTATGCTACTGTATGCCAGCATTCTCATGATATCTTTCTGCGCGAGTGCCAATACATTGCCAATAATCATGGTGAGGATGGCGACTACAACGATAAGAAACACCCATTGAGTTTGAGCCACCACGAACCCAATGACTAGGATTCTCATTAGTGCCCCCACACCGGTCTTCTTGGACCCACCCGCAAGATACGCGGTGACGCTTCCATCTGCAGATGCATAGGCATCAGGAACCCATTGCCAACCGGGGAACACTCCAACTTTGAATCCAAAAGAGGCAATGAACAGAACCACAGCTAGAAGAATCGTATAAGCTGCATTCGGAGTAGTGGCAAACATGCCCCAGATACCTTCGACGACCGATGCTACAACAACGAGGTCGGTTGAGCCTGTTACACCGTACACAAGGGCAATTCCAAACACCATCAACATTGTGGCAAGTAATCCCATGACGAAGTACTTTGTAGCACCATCAATTGCTTTACGTCCAGGACCAAGTGCAACAAGTATGTATGTAGGTGTCGACATCAGCTCCCACGCTAGAAACAAGCCTACCAAGTTAGTTGCCATAACAACCCAGATTGCTCCTGCAAAGGATATCAGCAACATGAAGTTGTATGGACCTTTGTCACCACCATAAAGAGTTGAAGACATCAGCACTAGGAAGCCAACAATGAGTATGATGTAGATAAAGAAGTCAGCCATTGGGTCTCGCACAAACTGACCTCCAAATGATTCAGCACCAAGGACCGCGGGATCAAACATCACCATCTCAAGACCAGCGAGTATGAGACCGATGAAGCTGAGGCCAAGTGGGTTGTACTTTAGGCCAACTGCAAGTGCTAGAATTGCAAAGAAGATCAATGTCAGTGCGGGCAGGGACATGATCCAACCTGGTGGCACAATCGTCAACAGGAAATTAGTGATGGGAGAAAGAATCCCACGAATTATGTCTGCAATTTGACCTAGTTGAAGTAACATCATGGTGCAACACCTCCAATGATGAATGTGGCGACTGCTTGAGTGAAGTCAAGGACAAGGTCGGGCCATACACCCAAGAGGATGACAGGTATCATCATCAAAATCGGAGCGATAAGGTCATTCCAAGAAGCATCAGAGACCTCCTTTTCGGGGTCAGGGTCGCTGAAAACGATACGGTTCAACATCCACAGGATATAGCCCACAGTAATGAAAATTCCAAAGGTTATGATAGCAGACCAGAGGTAGATAACGACTGATCCGAAGATAATCAGAGCTTCAGCTATGAATCCACTGAACCCTGGCAGACCGAAGGCTGCAAAGGATGCGAGGATCAATATGGCCGAAAGCCGCGGCGCTTTATTCATGAGACCTTTGATATCAGGAATCTCTCGTGTCCCTGCGGAATACTTGAGTTGACCTGCCATGATAAACATCACAGAGATGATAGTTCCGTGGCTGAACATCATGAATATCGAGCCTTGAAGTGCCAAGTTTGCGGCATTGATAGCACCTGTATTTGCGGGATTAAGTGGATCAAGACCTATACCAAACGCAGCAACAGCGACGCCAAGCAAGACCCATGACATGTGGTTGATCGAAGTGTATGCGACGAGGCTTTTCAAATCGGTTTGAGCCATCGCTGTGAATGCAGCATAGATACATGTGAAAATGGCAAGCGCTGCGAATACGATACTCAAACGTGCGAATGCACTAGGCAACAACCAGAGTCCAAGCCGGATGAAGGTGTAGCCTCCCATCTTCAGCAAGATACCAGCAAGTATGACTGAGCCTGGAGTTGGTGCTTTGACGTGAGCCCATGGAAGCCAGTTGTGCAAGGGCCAGACAGGTAGCTTAACGCCTGCACCCATGAAGATGGCTAGAGCAAGGCCAATCTGAACTATGGGAGCCAAGTTTGGTAGCGTGTTTCTCAGTCCATCAGCCCCAATCAGTGCAAAAGTGTATGTACCAGTTGCATCACCTACAATGAGATACATCATGAAGAAAGCGACCAACATCACGGCTGAGCCAAGATGCGTATAGATGAAGAACTTCACAGCTGCATGCTGACTGCCTTCCTCACCCCATCTTCCAATGATGAAGAACATTGGGATGAGAACCAGTTCCCAGAATATGAAAAAGCCGATCAGGTCCATGGACATGAATACACCCATGAGACCGGTCTGAAGAAGCATGAATAGTGCGTAGTAGAATCCCTCGGACTTGTTAATGTGGTTTGAGCTGATTGCTGCAACGAACACCACGAGATTTGAGAGAAGAATCATTATGGCAGATAGCCCATCAACACCAAGAATGAACTGGAAGACAGTGTCTGTGGCACCAACTGGTATCGTGCCCATGACAAAGTAATCGACAAACTGCATTCCAGCAACTGAGTCAGTAGCCAGAATCTCGCTCGTGTCAACAGCCAGAACCAGCAGGAGTGATAGTACAAGTTCAATACCAGTGACCAGTAGCGTGATGACTCTGGCACCCTTCCCTGCAAAGTATGCTACTAATCCAGCAACAAGTGGTAGGATAAGCATGAACGCTAGAGGTCCAAAGGGCAATGAGTTCAAGATGTTTAAGGCGAAGTCGACTTGCATTCTATATCACTCCCAATGAAACAAGGGCGAGGATGACCAGCATTCCAATACCAAACATCACAACACTGACGTAATCGTTGATTCGTCCTGTCTGAGTCCCTGACAATCCAGACTCAGAGGCGCTGACACTCTTTGTTGAGATACCCTCTGCAAACCCATCGACCACATTGTCGTCAAACCAACGAATCTTTGTGGAGATGGCAATTGCGGCATCAGCAGATTTGAAGTCGATGCCATCAATGATCTTTTCATCAACTCTGATTCGCCACATGGTAGCAAAGTTGAGAAACTTCCCAAGAAGCCAATGGTAACCTTCATTGATGTACCATCTGTGCTTGAGGAAATTGTAGACTTTGCGTCTGAAGCCTTTCTCGCCAATGACTGTGTTTGGTTTGTCGGAATTCTTGATGTATATGATGTAGGCGGGGATGCCACCAACTGCAAGTGCACCAAGTGTAATGAGAAATGGTGGAAGTCCTGTTGGACTGAATTTGATGGAGATCATCTCAGTCAAGATCGCGCCCCAAGTGAGACTCTCTCCAAGCACAATGTTCTGAATGAATGGAAACACAACGAAAGCAATTACTGTGAATGCTGCCAGTAGGTATAGTGGAACCATCATAGCCGGACCTGGGTCGTGTGGTGTCTGATGGGAGTCATCATGATGTTCTTCTTCAGCATGAGACTCGGACTCATCCTCATGAGAGTCATGTGATTCATCCTGTGATGGACCATAGAATGTCATACCCATTAGCCGAAGGCTGTAGAATATCGTACAAGCGGCTGCTAATATCGAGAAGATGAACAGAACCCATCCAAGTGGGTTAGTCCAGACTACAGCCAATTCGTAAGTATACTCGATGATGGAGTCCTTTGACCAGAATCCTGAGAACGGTGGGATACCAGCTAGAGCCAGTACACCAACCCACATGACGATGAACGTTTTCCGCATATGTTTACGGAGTCCGCCCATTTTTGAGATGTACTTTGTATGCACTGCATGTATCACTGCACCTGAAGACAGGAACAAGAGTGCCTTGAACGCGCCGTGTGCAACAACATGTAAGACACTACTCAGGTATGCCTCGGAATAACCATGACCCTCAGCTTGAAGGATTCCTCCAACACCTAGTGATAATATCATGTAGCCAAGCTGTGACAGAGTTGAAAATGCCAGAATCTGTTTTAGCTCATTAGAAACCATTCCCATCGTTGCGGTCATTATTGCGGTAATTCCACCAATAATCGCCACGATAATGAAAAAGGTGAGTGCAGCCTCAAACCCAAAGATTTGAGACGCGGTAAAACCAGGAGCGGGTGGTGCAATATGCGTTTCTGAGATTCCAGATGCACTAACTATTGTGATCAAGAATCGTGCTGTTATGTAGACACCAGCCTTGACCATGGTCGCAGCGTGAATCAGAGCTGAAACTGAAGTTGGACCTGCCATAGCTTCTGGCAACCAGACCTGTAGTGGAGCCTGTCCTGACTTGCCAATTGCACCCAGGAAAATGAGGACAAGTGCAGGAATCAAGATACCTAGTGAGGCCATGTTCTCCCACCAGTTATTGGATAAGTGTACTGGGTCCATCATGTCTGTGAAGAGGAATGAGCCGGTGAACGTAAACAGAAGTAGAATACCACCCAGCATGAAGGCGTCACCAATTCGTGTGACGATGAAGGCCTTTGTACCTGCGTAAGAGTTGTACGCGCCCTCGGTCTCGAACTGGAGCAAGGGGTTTGTCTGCTCATAGCCAGTTGGGTCCTCTTCAGGAGGATTCCTCTTATCGTTCCAGAAGCCAATGAGACCGTAGGAACAGAAGCCCATGATCTCCCATCCGATGAACCCAATAAGCAGGTTATTGCTCAGAACGAGTGTGAGCATACCTCCGCCGAATGCGAGCATCAGGAAGAAGAACCGACTGCGGTCACCCTCGTGAGCCATGTATTCTGTACTATAGACAAAGATTAGGAAACATAGAGTGCTAGCTAGAATGGCCATTATGATGGACAGTGCGTCAAGTAGAACACTGAACTCGAGGCTTAAGGCCGCAATCCACATCCAACTGGTAGTTTGAGTTGGGTGTCCAATCTCAGGGAGAAGAGACCAACAGAGGACCATAGCGATACCCATGAAGAAAGCAGGGGTCCAATCCCTCGCCTTCTCACTGAATCTTCCAACTAGTGGAACTAGTAATGAACCGCCCAAGGGAATTACGAGGATTAGATAATAGGGTAGACCGAACAGCATCTAAATCACCTCATGGAACAAAGATTCCTTGTACCGCCGGGACAATGACATCCAGTGCCAGTCCTGGGAATATTCCAAAGATTACAATGAGGACTCCAAGTATGATCATTGGAATGGTCATGAACCTGGAACTCTCTTTCACATCTTCCAATTCATCGGGATGGGGACCAAGGAAGACCTTCCAGAAGAAACGCAGCATGTAACCTGCGCTAAGAATTGAACTTGAAACTGCAAGGATAGTGAGAATGAGGAATGGTAGACTTGCAATAGCACCACCTACGACTGCTCGCTCGAAACCTCCGAGGAACATCATCCACTCACTAGCAAATCCAGAAAGAGGAGGACTTCCTGCAATGCTCATCATTCCAATAGCAGCAGCAAAAGCCGTGATTGGCATCTTGTTCGAGAGACCGCCCATCTTATTGATATCACGAAGACCAGTCTGATGAATCACAGCACCTGCGGTCATAAACAAAAGACCCTTTGAGAAAGCATGGTTGATTAGATGGAACATTCCACCTGCAGCACCCATCGGCGAGTACACGCCCAAGGCAAAGAGAACGTATCCCATCTGAGACACCGATGAATAAGCAAGGAGTCTCTTGAGGTCAACCTGTGCCAGGGCCATGAAACCACCATAGAACATAGTGATGACCCCTAATGCCGCAACGAAGAATGATAGCGCAATAGCTGCGTCCGATAGCGTAAGGGTGCCGAACCGTACCAAAGCATAGGCACCAGTTTCGATCATAGCACCTGAAAGCAAGACTGAGATTGGAGTGGGTGCTTCAGCGTGAACTGGTGGAAGCCACCAGTGGATGGGAAACACAGCCATCTTCACCAAGAATCCTGCAGCAAGTAAGATGAAGACAAGTTTGAGGAGAGTTCCAACTGTTATACCCAGTCCTGGAACGAGAGCAGCCGTAGCCAACCCAGCAATTCCAGGCTGAATTAGGGTTAAGTCAAAGGACCCTGTCAGTGAATAAAGAATCCCAAAACCAACCAGAATACAGACTGCGCCAGACTGGGTGTAGAGCCAGAACTTCATGGCAGTCCGTTTACGAGTCTCGGGTAATCCCCAAAAGAGAATCAGGAAGTAGCTAGGTACGAGCATGAGCTCCCAAGCTATGAAGAATTCGATCAGGTTAGTGGCTAAGGTCACCCATTGCATGCCCATTAGAAAGAAGAGTGTGTTAGCAAAGAAAGTTGGTTTATTTGCACTATGCTCAGTATATCCAACAGCGTATACAACTGATAGAAAGCCTAGTACAACAACTGCAAATGTGATTGGAAAAGCAATACCATCTAGTCTTAGGCCAAACTGTTCTAATAATCCGGACCAGGTGGCATACTCCTCGTATGTAGACCCGTTGAAAACTTGAAAGAAGGGATAGACCATTAATAGTGATGCAACGGCTGAAACTCCAACTGCAACTCTTCCTGCACTATTCTCAAGACGGTCCTTGAATGCATAGATCAGGAGCGCTCCAAAGAAGAGCACTGCCAATGAGAGGGCAGCAAAGGGGAGGTCTGTGAACTGCATCTAACGGAACCTCCTTCCGCGCCACTTTAGTGGCTCTCGGTCAAGTGTTTCAATTTTCTCAGGACCATATATGAGGTCTTCCCGGTCGCCCTCACTCATGTCGACGACGGGAGTGTGGAAGAGCGCTTCAAATTTACAGGCTTGAACACATAGACCACAAAAGACACATCGAGTATAGTCAAAATAAAGAGCGCAATCTTTCTCATACTTCTTGTCTTCCTTGTCCATTCTTATAGCCACCACTGGACATATGCGGACACATTGTGCACAAGCCGTACAGGATTTACGAACGTGGATGTGTCTGCCTCTTGTCCGCTCAGGATATTCTCTATCTTCGAAAGGATAGAAATACGTGAAGGGTCTCTTGAAGACCTGTCTGAATGTGTGTTTCAGAATCTGGAAAAAGTCACCTAATACACTGAAGAAACCCATTTTTTAGCCGCCTCCTAAGGGGAGCAATGCTGCTATTCCAGGAATATAGACTATTGCGAGCATTATGAGTATGATATTCAAGAGCGCAAGTGGAAGCAGATACTTCCAGCAGTAGTGAACTATCTGGTCTTGTCTGAGTCGCTGGAATGACGAACTCACAAGTACAAAGAAGAAGAACGTGATGAGAAACTTCAGTACAAAGTTCACAGGACCAGCTAATGGACCGGTCAGAGGACCAATCGGGCCACCAAGGAACAAGGTCACAATCAATGCCGAGTAAAGCATCTGTTCCGCGAATTCGGCGAAATATGTGAGTGTGAAGTGGATGCCGGTGAATTCCGTTCTCCATCCAAAGATGATCTCAGAGTCTGCGACTGGAGCATCGAATGGGAATATACCCACGGATGCTATTGCTGCCACAAGGAATGTTGCTAGATTGATTGGTAGCAATACCGCAAACCAAATCGATGACTGTGCCGCAGCTATCCCCATGAGACTCAGGGACCCTGCAAGTAATGCGGGTCCGATGGTAGAGATTATCAGTGGAATCTCAGCTGCAAACTGATTGTTAGCAGCCCTGAAACCACCAATGAGCGAGTATTTTGACCCGCTGACCCAGCCAGCTAATAGCGATATGACTGGCACTGCAGTCAGAAATGCAAAGACCAATACTAGACTCACTGAGAGGTCTGCGATAAACCAATATTCAAGATCCCAAGGTATGAAAGCGAAGGGCAATAGGACAACTACTAGAAGCAACCCAGGAAGGAATCTGAACATCCATCGCCTGGCATTGTCTGGAATAATGGTCTCTTTAGCAATCAATTTGATAGCATCAGCAAACAGCTGAAGTCCACCATACTTGCCCAAGTGCACGGGACCACGCCGATCCTGAATTCTACCCCATAATTTCCGGGTAAACCAAACGGCCCATATCAGAGCCATGACCACGAATATCAAACCAGGGAAAATGATAGCGCGGAAGAGGAACATAAAGTTGGATGGAAGGAAAATGGTCGCCCATATCCACCGGAACAGATCATACACCCAATAGAAGATGAAGCTCACAATACCGTAAATCCACTGAATAATGCCGTAAATCCATTCAGGAATGCCTGCAAGCCATGCAAAGAAGTCGAATTGCAACATGACACCTCCAATCATCTGTCCCACCACCCTGGATATGGATCTAAGCTTCCAAATATCACAATAAAGTCCGCAAACTTCGAGCCAGGCACTAAGTCCTTCAAGGCATAGTACGAGGCGATACAAGGCCCACGAATCTTGGCACGATATGCAGTCTGTGCTTTATCTTGGGTCTTGAGCCACAGTGTTGTGATACCTCTTGTACCCTCTACTCGGGCATATGCTTCCCCTTCAGGAAGTCTGTTTGCTTTTCCACGAGCCTTAGGATCAATTATCGGTCCTTCGGGTATCTGAGGTATCAATTGTTTGATGATCTCACATGCAGTTTCAGCCTCAGCAAATCGCTGCTCCATCCTGTCTAGAGCATCGCTTTGGCCTGGATGTTCAGGATTCTCTGTGATGGGTACTTCCCAGTCTACCATGTCATAAGCAAGGTTCGGATCGGGGTCATCCTTTCTCAGGTCCATTGGGATACCGCATGCTTTCATAGGTGGACCACTCAGTCCCCATTTGAGACCCTGCTTAACATCGTATAATCCAATGTTCTCAGTTCTTGCCCTGAATGTTGGACTTCCCATTTGCATGTCTCTGAATTTGGGAAGCCTGTCCTCGAACCTATCTAAGGCTCGATTAAGTTGTTTCATGGACTTCTCTGTGAAATCATACTTTACGCCTCCTGGAGTAGAGTACGAAACAGTGTGTCGTGAACCGGTGAGCTCTTCAAAGGCATCAAGGGAATACTCTCGGTCGACCCATGGCCAGAGAGCCATTGTGAAGAAACCAAGCTCAGCATTAAACTGACCCCACCAGAACTGGATGCTGTGTAGACGGGACATCTCCATCATGATAGTCCGCATCACTTTCGCACGTTCTGGCACTTCGATCTCTGCAATCTTCTCAACTGCTGCAACATATGGATACTCAGCTAAGAATGCCTCAAGCATACACATTCGTTCTAATATAAGAGCGCCTTGTCTGAAGTTCTTGTACTCAAGAACCTTCTCAGCAGAACGGTGGAAGTAGCCAGCGTTTGGATCGCACTCGACAACATAGTCACCAACCAGTGTCAATTTAGTTGCCCAGCCGTGTGCTGAAACATGTTGAGGACCAAACCAGAGCTCCATTGCGTCTTCAAGAATGTCAGGACTCACTGGCTGTCACCTCCTGGTTCGGGTCGAGGTTTTGGTGGCGTTATTCCAGTCTCGTTCAGTCTGCTTCTGTCAGTCTGGAATCTCTTACGCATCGGATAAGCTCCATCCAGCTCATCAGGTAGTAGTAGAAGTCTTGGATCAGGATGATTCTTGACCTCGATTCCAAACATCTCTCGGACTTCCCTCTCATGCCATTCGAGTCCAGGAAAGATGTCACAGGTACTCTCTATCTCAGGTTTTTCACCCTCTAGAGAAACTCGCAATTGAAGTAGCAATCGACTAGTGTATGACCAGAAGATGTAGATGAGCTCGTATTGGTCATTCTCAAGGTCAACACCAAACATTGACTCAGGGAGAACATCTTGGATTTCCTCATCGATCAGTGTAACAACATCGCGTATCTTGTTGGCGGGAACAACAAGCTCAATCCTGTTATCGCCGAGAGGATTTGATGTAACTTCAGGAATCTTGTTAATGACTAATCTTCCGAAAGTGGAAGCATTAGTTGTAGACGAGTCAGACATCTTATGGTTCCTCCTTTTGGATTGGTTGTCCAAGGTCCACTGTGTCGTATCGTCGGTTATACATCAGCATCAAGACCAGAGCCAAAGCAGTGTGAGCCGCTGCAACAGAGATAACGAGTATGATCAATCCTTGTCCTGTGAAAGTGAAGACTGGGCTATAGAGTGACATAGCCACAAGAGCGATGTTAACGCCATTACCCATGATTTCCGCACCAATGAGGATCCTGATGAGGTTCCTTTTGACCATCATGCCATAGCCGCCCAAACCTATCAACATGAATGCAAGAATAAGGTACCACGATAGAGGGACCATTATGCATCCACCTCCTCAGGTTCTTCAGCGGGTGGTTCTTCATCCACTGGAGATTCATCTTCTTCAATTGTAGGCTCAGCCTCTATGCCGAAGTCTCCACGAATGGATCCAATCTGTTCAGCTTTATCCATCTTCAAAAGAGCAATTGCCCCTACTAGTGAGGTGACCATGATGAGTGCAATCATTTGCACATAGATGCCATTGTTAGCCCACAACCAAAGCGCAAGTTCATTCAGATCATTTGAGATTATTACAAAAGTCTCATCAAATGACTCTGCCCACGGAAACAGTAATGCTAGGATACCAGAGAGTGCAGCGACAATAGCAGCAACCATTAATCCTATCCGTCGCTTTCTCTTCGATGCGAAAGTTTCCAAGGAGGAATCTTGGGCTCTTGGTAGTAGCAGGACTGCAAAGATAATGAGTGCACTGATTCCTCCTGTGTACACCGCTATCTGCATCCCTGCAATGAAAGGTGCCTCAAGTAAAAGGAAGAATCCAGCAACAAAAGATGCCATGAAACCAAAGAAGAATGCAGCATAGACTATCTCTTTGTGTTCAAGCGCGAGATATGCAAGAACCAACACAATACCAGCAATCAGGAGAAACTCTACCTGTTCAAAAGCTCCTTCAAAACCCTGCACTTTAGTGACCTCCTGCAGCATGTGGTTCTTCTTTTCTTTCAGCCTTCGCCTTGCGATACGCCTCAAGGGTCTCTTCCCCATTAAGGAAAGATTGCGGGAGCATCTTCATTACGTAACCGATTCCGCCCATGATGATCAACATGAAAACAATGACCTGCCACACAACTTCATACTTGGTTGCATCAGACCACAGGATGTTCGATGAAGAAAGAAGCCAGAGGAATGCACCCATCACATCAACGACGACGAAAAGAACAGTGTAGACGAAGTAATTGTAAGGGTAGGAAATCCTAGCCGGTCCTATGGGTTCTTCTCCACACTCATAAGTCGAAGTCTTCTCAGAGTTTTGAAGTACGTGAGGACGAAGTACCCATGATGCCAATAGCATCACTACAACTAGGACCACTGCAAGTAGGGCCCATATCAAGACTGGGATGAAATCGAGAAACAACCTCATTCTTAGAAAATCTCCTCTGATTTTTCTTCAACATTGTAATCTTTACTAGCACCGAACCAAACATGGCGGTTATTGAAGATACCTACAAAATAAGTCGTGCCAAGAGTCTCCCTATTCATTGGTTTCAGGTTCCTTCTGTGCTAACTCATCAGCGACATGCCCAGTCTGTAACCCGTGCTATGTGGAGTGTTCGCCATTCTTAACGCTCCACAGTACGAATTTCTGCTGAACCATGTGCTTTGAAACTGAACGCGGTAGGAAAGTACCGTGATAAAAACGCTTCGGGTTTTTTTTGACCACTCAAAGAAGTTAAATAGTGGGTGGGGCGGAACAACAACTCGATACAACATCCCATGATTGTAGGTGATTTATTTGACTAGTGGCGAAGAAGGCACATTCTTCTATTATCTTGCACTCTTGATTGGAATGGTTCTGTTAGGAGCTTATTTTTGGACACTCATGAATGCAACAATTATCGGAGTGAGCATGATCCTCTATTTGACACTTGTTTTAGGTGGGATGCTCCTAGTAGGTTCGACGTTTGGTTTTTCATCAACCAATACACGATCTAGTAGAGTTGGTCTTACCATGCTCACTGGAATCCTCGGAGGGATTCACATATTTCTCCTCTTTACAATATTTGATCTAATTGTAGGGATTATCCTGTTTGCATGGATGGGCATAGGACTTCTGATTGCGTTTGCTGCCTACAGCTGGCTTCATGAGTAGGTAGTCAGACCTACTCAGTTTCAGCATCAGGCACTGGCTCACTTGAGGCTTCAGTTGTTTCCTCAACAGTGGGTTCAGTAGTTTCTTCCTCACCTGCGGATTCTACTTCAGGTTCAACTTCTTCTTCTACTTCAGGTTCAGGTTCTGGCTCGGGACCATAATGCAAAGCACTTGTGTCCAGAATACCAGGTGAGTAACTCTCCTCACGATTATGCATCATGGAAAAACCAGCAGCTGTGATTATGGAACCTCCTAGACCCCAACAGGAGAGGTACAGAGTTGTTCCTACTGAGGGAAGGGCCATTACAAACTGATCAATGAAAACAACAAAGAAGAAGCCAACAAGAACTGAGAGTGCCATCATCAGATTCTTGCCTTTTCCTTTTTCAGGTCGGAAGTATCCAATCAAGAAGAAAACTAAGAGAATGGACATCCCACCGATGAGAGTGAACGAACCTGCGATGACCAAGGACGCAGCTGGCATCAAGAATCCAAGATAGATAAAGTTGAAGATGAATGCTGTAAGTATGATCAAGCCAAGAAAGAGCATACAATACGGATCACTATCTTGCCTGAGTGACATTACTGCATCATCCCCATTGCATCTTGATTCTCGTATTTCTGCTGCCAGTGAGTTGTACCTGCACGAATCTTGTTCTGCAGGATCAGATGTGCTCTGATGAAGTCAGCTGGCTTTGGTGGACAACCCGGAAGATAAACGTCCACAGGTACTATTTTGTCAGGTGGTGTTGCTAGGCTGTAGCCTTCCCAGAACAGCCCGCCTGAGGCGACGCACTGACCAAAGGCAATGACGAACTTTGGCTCTGGCATCTGCTCGTAGATACGTCTGAGTCTTGGGGCCATCTTCTTGGTCAATGAACCGGAGATCCATAGAACGTCAGTCTGTCTTGGACCGAAGAGTGGGAGCATTCCGAATCTCTCAAAGTCCCAACGGGGTGCAATTCCTGCGGCACCATCAACCATGCAACAGCCAATACCGAACTGCATTGGCCATGGACTATGAGCTCTGCCCCACCTAAGCATCCATTTCAACGGGGGTACATTCTGCAACCATTTCAGAAGTATTGGCGCTATTCGACCCCAGCCATTTCTGAATAGGTCGAAGAATATCCACATGAAGTATTTTCCGATTCTGAGAATGAATGGTAACCAGTAGGCGAAAATCTTGCCCGGATTTGAAATCTCATTCTTGTCCCATGTGAGCTTTGCCGATCTTATTCTAGAGAGTCGTTGTTTTCCAAAGTACTGTGAAGCATAATTAGCGAACCAAATTCCTGTTGAGTGGACATGGCCACCGTGACGTTGTGCGATTTTGAAGATGACAAAGCTTTGTGACCAAGAGAGCATGTAGAAGTGTCTTCGCTCATCTTCGAGGAAGTAGCCCATCATGGTGACCCCTGTCTTAGAGTTCACATAACCGTCAATGCCAGCCTTAGCTGATGCTTGTTCAAACTGGAAGTCATCAAGTATTGCGACCAGATTCTCTAGGGGTGCGAACGCCTGACCAACGACAAGTGTTGGTCCCTTCTTCTTAATCTTCATCGGATAATAACGGTCGTGCCATTCATGTTCTGCAACGTCATCACCGTAGACGACTCCGCGGTACATCTCAGTGACCTCTTCGACCACCTTGATGCCCTCCTCTATCTCTTCCTCATCACCCTCATAGACAACCATGAGTGAGCAATGATGGGCAGGAATCGGGAATGGCTTCTCACCTTCCCAGATTGCCTTCTTGAGGTCTGTATACTTTGATTCTTCAAACTTGATGGTGAAGGGTAGTGGACCATCCTCGAGTATCTTCTCGATAGCTAAGACCATCTGATAGTTCTCTTCAAAACTGGAAACTATCACTTTCATTGGCATGAGGGTCTTGATCTTTAGAGTGACCTTTGTGATGATTCCAAGAATACCTTCGGTATCACAGAATAGGTCAATGTCCTTGGTCTTGACAATCTTCCCGGTTGGTAGTACAACTTCCAACATGACAACGTTTTCATTGATATTGCCATATTTGAGAGACCCAATACCGTCCCCACCCTGGGCAACCCAGCCGCCGATTGTTGCTGAGAGACCTGACGAGGGATAACAACGGATATCCAAGCCCTTCTTGTTCAACTCAAACTGAAGATTAGCCCAAGAGATGCCAGGTTCAACAATGATGATCAGGTTCTCCTCATCAACTTCGAGGATGTTGTTCATACGGCGAGTATCTACTACGACGCCACCCTTTCGGGGTATAGCACCTCCGTAGCCTGAGGTACCAGCGCCTCGGGGAACGAGTGGTACTTTCTCCTTCTGAGCGAATTTGTAAAGAGCACTGATCTCCTCAGGAGTCAGTGGTTGGACAATGGCATCAGGGGTTGTGTTCATAAGCCAACCAACTTGCTTTGGTAGAGAACCGACGTCTAGGGCTGAGAGAATCAATTCATGCTTCTCTGTCAGCAAACGGTCACCAAAAATCTCAGCGAGTTTCTCGTTCTGCTTACGCTTCAGGACCATGAGTGCACTCTCCAGCTCTTGAACAGAGCTGCTTACAGTCAGTGGCGTGGAAAGTAGTAGGATAAAAACCTAGCGAGGGAAGGTAATTTCACAATTATGTGTGAATACGATTGGTTTCATTGCTAGATGTTTGTTTTTCACACTCGTTCTTTCAACTAAATCGAATGGTTTCACACTGAACCTTAAATCTTGATTTTAGTTGCACAAAGTAAGAAGAATGATTGTTGTCATCTGGAGTATAGTACCAATTGAAATATAAACAACGAATACAGGCCAACTTTTGAAACCCGCCGTACTTGATACTCAAGAACCACCTTGGTGAACGCGTCATGAAGTCTTCTAAGAAACTATCAATTGTCATTATATTTTGTTTTCTTACCATTGTATTTTCAGGGGCCTATTCAGCTATAGGCAGACCTACTTTTACTAATGAGTGTGGGTCATCTGGGTGTCATGACACTCATACAATGACAATATCATCAAATGCTACTGGTCCTGTCAATGCCAATGTTGGCGTCAGCTTCACATTAGTTGTAGATGCAACATCAAATGATGGTGGTGCCAAATCGGGCGATATGGCAGTCGCAGTGTTGAGTGGATGGGCGGATAACAACCAATTCTCGTTCACAGACCAGTCGATAATTGATGATGCGGCTGGAGATTCAAATGCGAATATCGCCGAGATGACTGTGACTTTTACTTTCACGCCCCTTAATGCTGGGTCTTGGACTCTTAGAATATGGACAGGTGCAAAAGGTGATCTGGCACAAGTCCTTGATGTGTCAGTGTCTGTCATATTAGCAGACTCTACTCCCCCTACAATTGACAGTCCCACAGACATGACAATCGATGAAGGAGATGTCACAAAGAGCATTACATGGAGTCCATCAGATGCAAATCCAAGCTCCTATGAGATTTTCGACGACAGTGTTTCTTGGCAGAGCGGCGTTTGGGGTGGTTCAACCATCACTGTGCAGCTTAGCTCACTTGGACTTGGGACTCACAACATAACACTCGCAGTTTGGGATGCAGTTGGTAATACCGCATGGGACCAGGTAGATGTTACTGTTGTCGATGGAACATTACCTCTCATAGACAGTCCTGCAAATGTGACACACAGCGAGGGAGCCACTGGATACTCAATAACATGGGATCCAACAGATGTTCATCCGGTCAGCTACACAATCTATAGAGAAGGAACACCTGTGAAGTCAGGCGCATGGAATTCCAGCATTGAGACCATTACAATATCTGTAGATGGTCTTGCAGTTGGTACCTATAACTACACCATCGTAGCAACAGACGTTGGATCAAACACAGCTGTTGATACAGCGTACGTCATCGTCTATGACGGGACATCTCCAACTATAGATAGCCCAGCAGATGTATCATATGATGAGGGAGCAACTGGATATTCTATCACATGGGACCCATCGGATGTGAATCCGGTCAGTTACATAATCTATAAAGATGCAGTACTAGTGAAATCAGGATCATGGAACTCAAGTTCGGAGACAATAAGCATTTCAGTCGATGGTCTTGCAGTGGGTTCATACAGTTACGTTTTGGAGGTGACTGACGTTGGTTCTAACACAGCTACTGACACAGTTGCTGTCATCGTTTCGGATGGCACAGTACCCACAATTGACAGTCCCATCGATATCACATATGATGAAGGAGTAACTGGATATTCCATCACATGGGACCCTTCAGACTTTAATCCTCAAAACTACACGATCTATAGGGATGGACTGGCTGTTAGATTCGGTTTATGGAATGCAAGTGTAGAAACTATCACAATCTCAGTCGACGGACTCTCTATGGGTTCATACACTTACATGCTTATTGTTGGTGATGTGGGTCTAAACACGGCATCAGATTCAGTTCTTGTCACTGTGCTTGACGGCACAAACCCCACAATAGATAGTCCGATTGACCGGGATGTAGTCGAGGGTACAAGTGGCAATCAAATCACATGGAGTCCATATGACCTTCATCCGTCTTCTTACGAAATCTATCGGGAAGATGTTCTTGTCAAATCAGGACTATGGAATAGCAGCTCAGAAACAATTACCTTCTCTGTTGATGGTCTCTCTTTGGGAGTCTATAACGTTACAATAGTTGTCTATGACACAACTTCAAGGGTAGCCATTGATACAGTGTATATCACTGTATATGACGGTACAACACCCGTCGTGGATAGCCCTGTAGACATTGATTATCCAGAGGGGGATACAGGGTATTCTATAACTTGGGACCCTTCAGATCTACATCCAGTAAGTTATCAGATTCTGCGGGAAGGACTACCCGTAAAATCAGGTACATGGAACTCATCTAGTGAAACAATGACCGTTTCTGTTGATGGACTTTCAATTGGATCCTACAATTACACGATTGTGCTTGTCGATGTAGGTGGCAATACGATGACTGACGAAGTCACCGTTACAGTATACAATGCTGATGTGCCATCAATCAACCAACCAGCAAACCAGACTATTTCTGAGGGAGCTACAGGTCTCTTCGTTACATGGAACCCATTGGACCTCAATCCATCATCATATGCAATTTACCAAGATGGAGTTCTTATGAAATCAGGTGCATGGAATTCTAGTTCTGAAACAATCAGTATATCGCTTGATGGATTAACACTCGGAACCTACAACTTCACAGCTCTAGTCACAGACCTTGACAGTAATACTGCAGCAGACACAGCGTGGGTCACCGTGGTCGATGGTACACCTCCAGTAATTGACAACCCTATTGACATCACTTACGATGAGGGAAGTCCTGGAGGAACTCTCACATGGAATCCAACCGACTTGCATCCAGTCAGCTATACGATCTACTTGGATGGTACTCCAGTCAAATCTGGACAATGGAACTCCAGTGGTGAGTCTATCTCGATATCAGTCAATGGACATCTAGTTGGGGATTATAATTACACAATTAGGGTCGTAGATGATGGAGGCAACTTTGGCATCGATACCGTATTCATCTATGTGTTGGACGGAACACCCCCAACAATCGATACTCCTAGCGATATCAATTATAATGAGGGTGATGCTGGCGGGTCAATTACGTGGGATCCTTCGGATGCGTATCCAGTGAGTTATGATATCTACAGAAATGAGGTTCTTGAGAAATCTGGTTTGTGGAACACCACTTCGGAGGCGATCTCCGTTTCTGTGACTGGTTTAGCTGTTGGACAATATAACTTCACAATCATAGTGTATGATGTTGGTGGAAATTCTGTTTCAGACTTAGTTTGGGTCACAGTATCTGACGCAACACCTCCGACAATTGATACACCAATTGATAGATCACTCAACGAAGGTCAATCTGGAGAAATAATCACATGGACTCCTGACGATCTGAATCCAACTGGTTATGAAATCTATATTGAAGATGTACTTGTGAGAATTGGTCAATGGAACTCGAGTTCAGAAACAATCTCGGTTTCACTTGACGGACTTGGATTAGGCATATACAACTTTACGCTGGTTGTCATTGATATTGGTCTGAACTCTGCAAATGATACCGTGTTGATAACTGTCCTTGATGGTACAGATCCAATAATCGATAGTCCTGCAGATGTCTACTATGGTGAAGGTGCAACTGAGTACAACATTACCTGGAATCCTTCAGATTTGCATCCAGTCAGCTACGAAGTCCTCCGTGAAGGTGTACAAGTCAAGACAGGTTTGTGGAACTCATCTTCTGAAATCATAACAATCAATGTGGATGGTCTGATTCTGGGAACGTATAATTTCACAATCTATGTCTTGGACATTGGTGGAAACACAGCTAGTGATATAGTGTTCGTGTATGTTTCTGATGGCAGTGCTCCTACAGTAGATAGTCCTCCAGATGTGATCTACAACGAAGGCGATACTGGGTACTCCATAGTTTGGAATCCAACAGATGCTCATCCATCAAGTTACGAAATCTATAGAGAAGATGTGCTTATTGTATCAGGATTATGGAATTCTTCTTCAGAATCAATCTCTGTATCGGTGGATGGTCACCAGTTTGGATCCTATAATTATACTGTCCTTGTGATTGATGTTGGAGGTAGTAGCGCACGCGATACTGTGTTTGTCTATGTTCAAGATGGGACAGGACCAATAATCGATAGTCCTGCAGATGTCCTCTATATTGAAGGTGAAACCGGTCACACAATATCATGGAACCCATCTGATCTTCATCCAGCAAGTTATGAGATCTTCAGAGATGGCCTAGTAGTCAAATCAGGAGTATGGAACTCAAGCAGTGAAACGATATCGATTTCAGTAGATGGACTTTCCCCAGGAGAGTACAACTATACAGTTTCTGTAACAGACCTTGGAAGCAATTCTATTGCGGATCTGGTCATTGTCATGGTCGAAGCTGCAGCTACTTCATCAAATCCAACGACTACTTCTCCATCAACTCAAACCACAACTTCTGAATCACCACCTCCACCAGCAATCCCAATGGAGCAGGTTTTGATTGTCATTTTGACTTGGGTTGGTACTGGTGTTATTGTACTTCTGATTGCAGAAGGTATAATTCGAAAGACCCGCTAGATGTTCAAAGCCAACTTATACCAAAGAAATCGGGAGTTGAAAATTAGGAGCTCATGAACAGAGCCGCTTACAGTCTGTAGCGTGGAAACTAGTAAGATAAAGACCTAGCGAGAGAATGGGAAAGTAACAAAATTCGAATCTTCTCAAGATACTTGACCATAATTTGAGATGATTTTATGACACTTTCAAAGTGAAACTTCTATCGATTTTTATTTACATTTCTAACATTTCTTGAATCATTTTGAAGTATGCTTATATAACCAAATTTTGCAGGCGCTCATCCGTGTAGGGCACACTACGATTGAGGACCATAAACATGAACCAAAGGACAAGGGCCAAACTTGGAATCACAGCTGCTTTTGCACTTCTTCTTTTTCTTGGAGCTACCGCAGCAATTGCAGAACCGGATTTCACTGCTGAATGTGGAGGGTGTCATTCTGTTCACCCCGCTTATTCGATGACCTCAAATGCAACTGGAACAGTCAATGCATACATTGGAATTCCATTCACTTTAACGATTGATTCCTCTCGACCTGCAATGGGTGGGGGTAGGTTCTTCTTCAGTATTCAGAGTGGTTGGGCGAATAATGATAACTTCACTTTTACTCCAACCCTTGTTGAGGATAATCAAGACGGAGACTTAGATTCATCGGTATGGACAATTTCTGTAGAAGTCACTTTCACACCACAAAGCCTTGGATCATATACAATCAGAGCATGGTGTGCATCAGAAACTGGATCAAGGAGTATTGATATCGCGGTGGATGTTGGAGAATCAGTCCCACCTACTATAGATAGTCCTCCAGATATGCAGGTGTCCGAAGGGAACATGTCAGCATATGTAACATGGAATCCAACCGACACATATCCGGACAGGTATGAAGTTTATGACAACGAGGTCTTATCTTCGAGTGATGCATGGAACGGTTCGTCAATCACAATTGGACTTGGTACTCTCTCGTTGGGAAATCACAATCTAACAATAGTTGTGTTTGATACGTCTGATAATATTGCAACAGACCAAGTGGATGTCTTAGTAGTTGATGCTGTTTTACCTGTCATAAACCACTTAGACAACACTACGATATCAGAGGGAACCTTAGCATCCCTGGAGTGGTCACCCTCAGACCTTAATCCTTCAAGTTTCGAATTGTATAGAGAAGAGAGCCTCATAGATTCAGGCATATGGAGCGGGGGTAATATTACTTCATCCCTCGTAGGTTTGACAATTGGGGAGTACAACTACACAGTTGTCGTTTTTGATACAAGTGGAAACTCAGCTTCAGATACAACCTTTGTCACAGTAATTGATGATACGTTGCCCATTATTGATAATCCAGATGATATTGAGTACTCAGAGGGCTCAACTGGAAATACAATCGTATGGGTTGCCTCTGATCAGAATCCAAGTACATTCACCATTTACAGAGATGAGATTATCATACGATCAGATGCATGGACTGGGGCTCCAATTCTTCAATCAATCGATGGACTAGCAATAGGTGTCTACAATTACACAGTAGTAGTCACGGACACTAGCGGAAATTGGGTTTCAGATGAAGTGAATGTCACAGTGATATTCCCACCAGAACCGACTCTTGACCATCCAGCTGATCAGATAATAGACGAAGGCTCGACAGACAATTGGATCAATTGGATGCCAGATGATGTAGACCCCTCAAGGTATGAGATTTACCAAGACAGTATTCTGATCAAATCGGGACTATGGAACTCGAGTTCTGAAACAATCTCAATATCCATTGATGGATTATCTGCTGGAGTTTATGACTTTGAACTCATTGTCTATGATGATCTAGATCACACAGCAACAGACTTAGTAATAGTGATCGTGAATGATGTTACAACACCAACAATTGACTCACCAAGTGACTTCGCAATTAATGAAGGTGATATCGGTCAGATCATAGCCTGGGCCCCAGGTGACTCAAACCCTATTTTCTATGAGATCCAAATTGATGGTGTGTTGGTATGGTCAGGACTATGGAATTCCAGCGTAGAATCAATCATAGCATCATGTGATGGTCTAGTATACGGAACACATGTTTTCACGATAATCGTTACTGATGTTGGAGATAATTCAGTATCTGATGAAGTCACAATTACTGTTCTTGATGGAACAGCACCAATTGTGAATAGTCCCGCAGATATTGTCTATCAGGTTGCAACCACAGGTCACAACATTACCTGGATACCTTCAGATGCTCATCCATCTCTGTTCATTATTGAGATCAATGGAGTAGTCATTCTATCTGGTGGATGGGATGGACAACCGATATTCATCAATGTAGATTGGTTGAGTGAAGGATCTTACGAATACACACTCACTGTTTTCGATAGTGGAGGGAACACTGAAACGGACATTGTGATTGTAACTGTAACAATTGATGACCCATCTGCAACAACAACAACAGAGACCACCACAGCAACCACAACAAGTCCGGGATCAGGAATTCCGGTTAATGATGATGAACAAACGGAAGCTGCAACATTTAGCGCGGTCATGCTTTCAATGGGAATAATCATTGGTGTGCTTGGAATACTCTTGCTTGTAGACCGAAGGAGGCGCTAAGTTGAAGAAATCATTCAAGTCCTTAGTCCTTCCATCACTTGCGCTACTGATTATTCTGCTTACAGGTGCATCGATGGTGATAGCTGACCCGAATTTAACAGCGGAGTGTGGTGGCAGCAGTTGTCACAGTACAATATCCCTCACAATCTCCTCAAACGCTACAGGGACAGTGGATGCATCTCTTGGTGAACCTTTCAACCTCATTATTGACGCTGGAGGTTACACTAGAAGCGACCAAGCATTCTATGTGAATATTGAACCTAGTTGGGCAGATAATAATCAATTCTCTTTCACAACCACTTCTATACAGGATAATGCTACGGGTGATCTCAACTCCAACCTGAACGAGATTTCCATCTCAGTAGATTTCACTCCGACATCAATCGGGGCATATACAATTAGAATCTGGACGGCTGGAAAGAATGATGTAGCGGGAAGCTTGGATGTTGCAGTGTCAGTTACAGTGAATGATGTCGCACCACCTGTAATCGATAGTCCTGTAGACAAGATAGTATCAGAGGGCGACAGTTCAGCAAATATAACTTGGAATCCGAGTGATGCCTATCCAGACCGATACGAGATATTTGATAATATGACAAGTTGGTTATCAGGGAGCTGGGATGGAAGTGCTATCGTTGTTGGCTTAGACACACTATCTCTTGGATCACATAATATCACACTTGCTGTGTATGATATCGTTGACAACATGGCATCAGACCAAGTTGATGTCACGGTCATTGATGATACCCCACCAATAATTACACCATTAGAGAACCAAGAAGTTGAGGAAGGGGCTCTGGTTTGGTTAACATGGACAGTTACTGATTTACATCCTGATTCCTATGAAATTTGGCGGAATGATGTATCTATTGATTCAGGGGTTTGGGATGGTAGTGACATTTCCACTCCATTGAGCAGTGTTGGACTCGGTTTTTACAATTACACACTCTACGTGAGTGACGCAAGCAGCAATTCAGTAACAAGCCAAGTCAATGTCACGATTGTTGATGGAACCGCTCCGCTGGTTGATAGTCCACCAGATATAACATACCTAGAAGGGCAAACGGGTTACTCAATCGTTTGGACCCCGACAGACACTCATCCAAGCAGTTATGAGATACTAAGGAATGGAACGGTAATTCTTGAGGGAGACTGGAATTCAACAGGAGAATCAGTTTCTGTTAATGTTGATGGGCTTGCCAAGAACACCTACAACTTCACATTCATTGCTTTTGATGTTGGAGGCAACTTTGTTACAGATGAAGTGTTTGTTTCAGTGTTCAGTGCCGTGATTCCATATGTGAATCACCCTGATGATTTACACATTAGTGAAGGTACGTTGGGCACAGAAATAATTTGGTCTCCAATCGATTTGAATCCATTAAGTTATGAAATCTACAGAGATGAAGTTCTAATTAGATCTGGCTCTTGGAATACTAGTGGTGAAGTTATGGTACTTCTAGTAGAAGGATATGCTCTTGGCGACTACAACTTCACAATCTTTGTAATTGATACAGACACAAATAACGCAACCGATACGGTTTGGGTTACTGTTTACGATGGCACTTTGCCGACAATTAACTCACCCATTGACATAACATATGATGAGGGTCAGATTGGATTCGAAATTTCATGGACACCTTCAGATCTGCACCCACAGTTTTATACAATCTATAGAAACACGATCGAACTCCAATCAGGACCATGGAATTCCTCTTCTGAAATTATCACCATCCAAGTTGGAAGTCTCAGTTATGGGGATTATAATTACACGATCAGTGTACTTGATGTTGGAGGTAACCTAGTATCTGATGAAGTGGAAGTGTTCGTCCTTGATGGAACTCCACCCGTTCTTGATAGTCCAGCAGATATTCAGTATGAACAATTGACGACTGGAAACGGAATCACTTGGAATCCATCAGATATCAATCCGATTAGCTATTCAATAATCAGAAATGGAACAGTTGTAAACTCCGGTGGATGGATTGGGTCATCAATTTTCATTCTTGTCGATTGGCTCATACCCGGCTCATACAACTTCACAATAATCGTAACTGACATCGATGGAAATAGTGCCAGTGATACAGTCATGGTTATTGTAACGCCATCTGCCACTTCAACGGAAACAAGCACTACCTCTACAACAACGTCTGTAACTACTCCTTCACCGACTCAACCAGATGATTCTATATTTGATGACGTCGCTATCGCACCTTTCGCTCTTATCGTTGGAACATGGGTAGGATTGATACTTGTGGTCGTAATTGTCTCGGAGGTCCTTGCCAGGAAAGGAAAATGGTAGCAATCTTAGAACTGAATAGTTCCAATGTTGATAAAATCTGAAGTGGAAAGATTTTAAGGTGCCTTGCACCGGTCCTCATCCATCAGTCACAAGTCGTGGAGACCAAAAACTATGGACTTCCCAGCACTGAACGAACATAACCTTCAGGAATACGCCTTTACTTGTGCTCAATGTAGTTTTTGCCAAGTTGGGCATGGTGCTTGTCCGACGTACAAAGTGAAACGTCGGGATAGTTATTCTGGTAAAGGCAAGATGATGTTGACCAGAGCTTTAATGCAGGGACGACTGAGACCATCTGAAGGTCTCGAAGGTCTCCGAGATGCAGTCTTTGGCTGCACTCTCTGTGGTGGCTGTGAAGAGGTCTGTCAGGTAGATATTCCCTTCGTGAAAATCTATCAGGTGTTGAGATCCGATTTCCAGAAACGCGGGATGTGGCCCGAAGAACTTGAGATGGCAAAAGAGACTCTGTTGAAGACCTTCAACATCCAAGGTCAAGCTCAGATGGACCGAATCGAAGGATGGTCCTATTGGCATCCCAACGAGGATGACGTTCTTGATAAACAAGGAACCCCAGCAAAGACTGCTTTCTTCTTTGGTTGTGCTTCATCCTTCAGGGGTGTTTCGATCCAAGCCACAATTGCTACAACTCTCGTCATGGATAAGATAGGTGAGAGTTACACTATTCTTGGTGAAGAGGAGTATTGCTGCGGCGCGCCCATGATCATGACTGGTGACTTTGAAGCAGCGAGGGCTTTAGCTGAACACAACATCGAAGCCTACAAGAAGCTTGGAGTAGAAAGGATATTCACAAATTGCCCCGGATGTTACAAGATGTGGGCTCATGAGTATCATGAGTTCTTGGGTATTGATCATGGCTTTGAGATACTATACGGTGCTCAATATTTCGCAGACCTAATAGACAAAGGAAAGCTCACAGGCATGAACACGCCACTCGACATGACCGTAACGTTCCATGATGGCTGTGACGCTGGAAGAAACGCTGGTTTCTATGAAGAGCCAAGAAAAGTCCTCGAACATTTACCAGGTGTCACATTTGAAGAGCTCCCACACAACAAAGCTAACAGCTTCTGCTGTGGTTCTGGTGGTGTCCTCAGAGCTGTAGATGCTGATTTCGCACTTGAAATCAACAAACTCAAGGTCGAGGACATTGAAGCAACGAATGCGAATGTGGTTGCATCTGCATGTCCCTCTTGTGTTGACTTCATGCATGATCAATTACCTCAAGCTGGTTCCAGTAAAACAGTGAAGGACCTAGCAGTCTTGGTTGCAGAGTCAATGGGTCTAACCTGGGATGGGCTCGATGAGATTTACGGTTGATTTTGGAATTAACTAACAATTCACATAGTTTCGATATGTAAATATACAGCCATGCAAAGCTACAAAATAATGACTGTTGTCTCCGAAGTCCCCAAGCGTAAACAGCGAAAGTGGATCTATGAGGAGATTGTAGACAAAATCCCACCTTTCAGGTGGTTACCTCCAACATGGGATGTTGTAGCTCAGCTCTTTCTTGTCGAAGCGGTAGGTATCTTTGCGTCCATCTACTTCCAAATGCCATTTGAGGCAGTTATCATAGGATCTTTGATCATTGGTTATACAGTCATCTGGTCAGCAGGGTGCCTCTATGTCATACCCTCTATGCGTCGTCTCAGGAACCCCACAAATGAACAGGAACTCCGCGTCCTTCAAGAATACAAGGATGATCTTCTTTTGAACAGGTTTAATGAGCTTGCTGTAGGATCTCTATGTTTCATTGGAGTCATTGCATACGCATTTTGGGATCCTGCGTTCCTTCAACATTTCTTAGGTCCGGGATTCGGAAACCCGTTACTTTTCGTCTTGGTTCTCGTTCTCGCATGGGATGTTAGCTATAGGATGGGACTCTCATTTGTGACCACGTTGTTTGCAGCAAGAAGATCTATTGCATTAAGTTATGCTGCAAGAAGGAGGAGGGGTTTGGAGTATACGGCATACTCGGAAGTGCGTACACTCAGGTTTCTAGATTCAGTCAATCTCTATTGGGGAGCGACAGCAGTGGTGCTCATTCCTGTTGCGACACACTCACCATTATTGCTAATGGGACTGTTGGCCTATCTTGCAGTTATCCTTGGACTTTCCGTCATCAGCTTTCTAGCCATGGAAACTGTTCCCTGGTTCCCTCCAGATGTTGAGAGTATTCTACACAATGAGAAATTTTCGTATGTAGGGTTATGCTCGAAAGGTCAATCACATGTGACTCCAGTGATTTTCGTTTACGATGGCAAGTACATATACGTAGGAATCTCTGTAGCTTCTGCAAAGTATCGAATAGTCAAAAAGAACCCGAAAGTTTCTATTCTTGTTGATATGAGAGATCCTATCAATCCAATGCGGAACCGAGCTGTAATGATTAGAGGAAAAGCAATGGTTCTAGGAGAGATTTCACCTCTAGGCATCATCAGAATGTACATCTATGGACTCTGGATGCTAAGAGTCCGCTCATTGTTTTCCAAGAAATATCCGCGATACATGAAATACTATGATAGAGAACAGGATTTACCTCTGGCATGGCAAAATAAAGCCTTCATCTCAAGAGTGATGGTGCGAATAAAACCTGAGAGAATTACATACTGGCGTGAGGCAAAACCAAGGACATTGAGAGTGTGATGAGATGTTTCAGACAAAACCAATTAAGGCTCACACAAGAAAAACTGCAGAAATTCCAGAGGAAGCCCTCTCAATACTAAGAAAGGGTTTCTTTGCGTATTTGGGTACAGCTGAGCCGGGTTGTGACCCCCATCTAACAGCCATGTTCTTTGTCTGGGATGATGAATCCGAATCTATCTACATGGTGTCAACAAGGAAAAGTCGTAAGGTTGTCAACATTCGTCGAAATACACGAGTGTGCGTGACCGTTGATGAAAGAGATCCAAAGTCTCCAGCGGGAAATTGTGGGGTCATGATACAGGGACGTGCACAGCTGGTCGAAATGGAAATCGCAGATAATTTAGTAATGAATGAGTTCTTGAGCAAATACATGCATTTCCTAGGGCCTGGATATCCAATGGGATCAAGAATTGCCATACAGGTCAAGCCTCGGAAAATCTCATTCTGGATGGGAGCCAACTTCTCGCTATGGAAGGCTCATAAGGTGTGATTTCCCTATAAACTAATCATGAGGCAAAGCTGCAGCCTTGGCTTTTTTCTCAGTGAATATGTAGAATCCTGATGCGATAGTTATGCATACAATTCCCCAAATTAGAACGCATATTGGTTCTCGTCCAAGTCCAATCATGACGTAAGACCAAGCTAGGAACAGACCTGTAAAAAGGTGATTCGCTACCGTACTTGCATAAGCAGGCGTGAGTGGAAGTGGTTGGTCATAATGTGTTAAGGCTGTGCGTGTGGCTAGAACAGCGATAGGCAAAGTCGCTACACCTAGAATAGTATACCAACTTACGAGATTCAAAAGTATTGGAATTAACATTGAAAGATAAAGGGAAATCATGAGGACCGCATATCCCTTTGCAGCACGCTGACGGCCCAGACGAACAACGATTGTTCTCTTACCAGCGTCTCTGTCAGCATCGTGATCTGGAAACTCGTTGATATACAGAACTGCTGTAATCAGGATAGCCACAGGAATCGATGGAACCACAGCCTCCCAAGCTAATATCTGAGTCTGTACGAAAAATGCTCCGAGAGTCATGAGAACTCCAAAGTTCAAACCAATGAACACTTCACCATATCCTCGACTGACGAAGCGGAATGGTGGTGCAGTATAGAAGAAACCTGATCCTATACCGATGACCCCGAGTATCAGGACTTCAATGCCTCTTGTGTATGCAAGATAGACCCCAATCCCTCCACCAAGTACAAAGAAGACCATAGCCTCAGCAAAGACCTCGCGGGGGGACATCCATCCTCGCTGAATCATCCGACTTCCGCCGGTAAATGGACGTACAAAATCAACGTTGGTATCGTCAGTCCCACTTAGGTGGTCATAATAATCATTAGCGATATTGGAGCCAATGTGAATGAATACTCCAGCAATCAGTGTCATTAAGAATACATCAAGAAGGAATATCCCACTATACGCCCAAGCAACGCACGTACCCAAAATGACTGGTACAATAGCAGCAGTTAGAAATGGTGCTCTCATCTCAGCAAGCCAGATTCGTACTTTTGCTGGTTTTTCTAGAGTTTCATCAGCACTGGAATTCATGGTATGCACCCGATTATGGCACAACCTTTCCTCACATAGAAAAAGCTTGCCTTTCAAACCACGCTTGCAGAAGAAAGGTAACTGCTTTAAGGTGCTTACGATTAGAAGAAAAATATCTAGGTGTATCATCTAATGTCTGAGCGACCTTCTGTTTACAATAGTTCTGAACCACAAACTAAGGTCGAAACAACGAGATTGATGGATACAACCGGACTTCTTGAGAACGAGAAGATTCGAACACGAATCAACCTCATTAATGAAGAGATTAAGCGCTGCCTTTTGGATGAAGATGGAGAACCAGCGATACTCTATGAAACCACTCGACACCTCATTCTTGCTGGGGGGAAAAGGCTAAGGTCACTGTTACTGATACTTTGTAGTGAAGCAGTGGGCGGAACAGTAGTCGATGCTCTGCCATTTGCAGTTGCCACTGAGTTTATTCAGACAGCTAGTCTAATCCATGATGATGTTATTGATGAAGATAGTATGCGCCGTGGTGTCGAAACCACCCACGAGAAATATGGAAGAAAGATGGCAATCATCGCAGGAGATCTGTTGGTCGCCATTGCAATCAAATTGATAGGTGAGAGGTCTACTCCCGAGTTACTTACGTATGTTGCAACGGGAGGGATCAAAATGTGTGAAGGGGAAGCAGCCGATCTCTTGATGAGTCAGAACAAGGTGCAATCTTACACAACTGAAGCTGCCCTTGAAATCATAAGAATGAAGACCGTTTCTTTCATGGTTTCTGCAGCCAAAATTGGAGCCATGCTAGGTAAAGCAGATCAGACTCAGTTAGAGGCTTTGATCAACTACTCTGAGATGCTTGGGTTTTCATTTCAGATCCGTGATGATATCCTCGATATTGTTGCTACACAAAACGGAACTGGAAAGACAGTCTTATCCGACCTACGAGGAAGTCGAAGCAACTTTGTCCTTGCTCATGCTATGGAAAGCTGTTCTGCTAAACAGAAGGAAGAGTTTGTTCAGAAGATGAACGATGGGGTTACAGAATTCGTACTCGACCAAATCAGTGAGCACAAATCAGTAGAGTATTCAAATGGGATTGCCAAGAAATACGTGCTGGCAGCCAAAGAGGCTATTCGTGGATTTGACTTTGCTAATGAAGAGCTGCTACTACTTCTCGCTGATTTTGCTGTGAAGCGGCTCTATTAGTTCGGAAGAATTAAATGAATTGATTCAGAATCTTTACCATTGTTTTTGATGCGACATCAACCGGGAGGGGTAATCGACATCGAATCAATGGTTCGAGGAATCTAACTCCTGCAAGTCGCATACAGATGTCAGTAATCTCATCTGAAGGCATGACTGTATCAGCGACTCTAAGGACGCTCAGCGCGGTATCTAGTTCCTTCCCAAACTCGCGTTTCCAAAGTACCTCATATTCAGAAAGAGCCACGCCTGTATTTAGATGGTCGGTTATCACATCCCCGGCAATCTCACCCCCGCAGAGAGCCGTGGGAATTCCGCCACCATTCGACGCCATGACATGACCAGCGGCGTCTCCTACTAATAGGACATTCTCGGACCATGACTTCTTGAGTGGCCCACCGACAGGGATGATGGCCCCGACCCGACGAAGAATCTTAGCATCCTTCAGAGATGACGCTAGAGTCTTGAAAGCAAAACGTTTCAGATATTTACGAAGAGGTGTGTCGTCATGGGCTATGCTCCGCCTCATTCCAAAACCGACATTAACTAGTCCATCTCCCTTAGGGATTACCCATGCGTAACCACCCGGTGCAATCTTACCACCAAAGTACATATCCACCACAGATTCATCGAGGTCTGCACCACTCATAACATATTGGAGAGAAGGACTGAGGTCTTCTTCATTGTGTATAAAGTGATTTCCGAGTGATTGTGCCACTACAGAATTAGCACCATCTGCACCTACAACTAGTTTGGCTCTCGTTGTGATCTCTGTGTGACTAGTCTTGACGTTCAACTCGTTTCTCACTGAACTCTTCTTCACTGTTGAGCTCAAATGAAACTCCGCGCCAGCATCTTCAGCGAGATGAGCGAGATATTGGTCATACTTGCCTCTATCCACTATGTTAGCTTCAAAAGGAAACTCGTAGGCGGACCCATTCGGTGAGATCAAACGAATTGTTTGAGTCCTGTTTGTGACGAACTTACTTGGTACATGGACTGCTCGAGGCATCCTCTTTGAACGAGGGAATAAGCTATGAGCCTCGGAGGGTGAAGGGATCAATTCACCACACTGAACAGGGATACCAACAGTGGATCTTCTATCAAACACAATCGTGCGGTAACCTTCTCCAGCCACAACCTTAGCTACAGTAGAACCTGCGGGGCCAGCTCCAACAACCGCAACATCGTAGGATTGTACCAATCATTATCCATCCAAAATTGTCTTTGATGATTGAACATGTCCGGGGTATAAACCCTTCTTGAAAATAAATAAAAAAGAGAAAGATGGCCGAACATCACGTTCGACCACTGAGAATCACTCTAGTTCCCTTCGAGATCTGAAACTATAGATTCTGCGTCTAGTTTGTCAGGTTTATCCTCTTCATCGCCATCTAAGTAAAGATGCCCATCTTTCCCCTTCAGAGATTTGAGAAGTCCCTGTATTTCAATTCCAAATATTGGAATCATAGCTGCAACCATCAGAAAGACACCGATCCATACAAGAGACACAAAGGGTAGTATCTTTGTATGAATTGTGACCTGCATAATACCAGGTGCAATTGTCGTAAATCCTGTCACTGCGATGAACACATCTCTGAATGCTGTTGAGTCTAGATACACCTGATGACTTACCATATTCCAATCCGGATGTCCAGTGACAAGGGCGTAGCCTATCCCCGTTATCACCATACCTTGAGTTGTGTTCTCGATGACATTTATTGTAACAATCATATTGAAGTCGTGTTCGTGAATGAAGTACTGTAGGTTGATGTGTGCTACCTGGATAAAGACATTAGGTGCTATTTCTTGGATTTCATTGGTTCTATATCCTGAGTTGGTTTCATAGACAACGTTCTCGCTCATAAAAACACCGAACAGAAGGATAATCAATCCAAGGTGTAACATCAATCGTCCAATCTGACGTGTATTTACGATCTCGTCTTTTCCAGCCATCTGACGAATGAATGCAATCACAAGAAAGCCTATCGCCGCAATTGCTGGAACAATCAGAAAGTTTGCAGGCCAGTAGTTTGTTGGTAATGGACCAAAGCCACCAAAGACCGATAGTGCTGCAACAACAGCACCAATACCAAAGACTATGAGTACAATGATGCCTCGTCGAAGATGATTCAGAAAGCTTGTTCTCATACAGAAGAATGCTGCTCCTATGAAGAAAATACAGGCTACATAGAATCCGATCCTGAAGAATTCAATATCAATTCCAATCATACTATCAGCAAGATTCACTGGATCAAATATAGCAATTCCAAGATTGTACGTTGCTGGAAGTGCAACACCAATTGTGGATGTTGCAGCTACTATGATTAAACCGATTAGAGCAGTCTTGATTGATAATAGTCGAACATTGGAAGTATCGAAGAAACCAGGACCAGAGGACTCTTCATCGTCAGTCATGTCTCTAAAACCAGCATAGATTGCTAGTACCACTCCGATTATGAAGGTTGAAAGCAGAGTGACCAACATGGTCCAGCTGATAAGTGATAGTCCGAAACCATGAACTGAAGAGAGGACCCCACTTCTTGTTGTCCACGTAGCAAAGAGCACGGTTATGTATGCCATCACTAGGAAGGAGTCGCGAATCACATCGTTCTTTCTGAGGGTAGGTTTCGCATGGTAGTATGCTGTTAAGAGCAACCAAGGGATCAGTGATGTTGTTTCAACGGGATCCCATGCCCAATAGCCGCCCCAACCTAGAACAAGGTATGCCCAATAACCACCAATAGCGATACCAGCTGATAGCATCAGCCAGGCAAAGATTGTTGTGAACCTTACATA